>JACPDM010000100.1 GCA_016184045.1 Micavibrio aeruginosavorus | reverse complement strand
TTGGGCAGAAAAATGGGCTGTAAAGGCACAGGCATCTGCTTCCACAAATCGCATGAGCTGCCATTGCTGGATCGGGCTATTGATCCATGTCCTGAGCTTGAGCGCTGTAAATTGCCAGTGATGGCGCAGTTCATGCGCCAAAGTCAGGATCAGCGCGTCATCGGGCATGCTGACTTTCAGTTCAATCAGTTTGTTGTCGGCGCTATAAGCGCCTGCTTTGTTGCCTTTGGTAATCCATTGAATGCGAGTATTTCCCTGAACGGCATAGGCATAAAGCTGTTCACCTAAAGTGCTGCTCCGCAGGCGGGCAACAATGCGTTTCAGGCGCGCATCGCCCTGCTCCTGAATCTGGGCAAGAGGCGTGGAGCCCGTCAGATTTTCTTCCCCGGTGACGGGCGTGCAGCTGGACAGGAATTGCGCGGCGGCCATAAAGATGGCCCCTAATGTAGTCTGTATACGATTGTTTTTATTTATTTTTTCTCTTATATCGCGCACGCGGCACTCTCTTTGAATTTCAGAGCCTGTAGCCAGTTTCTATAGCAAGCCCCGCAACAGGCCGCCCGTGAGGGTGCTCTTAGAAGAGATCCAGTTGCCTGTATGTCCAGGTGCCCGGTTTTTCCCCGGTCGTCGCGGGGGCGGGTTTTTGCTCCGGTTTTGCCGTTGCCGGGGCCTGCTGCGTCGCGGCGCTGGAAAAACTGCCCAGAATTGCGCTGAAATTTCTGTCCCAGCGTCTGGGTTTTTCGGTTTCGCTGCTGATCATGGTCGGTACACTCCTCTTTGTTGTTGTTTCGTTCAGGCAACAATTTCGCCGCTGACCGATGTCGCGGTGGCGGCGGTAATTCTGACCGGCAGGATTTTGCCGAAATTGGCGCGGTCGGTCGTAATGTGAATGGCCTGATTATACGGGGTGCGGCCATGCAACTGGCTTTCCCCGCGGCCATAGCCGTCCATCAGCACATCAAGCGTCTGGCCGATGCAGGCGGTGTTAAAAGCGGTGTGCTGCGCGAACAGCAATTCCTGAATCCGCTGCACCCGTTCATCCTTCACTTTTTCAGGAATAAGGCCCTGCATGTTCGCGGCGGGCGTGCCGGGGCGGGCGCTGTATTTGAAGGAATAGGACGTGGTGAAGCCGATATCGCGGATCAGTTGCAGCGTCTCCTCGAAATGCTTTTCGGTTTCGCCCGGAAAGCCGACGATGAAATCGGAAGACAGGGCGATGTCTGGCCGCGCCTTGCGCACGCGGGCGATGATGTCGCGGTAATGGTCCGCCGTATGCTTGCGGTTCATCGTTTTCAGGATTTCATCCGATCCGCTCTGCACCGGAAGATGCAGGAACGGCATCAGCTGCCTGATGTCGCGGTGCGCGTCGATCAGTGTGTCATCCATATCGCGCGGGTGGGAGGTCATGTAACGGATACGCGCGATTCCATCAATATCCGCAATCCTTGCGATCAGGCCGCCAAGCCCGTCCGCGCCGTCGCCGTGCCAGGCGTTGACGTTCTGGCCGAGGAGGGTGATTTCAACCACACCCCGGTCGCGCAGGCGTTTTGCTTCGTTCAGAATATCTTCGGCAGGGCGTGAATATTCCGCACCCCGCGTATAGGGAACGACGCAGAACGTGCAGAATTTGTCGCAGCCTTCCTGGATGGACAGGAACGCCGTCGGGCCATCCTGCGCCGCGTGGTCGGCGGGCAGGGAGTCAAATTTGGAGTCCGTGCCAAGATCGGTATTGATGACGCGTTCGCCCGTGGCGCGGATAATCATCTCCGGCAATTCGTGATAGGCCTGCGGCCCGAAGACCATATCGACATAAGGGGCGCGCTCTAAAATGACGTCGCCTTCCGCCTGCGCGACGCAGCCCGCGACGGCGATCAGGGTTTTTTTCCCCTTGGCCTTGCGGATATTCTTGTGGTCGCGCATCCGGCCAAGGTCGGAGAACACTTTGTCCGTGGCTTTCTCGCGGATATGGCAGGTGTTGAGAATGACCATGTCGGCGTCGTCCGGCGTATCCACGGCGCGGTAGCCGAGCGGATGCAGGATGTCCGCCATCCGGTTGCTGTCATAGACGTTCATCTGACAGCCCCAGGTCTTGATATAAAGTTTCTTGGTCGCGCTCGCGGTCATAGGGCGGGTTAAAGCATAAAGAAAGCAGGGATATCAAGTTATTCGGGCAAAAATTGTTTGCGATAATGGCGGGATGCTGCTAGCCCTTGTTTTTCTGAACGCAAAGGCAAGGGGAGCAAGGGTTATGTCCGGTAAAAAGAACGCCGTTAATATCTGGTGCGATGGCAGCTACCGTCAGGCGACGAATGTCGCCGGGGCAGGGTGGGTGATCCGCCATGCCGATGGAAAAGAGGAAACCAGAGCGCTGACCCTGCCGCAACTGAAAGATTCCTTCAATTACGGCTCCGATGTCGCGGAACTGAGCGCGGCGGCGGACGCCATGCGCGCCGTCCCCGCCGGAAGCAACGTCCTGATCCACATGGATTGCAAATCGGCTATGGAGGCCATCCAGAACGGCAAATTGTCGATGAAGGGCCGCGAAGGGGCGGTTTCCCTGCGAAAGGCTTTTGACGCCGCGATGGAGGCCAAAGGGCAGCTTGGCGCGGTGGCGTTCCAGCTGACCAGTGACCGGAACAACCTGAATATGTCCGAGGCGCACAGGCTTTCGCGGGAGGCAACTTCGCCCAAACCGCACAAGCGTTAAGGCATAGGCCTGTGGATAAGTCGGTGGATAAAAACGCGTGATCTGCGGGGATTATCCACAATGTTTCCCGTGGATCATATGCTAGAATGGGCTTGCGCGAGCCCTGACAAGTCCGATAGAACCCCTTGAGCGGTGTGCTTTAAAAAGGAAAAAACATGAGATTTCTGGCTGTTTTCGGTGTCGTTCTCGCCCTTGTGTCGTTCTCGCAGGTGGCCCTTGCGGAGGCGATTGTCACCGTGAAACCAACCCGCGTTTCCGGCTGCTACACGCAGCAGGAAGCTGTCGCCGAACAGGCGATCCGCATTCACAGCGAGTTGATGGTGATCGGCCTGAACTGCCAGCACATGACCCCGGCGGGACAGAAAAACCTATACCAGAGCTACCGTGAATTTACCGCAAAGCACGCCAACCTTTTCGCGGCGTATGAAAACACGCTCCTTGGCTATTTCAGCCGCACCGGCGCGCCCAACCCGGAATCGTCCCTGAACACCATGCGAACCCAGTTCGCCAACAAGATTTCCCTCGATGCTGCGAAAATGCGCCCGGACCTGTTCTGCAACCACTATATGCCGCGCATCCAGAAGGTTTCGACCATGGGGAACTCGGATATCCAGAAATGGGCGGGAACATTCTTCCCCGGCCATCCGGTTTCGCACCCGATTTGCACGAAATAATGGAAAGACGCTGTGAATAACAAAAAAACCCCGTCTGGACGGGGTTTTTTTATGGGCCTATCCTTCCTTTTTTCAGACAGAGAATAACAGGGGCCACCATGCAAAACCTTTTCCGCCGGAAACCGGTCAATAATGAATGCGATATCGGCCTGCGCCGTGTCCTGAGCGCGTTTGACCTGACCTTGCTCGGGATCGGGGCGATTATCGGCACGGGGATCTTCGTGCTGACCGGCGTGGCGGCGGCGACGACATCCGGCCCTGCGGTTATCCTTTCTTTCGTTGTGGCGGGGGTAGCCTGTGCTTTCGCGGCGCTGGCTTACGCTGAACTGGCTTCGAGCGTCGGCGGCTGCGGCAGCGCGTACGGCTATTCCTATGCAGCTTTCGGGGAATTGATCGCCTGGATCATCGGCTGGGATTTGATCCTCGAGTATGGTGTTGCCGTCGCGGCGGTCGCCAATGGCTGGTCGGGGTATTTCAACAACGCGCTGACCGCGATCGGCCTTGGCTTGCCGGAGATGCTGACCAAGGGGCCTTTTGCCGTGGATTCAGTGACGGGCGCGCCGGATGGCGGTCTGGTCAATCTTCCGGCTGTGGCAATCATCCTGATCCTGATGGGGATGCTGATTGTCGGGGTCAAGGAAAGCGCCCGCCTGAATGCGGCGATGGTGTTTATCAAGCTGCTGACCATCACGATTTTTGTGGCCGTGGCGGTCTTTCATATCAATCCCGCCAACTGGAGCCCGTTCATGCCGTTCGGCTGGTTCTCCCATAACGAACTGGACAAACCCATCGGTATTCTGGCGGGTGCTTCTGTCGTGTTTTTCGCCTATGTCGGTTTCGATGCCGTTTCGACGGCGGTGGAGGAGGCGAAGAATCCTCAAAAAGATGTGCCGATCGGCATTCTCGCCTCATTGGTGTTCTGTACCCTGATTTATATCGTTGTTTCCGGGCTTCTGACTTTGATCGTGCCCTATACGGAACTTAACGTGTCGTCGCCTGTGGCGTTCGCACTGCAGAAAATCGGCGTCAACTGGGCTTCGGCGCTGGTGGCGACGGGGGTGATTACAGGGCTGACCACGGTGATGCTGGTGCTGTATTACGGCCTGACGCGGATTCTGGTGGCCATGTCGCGCGACGGGCTGTTGCCGGCCTTTTTCTCAAAGGTCAGCGACAAGACCCATACCCCGGTCAAGAACACAGTGATCTGCGGGCTGATCATGGCGGTTATGGCCGGGTTCATTCCGCTGGGGGCTCTGGCGGAGCTGGTCAATATCGGGACGCTTGCGGCCTTCGTGCTGGTTTGCGGCGGCGTTCTGGTCCTGCGCAAGACCAATCCGGACATGCCGCGCCCCTTCAAGGCGCCTGGCGGGGTTATCCTTCCCGCCCTTGGCATTTTGTCCTGCGGCGCGTTGATCGCCTTCCTGCCTTCGCATACGCATGAACGTTTCGTTCTCTGGCTGGCGGTCGGGCTGGTGATTTACTTCGCTTACGGGGTGCGGAAGAGCAGGCTGAACGCCGTCAACGCTTAGTATCTTTCTGTAAAATGTGCACCGGGGTCAATTCCCCGGTGCATAACTTTAATCGGGCAAGGGATTCAATCTTGTTCGGCGCTTTCTTTCATGCGGTAATGCAGCCAATTCCAGACAGTTGAACTTTGTGCGTGGCCCCGGGAGCGACCGATGACACATCCATTTTCCATGAAACAGGATGATGAAAATATTGTTGAAAAACAAACTGATGCAGTTGATTCTTCAGAATCCAGTTTAGCATCTCCGCTGGCTGCCTTATCCGCCCGGCGCAGCCACGAATACCGGATCAAATCGGGCCTCAAGAGCCTTCGCATCACGGCCGCGCCGGATGTTGATAACGTCCCCCCGGCGGAAGACGAGAAAGCTGCCGATGCCGCCTCTCCCGCCCCGGCGCTGGAAGCCGGGCTTGGCAACCTGCGCGCCACGCGCCCCGATGATATTGACGATGAACCGGTGCTGATGCTCTCTCCCCTCAATGCTGGGCATTTCCGTCCGGGCATTTTCGCCAAGGCTCTGCAGGCGGGCGGGTTGTTCCTTTCCGTGTTCTGGATCGCGGTCTGCGGTTTCTATGCTGTTGATACGGGCTCGTTCACCGGGGTTGCTCCGCATGAGCTGGGGGCGATGATCGCCGGGATTCTGGCGCCTGTTGCCCTGCTGTGGATGATTATCTCCACCATCCAGCGCAGCGCCGACGTTCAGCATTATGCCGAGGCCCTGCGCGGCGAGTTGCAATCCCTCATCTTCCCGACGGAAGAGCGCTCCCGCGTCGTTCACCGCGACATCGAAGCCCTCTGCCGTCAGGCCGCCGATCTCGCGGCCTCGTCCAAGGCTGTGATCAAATCCATCCAGCGCGCCCGCATGGGTCTGCGTGCCGAAATTCGCGATTTTGTCGGCCTGTCCAAAAAGACCGAATTTCATATCGACCGTCTGGCCGACACGCTGCATGAGCGCGCAGCTCAGCAAGACCGTTCTGGCCAAGGCCGACGAAATGGAATCCGCTCTTGGCCGCGGCGCGGACAAGATCCTGAACGCCGCCGATGCCGCCAAGGACAAGACCAAAGACATCGAAGCCAGCCTTGAGGGCAGCTATGAAAGCCTGAACAAGGCCGTGGATGACGTTGCCGACCGCCTGAACGCCCTGTCCGGGCAGTTTGACACTCACACCACCGGTCTTACGCAGGCGGCGGAAAAAGTATCCGCCGAAACCGTGCGCCTGTCGGCCAGCATCGAGGGGCAGATCGACAATCTGGACCAGATGACCGCCCGCACGCTGGAAGCCATGACCAAATCCAGCCAGACCATTCAGGATCACCGCGAAGCGCTGGACAAGGGGGCGGAGAACGTCGCCCTTCAGGCCGAGCGTATCGCCGGAACGATCAATTCAAGCCTTGGCAACCTCAACGAGGCTGCCGAGTCCATCGTTGTCAAAACCGCGCAGCTGGAAGAGCGCATCGGCGGGCAGGCGGGAAGCCTGCGCGATACCGCCCGCGCCCTTGCCGCCGAAGCAGAAACCATCGAGCAGGCCGGGATTTCTGCCGCCAACAAGTTGGGCGAAGCCATAGGCACGGCCTTAAGCGGCGCGGAATCGATCAGCAGCGCCGTGCGCCGCGCTATTGAATCGCTGGAGCAATCGACCCAGTCCGCCAAGACGCAGGCGGAAGGGCTGATCGACTCCACCCGCGACCATATCGAGCAGCTCAACGCCGCAGGGTCCGGGAATGTCGCCCATATCCAGTCCATCGTCACGATGCTGGAGCGCAGCCGCACGCAGATCGAGGAGGCATCCCGCCTTGCCGACGCGCAGGTTGAAAAACTCTCCGCCGCGGTCGAAGACCAGTCGGAGAAAATCACCATATCCACCGCCAATATGGTGGACCGGATTGAATCGGTGCGCTCGGCTCTGGCCGATCCGCTGAAGGACATGATTCATGTCGTCGCGGATGCAGATCACAAGCATGCCGAGATCGAAAACACGCTGCGCCGCCGCGTGGCCGATCTGAACGAAGCCAGCGAAAAGGCGAAAGATTCCGCCGAGCATATCCGCGGCGTGCTGCGCGGTCAGGCGCAGGATATCTCCACCCTCGCGGGGCAGATCGCCGGGCATTCCCGCTCGATCAACGAGCAAATGGCCCTGCAACGCGACGGTCTTTCGGAGGAAGTCCGCAAGGCTCTGGGCGATGTCGAACTGGTGCGGCAGGCACTGGAAGGGCAGGCCGATCGCCTGCACAGGCTGGCCGGATCGGCGGTTGAGGATGTAACCGCGCTGGAAGGGCAGCTTGCCGGACGCTATGCGGAAGTCTCCGGCGTGGTCGAAAAAGCCGTTGGCGAGCTTCGCGCGCTGGATCTGGCAGTTGGCCAGCAGGTCGGTACGCTAAAGGCTCAGTCTGACACGGCCACGACGTCGATCGCCTCTGTGCGCGCCGCGCTTGAAGAAACGGCAAGCGGGTTCGAGCCGCTCTTTACCCGCGCCATCGATCAGGCCGGGCAGGCGCATGACCGCTACGAAAAACTGCGCGTCAATTTCGACGACACGACCACCAGCAATCTCGAGCGCATGAAGCAGATCGGCGTCGTCTTCGAAGACCGCCTGTCTTCCTTGCGCAGCGGGGCCGATCAGGCGGCGGAGATCCTGCGGACGTCGAGCGACGACCTGCAATCCCGCGTGATAGAAATCGAAACGGCGGCCCGTTCCGCCAGCGACAAGATGCGCGATATCCAGTCTTCGCTTGAAGATCAGTCCTCGGATATCCACCTTGTCACGGATCAGGCCTTGCTGAAGATCGAGTCGATCCAGAAAGCGATCAACGAACAGTTCCATGAGCTGACCGAAGCTGTGGCGCAATCGCTGACCCGCATGCATGACGTTATCGGCGAGATCGGCAAATCGGCCACCATGGTTGACAATACGTCCGACCGCGTGATTGGCCGTTTCCGTGAAACCGGCGACGTTGCCCGCGACGAAAGCCAGCGCCTCAACGACGCATCGGCCAAGTCCTTGCAACTGGCACAGGTTCTGGTGGCGCAAATCAGCGGCGAAGCCGATACGCTGGTGCAGTCGTCCAAAGACACGCTGATGGAGCTGAAGAAGACCAGCGATGCCTTCGCGATGCGCACCCGCGAGGTTGCCGAGCAAATGAAGGCGGCGTTGCAAACGTCGCAGGCTTACGGCTCCGAGCTGCGCAATCAGGCTTCGGTGGTGGCGGACGCGTCCGCGAAATCCGCCGACCGGATCAGTCAGGTTGTCGTCGAATTGCGCGGCCATATGGACGATATCAGCAACGCTGCCGGACAATCGAGCGCCCGCATCGAGCAATCGCGCAACATGCTGGCCAGCGAGTCCGAGCGCCTTGTCAGCGTTACGTCGACGGCCATCCGCGCTGCCGATGACGCGACGGCTACGTTCAGCCGTCAGTCCAATGCCCTGTTCAAGGCGGTGCAGGACGCGGCGCAGCATATCGACGATATCCGCAAGGCCGAAGGCCGGACGCAGCGCGAGGCGTTCTTGTCCTCCGCCAAGTTCATCGTCGAAAGCCTGCATTCGCTCTCGGTGGATCTGACCCGGATGATCGACGGCGAAGTGCCGGAGAAAACCTGGAAAGCCTTCCAGAAGGGCGATATCGGGGCCTTCACGCGCCGCCTCGGCCAGCTTGGCGATGCGCTGCCGATGGACAAGCTGCGCAGTAAGTTCGCCGATGACAGCGAGTTCCGCACCTACGTCAACCGCTTCCTGCGCCAGTTCGAAGACATGTTCGATCAGGCGGTTGCGAACGATCATGGCGATCTGCTGGCCTCGACCTTCGTGTCCAGCGATACCGGACGGCTTTACACGATCCTGTGCAGCGCCGCCGGACGCGAGGCGAAATTCAATCGCGAAGAAAAGCGGGTCGCCTGACAATCTTCCTGATGCCGTCATCCCGGCGCAATTCGGGGTGACGGCAACGCATTGATTTCAAATGATTATTTTTGATAATCTTTTGTGAAGGATTTTTGCCTATCCTTTGGGAAGAACCAAGAATCCGGGAAGCAAGAATGTCAAAAACCAAATTCTGTCAGGGTATCTCCGACGTTTCCGACAGTTATAACGCCTTTATCATCGACCAGTGGGGCGTCCTTCACAACGGCGAAAAGGCCTATGACGGGGTTCTGGATTGCCTGCGCGAGCTGAAGCAGCGCAACAAATACATCATCATCCTTTCAAACTCCGGACGCCGCGCGGAGGAAAACCGCGAAACCCTCAAGAACATGGGCATCGGGCCGGGGATGTACGATGAAATCGTTACCTCGGGGGAGTTGACCTGGCAGGGGCTGAAAAAACAGGACGAGGGGATTTTCAAGGACATCGGCGCCAATTGTTTCCTGATGAGCCGCAACGACGACCGCTCGATCATCGACGGGCTGGGTCACCTGAATGTCGTTGAGGATATTGAAGCTGCCGATTTCCTGCTGATCAGCGGTTCCGATGCGCCGCAGAAGACGCTAGTCGATTATTATGAACCCTTGCTGAAAAAGGCGATCCGCAAGCGCATGAAGGCGATTTGCGCCAATCCTGACAACCGCATTGTCGTCGGCAGCGGCTACGCCATCGGTCCCGGCATGATTGCGCGGCGCTATGAGGATTTTGGCGGCGTGGTCAGCTATATCGGCAAGCCGCACAAGCCGATTTTCCATCACTGCATCAAAATGCTTCAGGAAAAGGGCATTTACCCCGGCGATACGCTGATGATCGGGGACACCATGGCGCACGATATTCTCGGCGCTGCGGCGGTCGAGATCGATACCTGCCTTGTCAAATGCGGCCTGCACTGGGGCGCGTTCCGCGAAGCCAAATCGCCCGCGGACGTGGACAAGGCGCTCAATGTACTGATCTTGCAATATCACAATATCCGCCCGACCTATCTGGTCAATTTCCTGAACTGGGGCCGGGCCCTGCCGGATCGCAAGCACAAGAAGCGAAAAACCGCCTAAAGCAGACTTTTTCTTTGCGTTTCAGCATGCTAGCTTGTGGGCACGATGACGCATTCCGCCAGACACCGCACGCCGACATGGACGCTTGTAAAGCGTCTGGTTCGGGATTACCTGCGCCCTTATCTGCGCTCCCTCGGCGCTGCCCTTTTGTTCATGCTCGCGGCTTCGGCGCTGACGGCGACTTTCGCCGGGCTGATGGAGCCTGTGATGGACCATGTGCTGGTGGAAGGTAACAAACCCCTGATCCTGCCGCTCGCGTTCGGGGTTCTGTTCTGTTTCGTCAGCACGGGGATCTGCACCTATCTCCATACCGTCATCATGAACAACGTCGGGCAGGGGATCGTTTCCGATATCCAGAAAGATCTGTTCGCGCGGTTCATGGTTCTCGATCTTGCGTTCTTTCACCGCAACCCCAGCGGCCAGTTGCTGTCGCGGGTCGTCAATGACGTCGCGATGATGCGCGCCTCCGTGGCGGACAGCCTGACCGGAATGGGACGCAGCGTGATTACGCTGGTTTTCCTGATCGGGGTCATGTTCTACCAGGACTGGAAACTGACCCTTATGGCGCTGGCGGTGTTTCCGACGGCGGGTGGGTTCCTGACCTATGTCGGGCGGCGGCTGCGCAAGATTTCCGGCAATATCCAGCAGGAAATCGGCTTTCTTTCCGACCACCTCTCCCAGATTTTTCAGGGCATCCGGCAGGTCAAGGCCTACGGCATGGAAGATCATGAAAAGCGCCGCGCCGCCGAAGCGATCCTGCGCGTGTGGGCCTCGCGATTTTCGCCATCGTCGTCTATGGCGGATTTCAGGTCGCGGACGGCAATACGACGGTTGGCTCTCTGGTGTCGTTCATTACCGCCTTTGCGCTGGCGTTCGAGCCGATGCGCCGCCTTGCCAAGCTGAACAATACGCTGCAAATGGGGCTGGGTTGCGCCGACCGTGTGTTCGAGATGATGGATATGGAGCCCACAATCAAGGACCGCGCGGACGCCAAAGCCCTGCACGCCGCGCAGCCGGAAATCCGCTTTGAACACGTTTCCTTTTCCTATCAGGATGCGGAAACACCGGCGCTGCGCGGCGTTTCCCTGTCCATCCCTGCGGGCAAGGTGACGGCGCTGGTGGGGCCTTCGGGCGGTGGGAAATCGACCATCATGAACATGATTCCACGGTTCTACGACGTGTCTGAAGGCCGCGTCCTGATCGACGGGGTTGATCTCCGCGACCTGTCCCTGCAAAGCCTGCGGCGCAATATCGCGATGGTGTCGCAAGACATCGCCATTTTCGACGACAGCGCCCGCGCCAATATCGCCTATGGCCGCGCCGATGCCACGGAGGAAGAGATCATCGCCGCCGCCCGCGCCGCAGAGGCGGACGATTTCATCCGCGCCATGCCCGATGGCTATGACACGAAACTGGGCGAGGATGGGGTCAAGCTCTCCGGCGGCCAGCGCCAGCGCATCGCCATTGCCCGCGCCATTTTACGCAACGCGCCGATCTTGCTGCTGGATGAGGCCACATCCGCCCTCGATACCGGGGCGGAGCAGGCCATTCAGAAATCATTTTCCGAATTGCAAAAGGGCCGGACGACACTTGTGATTGCACATCGCCTCTCGACGGTTCAGAATGCGGATCAGATCATCGTGCTCGATCAGGGGCAGGTGGCGGAACAAGGGCGGCATGAAGACCTGATTGCACTGGGCGGCCTTTATGCCCGCATGTACCGCGCCGGCCTCAAGGAATAGGCACAGGAATTGTAGAATGAAATTCTATAAAAACGCGAAAGTCAGGCGGTATCTCGGCGTCGCAGTTTTATACTATCTCATCGTCATGATCTTCATGACGGCCTATCAGCGCAATTTCATTTATTTCCCCAGCGATCCCCGCCTTGCCCCCGGATCCGTCGGCGCGGCGCAGATGGGGGTGATCGCGGTACAGCCAAAGGATGCCGATTTCTCAATTGATGGCTGGTATCAGGCGCCGTCCGACCCGAAAAAACCCGTGATCGTCTATTTTCACGGCAATGCCATGACCATTCCCTATGTCTATGCCCGGATTGAGGATTTCCTCAAGGCCGGATACGGCGTGTTGCTGGCCGAATATCGCGGCTATAA
>JACPDM010000104.1:2701-30951 GCA_016184045.1 Micavibrio aeruginosavorus | reverse complement strand
CGCTCGAGCGCGGGCAGAGCAACCCATTCTTCCTGCGCCACGCGGGCGGCCTTGTCGGCGGAGACGAATTTTCCATCCTGCGCCTTGATCCATTCCAGCGCCGGTTTTTTATCTTCCGGGGCGGGGCCGTATTCCATGCTGTCAAAAATTTCTGCGACTTTGGTCATTGTTTATCTCCGCCTTGTCATCCCCGCCTTGTGCGGGGATGATGCTGAAACATTTACCGTATGTTAGGACACGAAGTGCGTCCTGGGCTAAAAACATAATTATCGCCGGGAACTCGCGCCTCTGCTTGGCTATATTGGCACTTGTCTTTGAAAACATAGTGACCATTCTCATGGATGACGCTGCTGAATTCAGTAACGCCTGTATAAACCAGTTTTGGGCCATCATAGACGTTTATTTGTCCGTAAGGTAGAGGCGGGGGTGCGTCATGGCGCCTATAGTCCTCGGCAATGATCAGGGCTACCCCTGCGACGGATGTAAACAGGAGAGAAATTGCTGCAACTGTTTTTAGGTTTTCTTTGTGGCTGTTCATGGTGTGTTTCCTCTAACCAATGGGGTGTCTGTTTCCCGCCGAATAATGCCCGGTGACGAAATGCTCGATCTGGCGCTCGATGTCGCCAAGGAGGCTCGATGCGCCGAAGCGGAACAAGGCGGGTTGCAGCCAGTCGAAACCCAGTTCGTCCTTCATCAGGGCCTGATAGACGAGGGCGTCCTTGGCCTTGGAGATGCCGCCCGCCGGTTTGTAGCCGACCTTGATCCCGGTCATTTCATGATAGGCGCGGATCATCCGCACCATGGAGAGGGTGACGGGCAGGGTGGCGTTCGATGTTTCCTTCCCGGTCGAGGTCTTGATGAAATCGGCCCCGGCCATCATGCAGACCATGGAGGCCTTGGCGACGTTACGCTGCGTTGCCAGCTCGCCCGTCGCCAGAATGGTTTTGATCCGGGACTCGCCGCAGGCTTCGCGGTAGGCTTTGACCTCGTCATAGAGGGCCTGCCATTCGCCGCGCAGGACGTGGTGGCGGGTGATGACGATGTCGATTTCCTTCGCGCCCGCATCGACGCTCGCCTTGATCTCCGCCAGTTTTTGCGGCAGCGGGGAGAGGCCGTGCGGGAAGCCCGTGGACACGGCGGCAACCGGAATATCGGTTCCGGCAAGGGCCTTCACCGCTGTTTCAACCATGTCGTGATAAACGCAGACCGCGCCGGTATGCAGCGGGCGGTCAAAGCCCATGGCATCAAGCAAATCCTGCCGCACGGGCTGCCGCGCCTTGGCGCACAGGCGCTGCACGCGGCCCGGCGTATCGTCGCCGGAAAGGGTGGTGAGGTCGATGCAGGACACGGCCTTGAGCAGCCATGCGGCCTGATATTCCTTCTTCACGCTGCGGCGCCCGGGCAGGGTGGCGGCGCGGCGTTCAAGGGCGCTTAGGTTGACGCGGATGTCCTCAATGCGCGCGAGGTCGAGCGCCATGCCGGGATTGCGCTTGTGTGCGGAATTGCTTTTCATGTCATTGGCGACCGGTTTGGCAATAATCTGCTGCGGCAGTGCATCTGCGCCCATACGCCTTCTCCCTTGTTTTTATAATTCTGAAATCGGGTCAAACCGTAGCATATTGCCCGGGGCGTAGGAATTCCTTATTCATCCTGCTTTGCGGCAGGTTTTTCAGTTTCTGCGGATTCCTCTTTGCTGTCTTCTTTATCTTCTTTGTCTTTGTTTTCTTTTTCAGCAGGTTGCGCGCCCCATGACGCAAGGCGGATGCTTTTCATAATATCAACAAACAAGCTGTCCGTTTCCTTGGTTTGCGGCCCGGTAATTTCCGTCTGGATGGTGAGGACGGAATTTTCGCTGATCCACAATTGCGCCATGTAGATTTTATCCGTCCCGTCCGGCATGGCGCGGGAGCCGAGAAGCGTCGCTTCCTTCGCTTCGCGTCGCCGTGATCGGCAAAGCCGGTTTCATACTCGGTCGCGTTGCCCTTGGCCATGGCTTCGAGCGTGTATTGCATGACCTCGCCGCTGTAACGCTGCAACATGCCTTTCTCGGCCTTGTTGCAGGTGGCGGTGACATGGATTCCGGAATCGAGGGCGAAGACTTTATCGAACGTGAACACCGGATAGCAGTCTTTCGGGTCTTGCGGATTGCAGCGCTCGCCCGTCGCCGGGGCTTCGGGGAAGTCGATGCGGAAATCGCAATTCGGCGGCGTATGGACGTAGTCGGCGGCGGATGCCGCGAAAGACAGCAAGATAGCCGTCATCCCGGCGCAAGCCGGGATCCATTTCAACGGCATGATGCTGGATCCCGGCTTGCGCCGGGATGACGGTGATACGGGATCAGGCCGCTTGCTCAAGGGTTTTTCCTTCCGGCTTCCAGTGTTGGGGCTCGGCGGGGGATTGCGCGCCGGTGGTCATGTTCTTCACTTCGTGCGGCCTTCCGTCCGTTTCCGGGAACCAGACATAGGGAATGCCCTTGCGGCTTGCGTATTTCAGCTGATCGGGGATTTTCTTCGCGGCGTGGTACATCTCGACTTTAAGGCCGCGCCTGCGCAGCGACTGGCACAGCGCCGCAACCTGCGCCCGCTGTTCCTCCGACGGCATCACCACCATGAGATCGGCGGGCGATTTTTGCAGGGCAGGCAATTTGCCCTTTTCGTGCATCCGGGCAAAGAGCCGTGAAAAGCCGATGGAAATGCCGACGCCGGGGAGGTGTTTGCTGATATAGGAGCCGGCGAGGTCGTCATAGCGCCCGCCGGAGCAGATGGAACCGTAGCCGGGGTCGTCGAGGAACCGCGTTTCATAGACTGTGCCGGTGTAGTAGTCGAGGCCCCGAACAATAGATAAATTTGCAACAACCGCATCTTTAGGCAGGTGCGATAATTGGCTCATTACAAAGGAAAGTTCCTCTATGCCTTTTTTGAGCAGTTCATTGCTAGTGTCAAAATGTTTGTTGAGCGTGAGAGCCTCATTCAATTCATCAGCAGTATGATAGTTTGTACTGAAGAGTTCTAGGAACGGCCTAATTCTATCTTCAAGAGAACCCGGAATTTTAGTGTTCTCTGTATTAGAAACCAAATCAAGCGCTGCAATATTTTTTATGGTTTTCTCTAGACCCTGCTTTTCTAATTTATCAATCTCGCGGGTGGCAATAGTTATGTCTTCTTCGTTAAATATGCCAATTGTTTGAAGATAACCAATTAGAATATTTCTATTGCTAATTTGTATCTGAAATTTTTCACCATTCATCCCCGGAAGTCCATTCATCACCTCCCACATAATTGCAGGCATTTCCGCATCGAAATGCAGCGGCAGGTTATCGACGCCGATGACGTCGATGTCGCACTGGTAGAATTCGCGGAAGCGTCCGGCTTGCGGGCGTTCGCCGCGCCAGACGCGCTGCATCTGGTAGCGCTTGAAGGGGAAGACGAGGTCGTTGAAATGCATGGCGACGTAGCGGGCCAGCGGCACGGTCTGGTCGAAATGCAGGGCAAGGCGGGCTTCGCCCTTGTCGCCATCGTCTTTGTGCAGGCGTTCGATGACGTAGATTTCCTTGTCCACTTCGCCCTTGGCGGAAAGGACGTCGAGTTCCTCGACGCTCGGGGTTTCGATGTTGCAGAACCCGTAGGATTCGAACACGCGGCGGATATGGTCGAACCATTGCTGCTCGATCAGGCGCGTTTCGGGAAGCCATTCGGGAAAGCCGCTGACGGGCTTTGGTTTGTAAATTTTGCGTTCGTTGCTCATGGTGACCATTATTTACGCCATTTTCGCCATTGTGCATAGCGGAATTCCCCGCAAAAAGGCGCTTTTCCGCACCCGGTTAATCCCCTAGACTGGACCGGTTTTCAAAGGCCCGGCTTTAAAAAGGGCGGCAGGGAGATTTTACCGTGAACAGGAAGCTCGAGCGCAAGCTGACGCATATTTTCGGCATGACCCGCAAGCGCGACGCGATGCTGGGCGATCTCCTCTACACCATGCGGATGGAAGAGCGCAGCGCCCATCTGGAAACGCTGATGATGAATCTGGCGTGTTTCTACAATCGCTCGGAAGACGTCGCCAAATGCCTTTGCGCGGCGGTCGAGTATATCGAGGAAACCTCCGGCCCCGGCAACGCCCACGATCTGGCGCACCGCATGGCGATGGAGGCCGGGGAGGGGCCGGTGGCCTTGCTGCTGACGGTGCGGCTGCCGGAGTTGAAAAAACGCGCCGATCTGGCGCTGACGATCAGGCGCGAGTCCAGCCGCATGCTGGACCGGATCCGCTATCAAACCGTGGATGACGGGGTGCGCCTGAGGCCGACGCTATTGTGCTTCAATCATGACGATGCCGTTTACAGGCCGGTGCATCCGGATATGAAACCCACGAAGCCGGGGGAATTCCTGCAGGCGGTCGGGCAATACGGCTTTGACGTGCGGTGCGGCTGATTTCGCCTGGCACCTTGTAGGGATTGGCCGAATCAGGGGCGGTTGGTAGGTACAGATACCGGAACGGGCACGGGAATCAATACGGGCACAGGTACAATGACGACCGCGGGCGCAGGTTTTTCCGGGGTTGGCCGTTCATACACGCCTCTGGGCGGGGTTGGTTTTTTATCCGCATGGCGCGTGGCGGGGCGGGATGCGGGCCAGGCTCTGGTACAGGAAATCTCTTTGCTTTGGAATGCGTGCTGCATGGGGTTCTTTCTATTTCGCCAAGTTTTTATGTCAATATTTCGGGCACTATACCGATTAACTTTATTCCATGTCAATATGCCAATTGACCCGGTACGGGTGGCTTTTTGCTATTCTTCCTCGAACAGGGCTTCCAGCCGCCCGATGAGGGCAGGGGCCAGCTCGTCGGCGTCGGCGATGGTGATGGCCTTGCGGTAATAGCGGGTGACGTCGTGGCCGATGCCGATGGCGGTCAGGGACACGTCGGACGCCGTTTCGATCCACTGGATGACGTTGCGCAAATCCTGCTCCAGAACATTGGAAGGGTTGACCGAAAGGGTCGAGTCGTCCACCGGCGCGCCGTCGGAGATGACCATCAGGATTTTGCGCTGCTCATGCCGTTTGACGAGGCGGTTATGCGCCCAGACGAGGGCTTCGCCGTCGATGTTTTCTTTCAGCAGTCCTTCCTTCAGCATCAGGCCGAGGTTTTTCTTCGTCCGCCGCCACGGCGCATCGGCGGATTTGTAGATGATATGGCGCAGGTCGTTGAGGCGGCCCGGATGCGGCGGGCGGCCGTTTTGCGCCCAGAGCTCGCGGGCTTTTCCGCCCTTCCACGCGCGGGTGGTGAAGCCGAGGATCTCGACCTTGACGCCGCAGCGTTCCAGCGTTCTTGCCATGATGTCGGTGCACATCGCGGCGATGGCGATCGGGCGTCCGCGCATCGAGCCGGAATTGTCGATGAGGAGCGTCACCACCGTGTCGCGGAAATCGGTTTCGCGTTCCTGCTTGAAGGACAGCGGTACGGTCGGGTTGGCGACGATGCGGGCGAGGCGGGTGGCGTCGAGCTGGCCTTCCTCGAGATCGAATTGCCAGCTGCGTTGTTGCCGCGCCATCAGCCTGCGTTGCAGGCGGTTGGCGAGTTTCGTCACGATGCCCTGAAGATGCGCCATCTGGTGGTCGAGCATATGGCGCAGGCGCTCAAGCTCTTCCTGCTCCGCCAGTTCATGGGCATCGACGACTTCATCAAAGACGGTGGTGTAGATGGTATAGGGGTTTTCCGGGCCGGGAATATAGCCTTCGGCGCGTTTGTGGCGGGGCATTCCGGCGTCTTCGCCGCTGCGCTCGCCTTCCGCGCCGGAATCGGGCATGTCTTCGTCGATAGGACCGCTGTCCTGCGCGGTGCTGTCCTCGGCCATGTCTTCAGGGCTGGTGCCGTCCGCGGAGGCTTCGCTCTCTTCTTCGCCGGGGGCGGATTCGTCCGCGCCGCCGCCCTGGTTCTGCTGATGCTCCTTGGTGTCGCCGTTTTCTTCATCCTCCGGCGGCGGGCCGTCGCTGACCGGCATGTCGAGCTGTTCAATCAGCTTGCGGGCGGCGGCGGCGAAATGTTTCTGGTCCGCCATGGAATCGCGCAGCGCGGCAAACCCGGCATCTCCCAGTTTTTCGGCGACAAAAGGCCGCCACAGCGCCGCGAGTTTTTCCGCCGTCGGCGGCAGGGGCGCGCCGGAAAGAGCTTCATACGCCAGCACGTTAAGGGCATCGGCCTGATTGGTCTGATCGCGCTCAGTGACGTTGAGGTATCCGAGCTTGCGGCACTGGTCCTCCAGCGCGGCGTCCAGATTTGCGGCAACGCCTTGCATGGTTTGCGCGCCGATTGCATTGGTTCTGGCTTGCTCCAGCGCGTCGAAGGTCGCCTGCGCGGTCAGGTCGAGCGGAGCATTGCGGCGATGGAGCGTGTCGTCATGGTGGCGCAGGCTGAGGGCGCGGGCGTCGGCCTGGCCGCGGGTCAGCGCCTTTCCGCCTGCCGAGAGATCGGCATCGGGCAAGGGCAGGCGCGTTTTCCCCTTGGGCAGGACCAGATTGCGGGCGCTGCCCTCCGCCGGGGTGAAGCTGACCTCGACATCGCTGCGCCGCGCCATCGCCCGCAAAGTGGCGGCGGTCGCGGTCTTGAATTTCTCGAAGCGGGCGTCTTTGTCGTGTTTCATCTTTTCTGTTCTGGAGATGAGATCCCTCGCTGACGCTCGGGATGACGCCTCAGTTTATCGGCGCCCGGAATCCGCCATCCCCGAGATCGACGCCGAAGCAGCGCTGGTAGTATTCGGCGACGGTCGGGCGTTCGGTTTCGTCGCATTTGTTAAGGAAAGACAGGCGGAAGGCGAGTTCGCGGTCCTTGAATATCTGGGTGTTTTCGGCCCAGGTGATGACGGTGCGCGGGGACATGACGGTGGAAAGGTCGCCGTTGATGAAGCCCTGCCGGGTCATGTCGGCGACGCGGACCATGGCGCTGATGTCCTTTTTTCCGGCTTCGGTATTGAAGGCGGGAATCTTGGCCAGAACGATTCCGACCTCGTCGTCGTGGTCGAGATAGTTGAGCGTCACGACGATGTTCCAGCGGTCCATTTGGCCCTGGTTGATCTGCTGCGTGCCGTGGTAGAGGCCGGTCGTATCGCCAAGGCCGACTGTATTGGCGGTGGAGAACAGGCGGAACGCCGGGTGCGGGCGGATCACCGTGTTCTGGTCGAGGAGGGTGAGGCGGCCTTCGGCTTCCAGAACGCGCTGGATGACGAACATCACATCGGGGCGTCCGGCGTCATATTCATCGAACACCAGTGCTACCGGGTTTTGCAGGGCCCATGGCAGGATGCCCTGCTTGTATTCGGTGATCTGCTTGCCTTCCTTCAGTACGATCATGTCCTTGCCCAGAAGGTCGAGGCGCGACACGTGGGAGTCGAGGTTGATGCGCACGCAGGGCCAGTTGAGGCGGGCCGCGACCTGTTCGATATGGGTGGATTTCCCCGTGCCGTGATAACCCTGCACCATGACGCGGCGGTTGAAGGCGAAGCCCGCGAGGATAGCCATGGTGGTGTCATGGTTGAACTGGTAGGTCTTGTCGACCATCGGAACATTGGGGTGTTCTTCGGAAAAGCCGGGAACGTCCCAGTCGCAGTCGATGCCGAAGGTTTCCCTAACATTGTAGCGCTTGTCCGGGATCGAGGTGTATTTCGGATGATTGGGCGTCAGATGCGTCAGGTCAAAGGACGCATTCATTGGTTCGCGGTCGATATCATCGAGATTGTCGGTCATGGCGGGGCTTTCTGTTAACCACAATGGGTATTGGAAATATTAAGGGATTCTGTGGGTTCTGTCATCCCGTGCAGGCGGGATGGCAAGGCGGGGGTCAGTCACGGTATTCGCTGTCGTACTTCTCATACGCCAGTTTAAGAATAGTGTATGACATATTGATTGATTTGATCATTTCCTCGGCTTTCCTGTCGCCGGGATTGAGGTCGGGGTGGTATTTCTTCACCAGTTCCTTGTAGCGGGTTTTGATCCTGGGGTCGTTGGAAAAACGGAAACCTTGCCCGCGTTCCGTGTCCGGCGGGTCGTCGTCGGAAAAGTTCCGGGTTTGCCAGGCTTTGCGGTAAAGCTCCTCCTGCATGTTCCCGGCGTCGAACCGGCGGGTGGGGCGGTCCCACAGGAAGCTGGCCCGGATATGGTGCTCGATGTCGTGCTGGGCCATCCCGGCGAAGAAATTCCAAGCTTTGTTGTATTCCTGCACATGGGCAAGGCAAAACCGGTAATATTCTTTCAGTCCCCGGTCTTTCGGGGCCCGGTGTTCCGCCGCCGCATTGCAGCCGGGCATGTCGCAGCAGCTCTGCTCCGCGGCCTGTTGCTGCGGGCTGTCGTCTGCGAATTCCGGCGATTTCGGTTTCAGTTCGATTTTCGGCATCGTCCTTTCATTATGACGCGTCATTGCCAAAGGCTCAAGATTTTGACATATGTGGGATTATGACCCTGGAAAGCCGCATTCGCGAAAAATTACAATCAGCCTTTAGCCCCAGCCTTCTGGAGGTGGTCAATGAAAGCCACCTGCACCGCGGCCATGCGGGAGATAACGGCACCGGCGAATCGCATTTTCGTGTTAAGGTTGTATCAAAATCATTCTCCGGACTGTCCCGGGTTGCCGCCCAGCAGATGGTATACCGTGTTCTGGAAGAAGACATCAAAAACGGGATTCATGCCTTATCTATCAGTGTTTTAGCTGAATAAAACCAGCCGAAAATAAATCGTAAATGAATACATTTGTATGGGTATTTTCTCTTACAGTTGTATTTATTCAGCTTCCGTATCAAGATGGTTGCCGATGTGTTCGGGAGGATTTCTGACACGGAGTGCAACCAAGGGGCGAATACGGGAAATCATGGCTGGTATGAACGGGGATTTTCAGTCGGCAGGGTACGGTGATGGGGATTGCGAAGATGAGGGGACGGGGCTGCGCAGTACGCTCGTCAGCAGGAATATTACCGTGCTGGGGCGGCGAACTTCGGTGCGGCTGGAGCCGGAAATGTGGGCGGCGCTGCGCGACATCGCCCGGCGGGAGAAATGCCGGATTCACGATATTTGTTCATTGATCCAGATTCGCAAAAACCCGCGCACGTCCCTGACGGCGGCGATCCGGGTTTTCCTGATGCTCTATTACAGGGCTGCTTCGACCGAGGACGGGCACAGGCGGGCGGCGCACGGCGATTTCACCATCATGCTGCGGCGGGCAAGGTTGACGCCGGAGCGGCTGCAGGAGGAGATAGACAGCAACCGCGCCCTGCCGCGAAACTTCACGCAGGTGCAGGCGGCCAGCAGCGTCCCGGCTTTTTTCCCTTAAAGCCCGCGCCCCATAGCGAGGAATTTTTCCCGGCGCGATTGCCTGAGAGCGTCCATATCCCACGGAATCATGGAGCCAAGGGCGGTGTCGACCTGTTTGGCGACATTGGCGATGGTCAGGTCCTTGGCGCGGTGCGCGCCGCCGACGGGTTCGGGGATGATGCCGTCGATCAGCTTCAGGCCCATCATGTCCTCTGCCGTCAGCTTCAGGGCCGTGGCAGCATCGTTGGCATGTTCGGCGCTGCGCCAGAGGATCGAAGCGCAGCCTTCGGGCGAGATCACGGAGTAAATGGCGTGTTCCAGCATGTAAACATTGTCGGCGGTGGCAATCGCGATTGCGCCGCCCGATCCGCCTTCGCCGATCACCACGGAAACAATGGGTGACGTTGTGCGCAGGCAGGTTTCAATCGATTTGGCGATGGCTTCGGCCTGGCCGCGTTCTTCCGCGCCGACGCCGGGATATGCGCCCGCCGTATCGACAAGGGTAATGACGGGCAGCTGATACTGGCTGGCCATGTCCATCAGGCGCTGCGCCTTGCGGTAGCCTTCCGGGCGGGCCATGCCGAAATTGTGGCGGATGCGGCTTTCCGTGTCGCTGCCCTTTTCATGGCCCATGACGACGACGGAGCGGCCCTTGAAGCGGCCAAGGCCGCCGATCAGGGCGTTGTCTTCAGCAAAGCGGCGGTCGCCAGCAAGGGGCGTGAAGTCTTCGATCATGCCGCGGACATAGTCCATGAAATGGGGGCGGTCCTGATGGCGCGCCACCTGCACTTTCTGCACCGGGGTGAGCTTGCCGTAGGTTTGTTGCAGCAGGCGCTCGGCCTTTTGCTGCATGCGCCGGATCTCATCGGTGATGTTGATGGAGCTGTCGCCGCCGACATTGCGCAGTTCGGCAATCTTGGCTTCCAGTTCAAGGATCGGTTTCTCAAAATCCAGCTTGGTCATGCTACGCTCATTTCCGGTTTATGGGGCGGCAGCCCTTTGATAGCAAAACAGGCAGACGTGTTCAATGTCTGCCTGTTTCGATGTTGTAATATCAATCGCTTAGCGAACGCCGACGGCTTTTTGGGCGAGGGGATGCTTGTCCTCCACCGTCTTTTTAGCCTTGTCGCCGACGATGTGGGTATAGATTTGCGTGGTCGCAATGTCGGCATGGCCGAGCATTTTCTGGACCGAACGCAGATCCGCACCGTTGCTGAGCAGGTGGGTTGCGAAAGCGTGACGCAGGATGTGCGGGCTGACGCGGCTGGCTTCGATGCCGGCATTGTCGGCCAGATCTTTCAGCAGCTGCGCGAAACGCTGACGGGTCAGGTGGCCGCTTTCCGACGTACGGGACGGGAACAGCCACTGGGCCTGATCGCCTTTGTCTTCGGCGCTGATGAATTGCTGGCGCACTTCGATATATTTGGTCAGCGCTTTTTGAGCCGGTTCGGAGAGGGGAACCATGCGCTCGCGTCCGCCTTTGCCGGCGATCATCAGGAACTGACGGTCGTCGTTGATGGAAGAGAGCGGCAGGCCGACCAGTTCGGAAACGCGCAGGCCGGTGGCGTAGAGCATTTCCAGCAGGCAGACGAGGCGAACCGCATCGGCCCCGCCGGTGGCGCCAGCGGTTTTGATCAGAGAGCTGACTTCGGACTCGGTCAGAGTCTTCGGCAGCGTACGGGCCTGTTTCGGGCTTTCGATCGAAGAGGTCGGGTCGTCCTTGCGGATGTTTTCGGAGACCAGATAACGGTAAAACTGACGCAGGGCGGAAAGGCGGCGGGCAACCGTGCGGGTTGCAATCTGGGCCTTGTTCTGGCCTTTCACGTGGATTTTGTCACCCAGATCCTTGAGATACGCTTTGATTTCATCGGTCGTGGTATCGATGATCTCCTTGCGGGACTTGTCGCGGAGATACAGGCTGAAATCAGCCAGATCACGCCAATACGCCTGGCGCGTGTTCATTGCTGCCCCGCGCTCTGCCGTGAGCATGTCGAGGAACGAGTCCACGAGAGGGTGCAGTTTCGGTTTCGGCATTGCCGGACGACCAGGACGAGCCATGGCTATTTCTCCTTTTATTGTTCTAAGCTCAGAACGACTCCCAGAGCCACTTGCTGCGCTTCTTCTTTTAACCCCACTGTTGCAAGACTTTGTAACACTTCACGAAAGACACCGGGATGGGTCTTGCCCGGGCTATATTCATTCAGCGCCACTGCGGCGAGGAGAGCCACTTCACCCAGTCGGTCATTATTCGACGCGTCCCGAATCTGCTCTAACAAGCCGTCTGTAGGCATTACATAATCGTTAACAACTGTCAAGTCAACATGTTTTTCATAAGCATTCTGACTGGCAACGTTATGTAATGCACTTTCGCGACCGAGTCCAGAAAAAACTGACCATATTTCAAGGGATTTCGGGTCTTCCGGGCCTTTGAACAGGGGCTGGAGTACCTCGTCCGGGAAAGCCTCGGAATTTGTGGGTAAATTTTCCGGAAGCAGGTTTGCGAGGTAGAAAATCACGGAATCGGGGGTTTTGACCGAATCACCTGATTCGGCCTTCAGCCACGCGTTCAGCCAGGGCTCCGGCGGCACGATGTTGCTGTAAAGCATGAGCATCAGGCCATTGCGCAACGCGGCGCGGGCGGAAAGCGTGGCCGGGTCGATGTCGGGGATGGCTCCGGCGAAAGGCAGCATGGCTGTCGGCTCGCCGATTCCGCCGCTGCTCTCGAGGATCGCGGCGACGATGCTCCGGCGCTCCTTCTCGTCGGTGGATCGGGCATAGGCGGCGTAGCGGTCCCACAGGCGCGGCGACGTTGCGGCCTCCACGCCGATCTCTTTCCCGGCAAGGTCGAGATAGAGCTTGCCAAGCTGCGTGCTGTCGATGACGCCGCGGCGCGCGGCTTCGACATTGAGGGATGCGCGGACGGCGTCCGAAACATTCGCATCCGTCGCCATCAGCATCAGCGCCGGCGTGGAGATATCCTGCATCTGCTTCAGGCGCAAGCGCGTATAGTCAAACCGCCCCAGTCCCTTGATCACGGCGCGCTCCAGCGCGGAGAGGTCTTCAATGTCTTTCGGCGCCATGACCATGTGGCGGTAATCGGGGCGGCTGGCCAGCGTGGTCAGGATGCGGCTGCCCGGCACGCCGGTGATGGCGGAGCGGTCGAAACCCTTGAAGCTTGCCGGTTGCAGCGATGCCTGCGTGACGGCCTTGAGCGATTGAACCTGAATGAAGGTGCAGACAGCTTCGATCTGGTTCCAGAATTCGGCGCTCCTGCTGCTGGCGAAATCATGATGCACGGCCCTTGCCTCGAGGCAGGCTTGCGCCGGGAAACCGCCATACATCAGCGCCATCACCCCGGCGCGGCCAAGGCGGTCATGGGCGGGCTCTCCCTCGATCATTGTATAGAGCGCGACGGCATCGTTGTAAGCGCCCATGTCGAGAAGTTTTTCAAGGCGCAGTGTGAACAGGTCTTCGCCCGGCGTGGGCGAGACATCGTTGCTGAGCAGTCCGGCATCGCCGTTGCTGAGCAGGACGCGGCGAGCAAGGAGTTGCGCCGTGCGCGGCGCGGCGCCATTGGGCAGGCGCGGCAGGAATTTCAAAAGAGTTGATCGCGCCGTGCCGTCCCACATGTCGTGGCCAAGGCTGCCGTTGAGGGGATTGGTCAGGGGGCCGAGTTTTTCCAGCGCCTTGCGATCCATTGTCGCGCCGATATGCGGGCGGGGCGTGTTGATCTGCGGCGCGGAGGAATCCGCGGAGGCAGCCGCCGGAACGACGGGCGCGGATTCCGGTTCACGTTCACTTTCTGGGTCTTTCACGGGCGGTTTTTCAGTCTTGGCCGCTTCGGTTTTTGCCGTGGCGGGCTTTGCCGCATCCGGGGATGTTTTTTGGGCTGTAGCGGGTTGGCTTTTTTTCTTGCCTCCGGCGGTTCGGTCATCGTCGCGGGCCGGGGACAGGGAGGGCTTTGCGTCCGTTTCCTTCTTAGGGGTGGCGACAGGGATGCGGCCGACCATGCGCTCGTCCCCGGCGAGGGCGTGCGGAGAGGCGACGGCGATCAGCGCCAGCGCGGCCAGCGGCAGGAAGACGATACGGCTCATTTGCTGAAGAAGCGGTCATTCGGGATGGTTTTCTCCACGGGCGTCCGGGCAACCGGCATGTCCACCATGGCCAGATAGCCGAAAGCGCCGATAAGAAGGAGCAGGACCGCCAGAGGCAGCCATTTGGAGAGAATCGAGGTCATCAGTTTATTTTCCTTTTTCATGGGAGGGAATGTAGCAGACAAACGCTGGATTACAACCTGTCCCGGCGGTTTTTTCCAAGGAACTTTTGGGCATTCCGACGGCCTTTTGCCATTGGAAGCGGCGGGATGACAGGAAAATCCGGCTATGGCATAAATGACGCATGAGCAAGGCAAATCAGTTGCGGAGCCGCCTGACCCGCCCGGTGGTTCTGGTCGGGCTGATGGGGTCGGGGAAAACCCGGCTGGGGCGGATGCTGGCCCGGGCGCTGCGGGTCGGGTTCATCGACACGGATGATGTTGTCATCCAGCAGGCGGGCGCCGATATTCCCGCCATTTTCGAAACGCAGGGAGAGGCCGCTTTCCGGGACATGGAGGCCGCCGCCATTCGCGATCTCCTCGGGGGGGCCGATCGCCTGGTGCAGGTCATATCGACCGGCGGCGGCGCGCCGATGCGGCCCGAGAACGCGGCGCTGATTTTCGGGGACACGATCTCGATCTGGACCCGGGCGGATTTCCCGGTGCTGCTGGAGCGCGTCGGGCGCAGCAACGACAGGCCGCTTTTGCGGAATGCCGATCCTGAAAAAACCCTGCGCGATATGGCGGAGATTCGCTATCCCGTGTACCGGCAGGCGGATATCGCGATCGACACGGATAGCGGAAGCATCGACGACATTTTATCCCGGACCCTGACCCGGATTGAGGAAGTACTGACATCATGACAACGAACAGTTCTGTTGCCGTCGAGCTCGGAGCGCGGTCCTATCCGGTGCATATCGGCGCCGGGTTGCTGGCGGAGGTTGAGGATTGCGTGCCCGTCAGCCTTAAGGGGAAGCGCCTTTTCATCCTGACCGACGCGAATGCGCGGCCTTATGCCGATATCGTCAAAGCCGGTGTCGAAAAGGCAGGCGCGGAAAGCGCCTTTATTCTGGCCGTCCCGCCGGGGGAGGGCAGCAAAAGCATGCGCTGGTATGAAACCATCCTTGGCTGGATGCTGGATCACGGTGTCACGCGGCAATCGATCCTGTTTGCCGTGGGCGGCGGGGTGATCGGCGATCTCGGCGGGTTCGCCGCCGCGACGGTCCTGCGCGGCATCGATTTCGTGCAGGTTCCGACAACCCTTCTGGCGATGGTCGATAGCGCCGTGGGCGGCAAGACGGCAATCGACATGCCGCAGGGAAAAAATCTTGTCGGCGCATTTCACCAGCCGCTCGGGGTGGTGGCCGATACCGACGTTCTGCGCAGCCTTCCGGTGCGGCAAATGCGGGCAGGCTATGCGGAGGCGATCAAGCACGGCGTCATGGGCGATGCCGCCTTCTTTGCGTGGCTGGAGCAAAACGGCAGGGATGTTCTGGCGCTCAGGCCGGAGTCCCTTGCGGCTTTCGTTGCGCAGAATTGCCGCATCAAGGCGGCAATCGTCGGGGAGGAAGAAAGGGAATCAGGCAGGCGCGCGCACCTCAATCTCGGCCATACGTTCGGTCATGCGCTGGAAGTGTCTTGCGGTTATTCCGAAGAATTTCTCCATGGCGAGGCCGTGGCCGCGGGAATGATGATGGCGCTCGATCTTTCCGCGCGGCTCGGCTACGTCTCGCAGGACGATCGCCGCCGGGTGGAAGCGCATTTGCGCGATGTCGGCCTGCCGACGGGAGCCGGGCATTTAAAAAGCATCCTGACGCATGACGCGGCGGGGCTGGTGCAACTGATGTACGCGGACAAGAAGGCGGAAGCCGGGCGGCTGAATTTCGTTCTGGTTAAGAAAATCGGAGAATCCTTCGTCGCGCGCGGCGTGGCGGAGCAGGAGGTTCTGGCTGTGGTGCAACACGCGCTGGGTGGCGGAACATGACGATGGATATGGAATTCTGGATCTCTCTGGTCGCGATTTTTTTCCTGCTGGTCGCTTCGGCGTTTTTTTCCGCTTCGGAAACCGGCCTGACCGGGGCGTCGCGGGCGCGGCTGCACACGCTGGCGCAGGCCGGAAACAGGAGGGCGGCGCTCGTCAACGCCATTCGCGAAAAGAAGGACAGGATGATCGGCACGCTGCTTTTGGGCAACAATGCCGTGAACATTCTGGCTTCGGCGCTGGCGACGAATATCCTGATTAAAATGTTCGGCGATTTCGGGGTGCTTTACGCAACCGGCCTGATGACCGTCGTTATCCTGATTTTTTCCGAAGTCATGCCGAAAACCTATGCGCTTTATCATGCGGACAAGGTGGCGATGGCGGTTTCACCTGTGCTGCGCGTGCTGATCGCGGTGTTTTCGCCGGTGTCGCATATCGTGACGGTGATCGTCGACAGGACGCTGCGCGTCTTCGGCACCGATGTGCGGGCCGAGCCGGATGTCGATAATACGGACGAATTGCGCGGAATTATCGACCTGCACCACGGCGAGGAGGAGGCGAAGCAGGAGCAAAAGGCGATGCTGCGCTCGATCCTCGATCTGGCCGATGTCTGGGTCGAGGAAATCATGACCCATCGCAACGCCGTGCAGACCATCGATCTGGACCAGCCGCTGGAGCAGATCGTGCAGGAAATTCTGGATAGCCAGTACACGCGCATTCCGGTCTGGAGCGGCACGCCGGACAATATCGTCGGTGTCATTCACGCCAAAGCCTTGCTGCGGGAATTGCAGAACGCCGGCGGAACGCTTAAAGGGGTCGATGTCGCCAAGCTGGCGTCGGAGCCGTGGTATATCCCCGACAGCACGACTTTATTCGACCAGTTGCAGGCGTTCCGCCAGCGGCGGGAGCATTTTGCGCTGGTGGTCGATGAATACGGAACGCTGATGGGCGTGGTGACGCTCGAGGATATTCTGGAAGAGATCGTCGGAAAAATCGACGACGAGCACGATATCACCGTCGCCGGGGTGAGGAAACAGCCCAACGGCAGCTATATGATCGATGGCACGGTAACGATTCGCGACCTGAACCGCGAATTCAACTGGAACCTGCCGTCCGAGCATTATGCGACGCTGGCCGGGCTTGTTCTTTATGAGGCACAGAAACTGCCGGAGCCGGGGCAGGTGTTCAATTTCCACGGCTTCCGCTTCGACATCGTCCGCCGCCAGCGCAATCAGGTGACCTTGATCCGCGTGACTCCGCCGAAAGATGGTGAGGAAGTGACCTAACCGAGTGAGCTATTCTTTCTGGTCATAAATTTTAACGAGTATCATGCGGAAGCAGGATGTAGATAAATAGAAAAAGAGAATGGTAATTATCAGTCCTAACCAAGGATTGTTTAAAACAACAATCAATCCTGCCAACGAAAAAATAATGCAAAACACGAATCCAAAAATCAAAAAAGGAAAGCTGAGTTTATGTGCTGTTCTTTTAAATGCTTCGCGACTTTTGTACTTTTGATTAGAAACCGTCAGGCCTTTGACTTTTTGCCTGTAAAGAAAAAAAGAAACTGTAGAAACAAACAAAATATAAGGGATACAATATTGAAGCCCCATGAAAATCAAGGGTGTGCCAATAGTGAAGCTGATCGCATTAACTTTGACCCAGAATTCTCGCAGTTCTTTGTAAACTTCACTCGAAGGAACAATATAGCCCTTGCCCAGCTTTCCCCAAGGAAAGAAGGATGTTTTTCCATCTGAATCTGTTTGAAAAAGTACATCTGAAAGCATTCTAAAATTAGGCATTTTCTACATTCCTGCGCAGGTGATCGGGGCTTATCGTGCCGACGATGGCGCTGGTCACGCCGGGGTGGCTTAAGGCAAAGCGCAGCGGGTTATTTTCGGTGACATGGCCGCTGCCCATGGTTTTTTTGACAAGGATGCCTTTGCCGGTTTTCGCGGCGTGGCTCAGGACGGGTTCTTCCGCTGTATATTCCGGGTTAAAGGCGACCATGGCGCAGTCCATCAGGTCCAGAGCGCGGATTCCGCCGCCTGCCGTCTTGGTGGATGCGCCAATAGCGCGGACGAGGCCGCGCGCCTTGAAATCCTGCATTTTTGCGATCAAGGCGTCATCGTTCAGGATCTCCAGATCGTTGCCGTCGGAATGGATCAGGAAAATATCGAGGTAATCGGTGCCAAGGCGCTTGAGGCTGCGGTGCAGGCTGAATTCAAAATGCTCCGGGGTGAAGATGTAGCGCGACTCCCCGTTTTCAAATTCTTCCCCGGCCTTGCCAACGATGACCCACTCCTTGCGCTGCCCGTGCAGGAGCGTGCCAAGACGTTCTTCGCTGAGGCCGTAGGCGGGGGCGGTGTCGAGCGTATTGATGCCAAGGTCGCGGGCGAGGGCGAGCAGATCGCGCAGGTGAGCCATATCCGGGAGGTCGAAGCCGTGCGGGTATTTGACGCCCTGATTGCGGCCGAATTTGACCGTGCCAAGGCCGATGGCGGAGAGTTCAAGGCCGGTCAGGCCGAGGCGGCGGCGGTCCATCTGGCGGTATCCCACGGTGTTTGTGTGAAGGGGCAGGGCGGCAGGAAGGACCAGTCCGCCTGCGGCGCGGAAGGTCTTATTCCTTCCGCCGCGAATTTCTCCAAAATCTTTTCCGTCAGCATCGGCGCGAAGGTCAGCTTGGTCGGCCAGCAGTAGAGCGCGTTTGCCGCCGCATGGATGACCGGCGTGTCGGGCAGATGGCCGGATGCGGCGGATTTCCCCTCGATCCGGTCGATGGGCAGGGTAGACCATTGCACGCGGGAGAGGTCAATGCCGGGCATGTATTTTCCTAAAGCCTCCCGCGCGGCGCGGTAAACGTCGCCGGGGCTGGAATCTCTGGCGCGTTCGGCAACGCCCCCGCCCAGATACCAGACCAGCGATCCGTCCGCGGCGCGGTGCGTGGTGATGGTCATGACCGGTTTGTCGGAGGGGCCGACGCAATGGGCGTAGAGTTCGCACGGCGCATTGTGCATGAGGCCCATCAGCAAGGGGCGCGCCTGCGTCTCCAGCCCCGCCGCGTGGCCGAGTTTTTCGGCCAGAGGCCTGTTTGCCGCGGCGGCGGTGAAGATATAGCGTTTGGCCGTGATGGCTTGGCCGCCAAGATTGAGGTAGTCGATAGCGCCGTTTGCGCCGATGACGAATTCCGCGTCGTGCAGGATATCCGCCTTGCGGATCGCGTCCGGGTGCGCCGCGGCGAGGGCATGGAGGGCCGCGGCGACGTCAAGAACGGGTTCGTCCATAAAAATCACCGTGCCGGAAAATCCGGTTTGGCGCAAAGCCTGCGGCCACTGCGCTGCAGGCAATTCATGCACGTTGCCGCCGAGGGTTTTTTTCGCGACAAGGCCGATCAGGCCGCCCATGAATCCGGGCGGGATCAGAAGATACTGGGAGCTTGCATTGACTTTCGCGGCTGACAGATCGACCGGTCCGTCACCGCGCAGGGCGGCGCGCCAGAGGTCCGGCATGGCGCTGATTGATCTGGCCAGCGCGTTGACCTGTCCGGCGAATGCGTATTTGAGGCCGGAATGGATGATGCCTTGCGAAGCGATCGTCTGGCCGCAGCCGATGGAATCCTTTTCCAGCAGCAGGACGCTATAACCTTCGCGCTTCAGGCGATTGAACAGCCACAGCCCCGCAATCCCGGCCCCTGCGATAACGATGTCTGTCTTTGTCGCCATGGCCGGAAGACGGCTTATTCCGTCAGTTTCCCGTGGCAGTATTTGTATTTTTTGCCTGAACCGCAGGGGCAGGGGGCGTTGCGCGACATGGAATTCCATGTCGCGGGGTCGTTCGGGTTGAAGTTCCCGCGCACGGGCTGCTGCGGCTCCGCGCGGTTGCCTTCGCCCGATGCGGCGAGCGCGGGGTCGGTGCGGGTTTCATGCAGGCGCGTGGTGTCAAGACGCGGCTGAAGAATCACATCCTGCACCCCTTCCGGCGTGCCGAGGTCGATCAGGCTCAAGGTCTGGGTGACGCTTTCGCGGAGCTGAATCAGCATCATTTCAAACATGCCGAAGGCTTCGGTCTTGTATTCGTTCAGCGGGTCGCGCTGGCCGAAGGCGCGCAGGTTGATGCCCTGACGCAGGTGGTCGAGGTTGAGGAGGTGTTCTTTCCAGTGCTGGTCCAGACCTTGCAGCAGGAAGGCCTTTTCAATCTGGCGGAACAGCTTGGGGTTGGAGTTGGCGGCTTTTTGCGCCATTTTCCGGTCGGAGGCATCGAGAATGCGGCTGGTGATTTCCACATCGGCAATGCCTTCTTCCTTCGCCCAGGCATCAAGCGGCAGGTCGAGGGCGAGGACGCGCTGGCATTCGATTTTTAGACCCGCGATATCCCATTGCTCGGCATAGCTTTGCGCCGGGATATGGGTGCTGACGAGATCCTCGATCACTTCGTGGCGCATGCCGGTGACGATGTCTTCGACGTTTTCGGTTTCGATGATTTCCCGGCGCTGTTCGTAAACGACCTTGCGCTGGTCGTTCATGACGTTATCGAATTTGAGCAGGTTTTTCCGGATTTCAAAGTTCATGGTTTCGACCCGGGCCTGGGCGCGCTCCAGCGCCTTGGAAATCCACGGGTGGGTCAGGGCTTCGCCGTCGCGCAGGCCGATATGCTTGTGCGCCAGCAGGGCTTCCATTTTCTCCGCCCCGAAAATCCGCATCAAATCGTCTTCGAGGGAGAGGAAGAAAATGGATGCGCCGGGGTCGCCCTGACGTCCGGCGCGGCCGCGCAACTGGTTGTCGATGCGGCGGGATTCGTGGCGTTCGGTGCCGACGATGTAAAGGCCGCCGGCCTGACGGACCAGTTCGCGGTCGCGCTCAATCTCGGCGCGGATGGTTTCGATGCGCAGCGCGCGCTCGTTCTCGGGAAGGTCGGCGGGAATTTCCTGTTCGATCCGCATTTCGAGGTTGCCGCCAAGCTGGATGTCGGTCCCGCGGCCCGCCATGTTGGTGGCGATGGTGATTGCGCCGGGGCGCCCGGCCTGGGCGACGATATGGGCTTCCTGCTCGTGGTAGCGGGCGTTCAGGACGTTGTGCGGGATTTTCGCTTTTTTCAGGACTTCGGAGAGCGTTTCCGATTTTTCAATCGACACCGTGCCGACGAGAACCGGCTGCTTGCGCTCAAGGCATTCGCGGATAAGCTTCAAGGCCGCTTCTTCCTTTTCGGCCAGCGATTTGAAAATCTTGTCGTTGTGGTCGATCCGCGTCACCGCGCGGTTGGTCGGGATTTCGACCACGGACAGTTTGTAGATTTCCATGAATTCGGCGGCTTCGGTCTGCGCCGTGCCGGTCATGCCCGCCAGTTTCGGATACATGCGGAAATAGTTCTGGAAGGTGATGGATGCCAGAGTCTGGTTTTCGTTCTGGATCTTCGTGCCTTCCTTGGCTTCCAGCGCCTGATGCAGGCCTTCGGAGAAGCGGCGGCCTTCCATCATGCGGCCCGTGAATTCGTCGATGATGACGACCTTGTCGTCCTTGACGATGTAATCCTTGTCCAGCGCAAAGAGTTTATGGGCGCGCAGGGCCTGATTGACATGGTGGACGAGGCTGATGTTCTGCGCGTCGTACAAATTGCCTTCTTTCAGCAGGCCCATGTCGCGCAGGACTTGTTCGACGTGTTCCTGTCCGGCTTCGGTCAGGCTGGCATTGCGCTGTTTTTCATCGACCTCGAAATCGGCGGCGGCCAGTTTCGGAATGACCTTGTTGACGGCGATATAAAGTTCGGAAGAATCCTCCGCCGGGCCAGAGATGATCAGCGGCGTCCGCGCTTCGTCGATGAGGATCGAGTCGACTTCATCGACGATGGCGAAATTGAATGGGCGCTGGACCATCATTTCCGGACGATACTTCATATTGTCGCGCAGGAAGTCGAAGCCGAATTCGTTGTTCGTGCCGTAGGTGATGTCGCTGGCATAGGCGGCCTTGCGTTCTTCGTCCTTCAGCTCATGCACGATGCAGCCGACGCTAAGGCCAAGGAAGCGGTAAACCTGCCCCATCCAGGAAGCGTCACGTTTCGCCAGATAGTCGTTGACGGTCACGACGTGAACGCCCTTGCCCTCAAGCGCGTTCAGATAGACGGGCAGAGTGGCGACAAGGGTTTTTCCTTCGCCCGTGCGCATTTCAGCAATCTTGCCCTGATGCAGGGTGATGCCGCCGACAAGCTGGACGTCATAATGGCGCTGGCCCAGTGTGCGGCGCGCGGCCTCACGCACCACGGCGAAGGCGTCGTGCAGGATGCTGTCGAGTGTTGCGCCGTTCGCCAGCTGGCGGCGGAAGGTATCCGTCATGCCGCGCAGTTCGTCGTCGGACATGGCCGCATATTTCGGCTCGAGCGCGTTGATCGGATCGACGTGCCGGAAGATGGATTTCAGGGCGCGGTCATTGCTGGAACCGAAAATTTTCTGGGCGAGGGCGAGCAACATCAGATCCTTGAGCGTTTTTATGTTATATAAATGTGCAAGAACGTCTGATATAAGCCCGTTCCGGCACCGCGTCAACGGATTCGGCTGCGGATTTCACCGGAAAGCCTCAATTTTTGCCTTGTTTTGGCCATGGTCTTAACTATTCTTATGGGCAGTCTGTGATTCTTCCATTTCTCCAATTAAGGAAACCATTCCATGCAAAGCGATCAATCCACTCAGCACAAGGGCAAGCCAGGCAAAAGCCTGATGATTGCAGCAGTTGCCAGTGTCATTACGCTGGCCTCCGCCGGGTCCGTGTTCGTTGCCCACAAGAGCGAAGCCGGATCTGACAAAAAGGCTAAAGCGGAATCCGCCGCGACCGCGACGGGCGGCGTTGAGAATGTCGCTCCTGCCGCCAGCGGCGATGCCAAGGCCCCGGCTGCCGCAGCGGGCGAGGCTGGCTCCATCGAAATGGGCGATCCGGTCGTAGGCCAGATCGGCGACACCAAAATCATGCGCAGCGATGTCTTCAACTATATCGGCACCCTGCCGGAGCAAATCCGTCAGATGCCGCTCCAGACATTGTTCCCGCTGGCTCTGGATCAGGTCGTCAACGACAGGATCATCGGCATGAAGGCCAATCAGGCGAAATTGGAATCCGACCCTGAAGTCGCCAAGCTGTTCGAACAGGCGCGCGGCCAGATCATGCGCAACGTCTATGTCGAGCGCGAGCTGAACAAGGCGGTTTCGCAAAAAGACCTCCTCAAGGCTTATGAAAAGATGCTTGAGGGTTTCCAGAGGGTCGATGAAGTTCACGCCCGCCATATCTTGGTCAAGGATGAGGCAAAAGCCCGCGAACTGATTACCAAGCTGGACGGCGGTACCGATTTCAAGGATCTGGTCAAGGAAAGCACAGATCCGACCGCGGCCCAGAATGGCGGCGATCTCGGTTTCTTCTCCAAGGACATGATGGTTCCGGAATTCGCGGACGCGGCGTTCGCGATCGAGCCTGGCAAGCATTCCAAGGAGCCCGTCAAGACCCAGTTCGGCTGGCACGTCATCCAGATTGATGAAAAGCGCCAGCGTCCGGAGCCGCAGTTCGAGGCCGTCAAGCCGCAGCTTGAAGCCCAGATCCGCCGCGAGCGTCTGAACGAAATGCTGCAGAAATGGCAAAAAGAAGCCAGCATCAAGAAGTTCGACATCAACGGCAAGCCGGTGAAAGACGAACCGGCCAAGAAGAACTAAGGCTTATGTTTTAACAAAAAACCGCAGCCGGGGAAGGCTGCGGTTTTTTGCTTGATAGGGTGATGTGGAGGAAAAGATATGGCGTGCCGTGAGTCTCTTGCCCAGCCAAAGCCGGTGCAAAAACCGCTGCCGACACTGTTCGTCGTGGCTGCGGCCCTGATCGACGCGGAGGGGCGCGTTCTTCTGGCGCAGCGCCCGGAAGGCAAGGCCATGGCGGGGCTGTGGGAATTTCCCGGCGGCAAGGTGCATGAGGGAGAGATCCCGGAATTTGCCCTGATGCGCGAGCTTGAAGAGGAACTGGGCATCGAGACGCGCCCGACTTGCTACCTGCCGATCGGCTTCGCGTCGCATAGTTATGATGATTTCCATCTGATGATGCCGCTTTTCGCCTGCCGCATGTGGAAGGGGGATATCTCTCCGCGCGAGGGGCAGGCCGTCCAGTGGCTCCATCCGCGCGCAATGTACGGCCTCCCCATGCCCGAAGCCGACAGGCCGCTGATCCATCAGCTGGAGGCGCAGATCTGAATGGTGGAGTCGGTTTACGATCTGCGGTCCTTTTACGCCAGCAAGCGCGGGAAAATCATTCAGCCGCTGCTGCAGGACAAGATCGTATCGCTCTGGCCGGAGGCGGCAGGATTGCGGGTGATGGGCTGCGGTTACGCCGTGCCCTATTTAACGCCGTATCTTGAAGGATCGGAGCGCGTGTTCCATGTTATGCCTGAATGCCTTGGCGTTCACGCTTGGACACCGCGGGAAAAAAATCTGGCATGCCTTGCGGCGGAGGGCGAGCTGCCGGTCGAGACGGAATCGGTGGACCGTATTCTGGCCGTACACAGCCTTGAATATGTCGATTATACACAACCCTATCTTCAGGAGCTCTGGCGCGTGCTGAAAAGCACCGGGCGGATTTTGCTGGTCGTGCCGAACCGGCTGGGGTTCTGGTCGCGGGCGGAATGGTCGCCGTTCGGCCACGGCACGCCGTTTTCGGCATCGCAACTGACGCACATCCTGCGCGACAATCTTTTCGTGATCGAGCGGGTGGAGCGTGCCTTGTGCCTTCCGGCGACCCGGTCTTCAGTGTTGCTGCGGGCGTGCCTGCCGCTGGAAAAATTTGGCGCCCATGTGTGGTGGGGGATGGCCGGGGTCGTGGTGGTGGAGGCCAGCAAGCAACTTTATAGCGGCCTTCCGGCCGGAAGCGCGGCGCGGGTGCAGACGCGGGGGCGGAAAATCCTCGTTCCCAGCGCAACCGCAGGAATCAGAACAGGAATTTAGGGTATCTTCCCCATTTCCGTCAGTTGGACTATAGTCACTCCATCATGGCAGACACGATTCAGGACATCCGCAAGGAAATCGATTCCGTTGACAGGCAGATCCACGATCTGTTGATGAAACGGGCGGATCTTGTCATCAGGGCCGGTGAGGAAAAAAAGAATCTGGGGATTCAAATGATCCAGCCGGATCGTGAAGCCATGGTGATCCGCAGTTTGATGGAACGCCATAACGGCCCGCTGCAAAAAAGCGCCGTGGTGCGGATCTGGCGCGAGATGGTCAGCGCCGCCGCGATCCTGCAAATGCCGGGTATGAAGGTCGTCGTCTGCGCGCCCGATCAGGAAACGCAGGTTTACAACGATATGGCGCGCGGCTATTTCGGCGGGGTGATGACCTTGCAATATGTCAGCAACCCGCTGATGGCGATTTCCATGTTGCGGGACGGGGAAGCGAGCTTTGCCGTGCTGCCGTGGCCGGAGGACGAGGCGGAAAACCCCTGGTGGGCCTATCTTTCCGGCGACGATCCGGAAAAGGACCTGCGGATCATGGTTCGCCTGCCCTACGGAAACCGTAGCGTTTCAAAAGCGTTGCCGGAATACCGCAGCCTTGTAGTGGGGAAGCTGAAATTCAGCGAGAGTGGAGACGATCATTCCTTCCTTTTGCTTGATGTCGATCAGGAAGTCAGCCGCGCGCGCATCGTCGATAAAATCAAAGCGCTTGGCATGACGGCAATCAGCATCTATTCCCGCCGCGTCCATAGCGGGCATAACCGTAATCTCCATCTGGTTGAGGTGAACAGTTTCATCGGCGATGGCGATCCCCGGCTGCATCAGCTTGTTGAAAGACTGGAGAACGCGGAAGGCGGGAAATGTCTGGCCATGGGCGGGTTTCCGCTCATCCCCTCGCTGCTGGATGAGGCCGCGAACAAGAAAAGAAAATCGGCCTGAAATACAATCGATAAAGGGTGTCTTTCATTATGTTGTTTCAACGTATTGCAATCGTCGGCTTCGGGCTGATCGGTTCGTCGCTGGCGCGTGCCATTCGCCGGGGCGGACTGGCGCAGGAAATCGTCTGCATCGACCGTGCGCAAGCGGTGTGCGACCGGGTGATGGCGCTTGGGCTTGCCGACATGGCAACCGTGGATGCGGCGTTGGGCGTGCTGGATTGCGATCTGGTTGTGCTCTGCGTCCCCGTTGGGGCTTACAAAAACGTTATTGCGGCGCTGGCGTCGGGGCTAAAGCCGGGATGTATCGTCAGCGATGTCGGCTCTGTCAAGCAGGCGGTGATCGACGCTGTTTTGCCGCAACTGCCAGCGGACGTGCATTTCGTGCCCGCACACCCGATTTCGGGGACGGAGCATTCCGGGCCGGATGCGGGCTTTGCCGAATTGTTCGAAGGGCGCTGGTGCATCATTACGCCGTTGCCTGAAACGGATATTCGGGCCATGGAAAAAATCGTCGCGCTGTGGGAGGCCATCGGCGCGAAAGCGGAAATCATGGACGCAAGGCGGCATGACCTTGTGCTGGGGATTACCTCGCATTTGCCGCACCTGATCGCCTATACCATCGTCGGCACGGCGTCCGATCTGGAAACGCACACCAAGGACGACGTAATCAAATTTTCAGCAGGCGGTTTCCGCGATTTCACGCGCATCGCCGCATCCGATCCGGTGATGTGGCGCGATGTGTTCCTCAACAACCGCGAGGCGGTGCTGGAGATTTTGCAGCGTTTCAACGAAGACCTCACCAACCTGCAACGCGCTATCCGCTATGGCGACGGCGATACGCTGGAATCCCTGTTTACCCGCACGCGCGAAATTCGCCGCGGCGTCATTCAGGCGAAGCAGGAAGTCCCCCCGGCCAAGAAAGCCTGATTGTTATTGTTTCAGCGCAGCCACGGATACGCCGCGCGGGATTCTTCGCGCAGGGCGATGGAAGCGTTTTCCAGCGCCGGGGTCAGGATCGCCATGGTGTCTGCTGTCGTTTTCCTGGCCTCGATCGGCGGCAGGAATTCGAAAACAACCTTGCCCGGTTTTTTGATCCAGCTCATCTTCGGCCAGTAAAGCCCGGTATTGAGCGCCAGCGGAACGATCGGCAGGCCGGAGGCTTCGGCCATTTTCGCGATGCCGCCTTTATAGGGTTTTTTATCCAGCGGCGTGTCCGGCTTGACCCGCGTGCCTTGCGGAAAAATAACGATCGGACGGTTTTGCGTTTTTACATGCTCGACTCCGGCAAGGAGGGAGCGCATGGCCGATTCCCGGTTGGAGCGGTCGATGGCGATAGGGTCGATTTTTTTGAGAAACAGCCCCCAGATCGGAATGGACAGCAATTCGCGCTTCAAAACGATGGCCGGGTCGTGAAACAGGATATGCAGTTTCATGGTTTCATAAGCCGATTCATGCTTGGCGGCGATAAGGTACGACCCGGAAGAAGGGAGGTGCTCGATTCCGCGCACTTCGTAGTCAAGTCCTAGAATAAACCGTTCCAGGGCATGAACGATCCGCGTCCAGATTCGCGGAATATTCAGCGCCGCTTCGCGCTCCATGAAGACGCCGGGCAGAAGGCACAGCGCCAGAACGGCCGTGATGCCGAAAAAGGCGATGTTGAACAGCGTCGAGCGTATGAAGATTTCAAGTGTCTTTACCAATTGTCAGCCTCTACAAGCCTGTCCCAGGGATAGATATAAAGCCGCACCCATGTCAGCAGGGTTTTGTTGTATTCGCGGAGGCTCAGACGAAGATGATCGCGGCTGCCGTCGGGCAGGGCGGCGGGCCGGACGGGATGGGTGATGATTTCGCGCCGGGGCAGGGCATGCGTGAATTCCAGCCACGCCCGCGGCATGTGATAGTTTGATGTGACGAGGCGGATCGAGTGAATATCCATGTCGCGCGCCCACTGGCTGCTCTCGCGGGCGTTGCCTTCGGTGTTGCTGGCGGCGTAGCCAAGGGCGATACAGCATGGGATGAACTGGAAATCCGGGTGCCAGAGCTTCACCAGATTCTCAATGGTGACGTCGGGATTGACGCCGGAGATGAAGAGATGATCCGCCTGTCCGGAGGCAAGGAGGTCGAGCCCGGTATTGATCCGGTTCTGCCCGCCGGTCAGGACGATGATCGCATCGGTTTTGGCCAGCGGTTTTTGCGGAATGGGAAACGTGACGCCGATCAGGAACAGGATATAGCCCATCACCCACAGCCAGAATCCGCAGACAATGGAGAACGCAAGGAAACGCAGGGTCTTTAGCGCGGCATTACGGATCATGGGAAACTTTCCAGCACGCGTAAAACCGTCCAGCGCGCCGTCGCCGATGCGATCGCCGCCGCCAGAAAAGGGGTGAGAGCCAGCATGGCCATCTGCACAGGGTCAAGCCGGAAATCCGGCAGGATCGCCACATCCATTTTTCCGGCTACCCAGCCGATCAAGGCCAGAACAAGGGCGCCGCCGATCGCCCCGGCGATGCCGCCGCGCAGGGCGAGGATCAGGGAATGACGCTGGAACTGCCGGGTGATATAGCGGTCGCTGGCGCCCATGAGATGCAGCAATTCCACCTCGGCGCGGTTGATGGCAAGGCGCGCGCGCACCGCCCCGGCGACCGCGGTCACGGTGGTGATGCCGATGACAAGGGCAAGGATGACTGCGGCAAGTTGCAACGCCCCCGTAAAGCGCAGAAGGTCGTTCAGCCATTCCTCATGCGTGTCCATCCGGGCGTTGGGGGCGGCTCCGGCAATGCGGCTATGGATGTTTTGCAGCACTTGCGCGTGGGTTTCCGCGGTTTCGACGGCGACGATTCCGGGCATGGGGATGTCGCTGCCCGCAAGGTTGCTTCCCAGCCACGGCTCGACGAGTTTGCCGATTTCCTCATCGCTCAGGACGTGGACAGATTTGATGCCAGGCTGGTTATGCAGGGCGTTGGCGACGTCGCGGGTGGCAGTAAAGA
>JACPDM010000104.1:0-2675 GCA_016184045.1 Micavibrio aeruginosavorus | reverse complement strand
GGTTCTGCGTCGGGATTTCGATAGTGATGCGATTCTCAAGCCCGGAAGTCCAGCGTTGCGTCATCGCCGAGAGCGTAAAGGACGAGGTCAGCGCCAGCATCGCCAGAAACGTCATCAGGCCGATCAGCGTGACGAGGAACGCCGTCCCCGCGCCCTTGTTGAGGGGCAGGTCGTAGCGGCGCTTTTCGGCGCGTCCGATGGTGCGTTCCTTTGCCATTATGCCGCATCCCCCGCAGGTTCGGGTTTGAGGGCCGCGGGGGTAAGCGGCTGCTCCACCCGCAGATGGCCGGAATCGAGGATCAGGCGCGGATGGTTGAATTTCTCCATCATCGCGACGTTGTGCGTGGCGATGACGATGGTCGTGCCCATGCGGTTCAGTTGTTCGAACAGGTGCATCAGGCGAAAGCCGATTTCATCGTCAAGGTTTCCGGTCGGCTCGTCCGCCAGAAGAAGGCGCGGGCGCGTGATGACGGCGCGGGCGATGGCGATGCGCTGCTGCTGTCCGCCGGACATGGTATCGGGCAGGGCGTTCATGTGGTCGCCGAGCCCCACCCAGTGCATCAGTTCCTCGACATTGTTGCGGATTTCCTTTTCCGGACGGCCCGCGATGCGCAGGGGCAGGGCGACGTTGTCAAAGCCGGAGAGGTGATTGAGCAGGCGGAAATCCTGAAACACCACGCCGATGCGCTGGCGGATCGGGACCATCTGCTCCCGCGTCATGCTGCCGATATTCTGGCCGAACATGGTGACGATGCCCCGCGTCGGGCGGCGGCCCAGATAGAGCAGGGTCATGAGCGAGGTTTTCCCCGCGCCGCTCGGCCCGGTGAGGAAATGGAAGGAGCCGGGTGCGAGAGCAAAAGTAATGTCGCTCAAAACCTCCGGGCCGATCCCGTAGCGCAGGCCGACATGGTCATAGCGGATCATTGCTTACTCCTTGATCCCCAAGGTCACTTCTTCGGGCGTGATCTGCTTGGCAAGGAGGTAGAGAACCGCTTGGGATCTCTGGTAGCTGTTGGTGATCTTCGCGGCGGTGGCCATGGCGTGGTCATATTGGCCCTTGTCGGCGAAAATCCTGGCGACGGTCAGATGCGCCTTGTTGCGGAAGGATTCGCTGTCGATTGCGGCAAGGCTTTCAAGCGCCGGTTTCAGGTCGCCGCGCTCGGCCTGAATCTCCGCGCTCTCGCCAAAGGCCTTGTGACGCAGGGCGCCGTTGGTCATGGATTTCGCGGTCGCAAAAGCCCCGGCATCGTCTTTGGCAAAAGCCTGCGCCATGGCGATATAGGTGAGGGCAATGCCGTGAGATGGTGGATGCGCGATCTTGTCCGCTTCGGCGCGCAGGGCGGTGAAGAGGGCGCGGAGGTCGTCCGGGCTCATGTCCCGGTGGGCGGCGGCCATGCCGATACCGCGGATGGTCAGGGCCTTCGTATCCGGGCTTTCGATTCGCGGAAGAATAGCCAGCGCCCGGGCCGCGTCCCCCTTGGCCATATAGAGCTTTGCGATCTCGCGGTAGGTCTGGTCGCGCCAGCTTGTTTCGGTGACGGCGGCGGTCAGGGCCTCGAGCGCGGGCATCAGGCAGGCGGTGTCTGTGGCGGAGCAGGCAGGCATTTCGGGGGTTTTTTCAGGCGCGGGCGCTTCGGCGGCTCCGGCGCCGCCTGCTGTCAATATGGCAAAGGCAAGCCCCCCCGCCATCATCGCGGCTGCAACCGGCCTGTGCATAAAGCTGTTTTTATCAGTCATCTTGCTGCCCATATGTGTGACTCTATATAATAAATCCAGAGAAACAACACCAGACCCCTCCGGTTTCATGATTATCACCTGCGAAAAATGCAATGCGCGCTATCTGCTGGCGTCCCTTTTGCTGGGGGCGGCGGGGCGCAAGGTGCGCTGCGGGGTCTGCGGCCATACCTGGTTCCAGCCCCCCGTGGACGACATGCTTTCGCCGGATGCTGCTGACGACGGAGAGCGGCCATCTTTCCATGCGATTATGGACGAAGAGGATATGGAGCCGATCCCCGAAGGGGTCAAGCCTATCCCTGAAGGATCGTCCGTTCCGGCCCTGACGCCGGGGGCTATGGCGGTCAAGGTCGATCGCGCGGCGGCCAATGGATTGCTGGCGGCGGCGGTGATCGTTTTGTTTTTCGGCGGCATGGTCGCCGCGCGCGGCGCGGTAGTGCAGGCCTGGCAGCCTGCGGCGCTGTTCTTCGAAAAAATCGGGCTGCCGGTGATGGTGCAGGGCGAAGGGCTGATCTTCGATCAGGTCAGCGCCAAGGCAACCACCGCTCCGGACGGTTCGGCCCGTCTTGTCGTGCAGGGCAATATCATCAATCTTTACGCGCGCGAATCCGCTCTTCCCCCGATCCGCGCGACGCTGCGGAAATCCGAATCCGAACCCGGCGACAGCTGGATCATCGCGATGGATCGCAACAGCATCGGGCCCGAGGAAGTCATCACGTTCGAGACGCGTTTCGAGAACCTGCCCGGCGAAATGCAGGAAGTGAATCTCCGCTTCGAGGCCAAGTGACAAGGGGGCCGTTGTACCTCTCCCTGTCATCCTGAGCGCAGCGAAGGATCTCATGGTTTATGGTCACAAGGGGATCCTTCGCTGCGCTCAGGATGACAAGGGATGGAGAGCGCTGTCTAAAACTGCCGCATCAGCCTGTGGTAATAATACAGCT
>JACPDM010000101.1 GCA_016184045.1 Micavibrio aeruginosavorus | reverse complement strand
GGTGTTCACTTCATAGCGATGGCGGTGACGTTCGGAGATTTCGGTCACGCCGTAAGCCTGCGCCGCCTTGCTGCCCTTCTTCAGGACGGCAGGATAGGCGCCAAGACGCATGGTTCCGCCCATATCGTCATTGGCGGCGCGCTGTTCCTTCTCGTTACCCTTGACCCATTCGGTCATCAGGCCGACGACGGGCTCAGCGCAGGGGCCGAATTCGGTCGAGCTGGCTTTTTCCAGGCCAAGAAGATTGCGGCTCGCCTCGATCACCGCCATCTGCATACCGAAACAGATGCCGAAATACGGCACCTTGCGCTCCCGCGCGAAACGGGCGGAGAGGATCTTGCCTTCCGTCCCCCGCTCCCCAAAACCGCCCGGGACAAGGATTCCATGCACGTCATGCAGGTAATCCGCCGGGTTTTTCTCCTCGAAGGTGGTCGATTCAATGAATTTGAGGTTCACCCGCACGTTATTGGCGATACCGCCGTGGATCAGCGCTTCATTGAGGGATTTATAGCTGTCCGACAGGCTGGTGTACTTGCCGATGACAGCGATATTGACTTCCGTTTCCGGATGCCTGATCCGGCGCATGATATTGTCCCAGACGGACATATCCGGCGCTTTCGATTTCAGGCCAAAGCACGCCATGACCTGATTGTCCAGCCCCTCCGCATGATAGGCGAGCGGCACTTCGTAAATGCTGGAGGCATCGAGGGCGGGAATGACGCGCTCGAACGGGATGTTGCAGAACAGGGAAATCTTTTTCCGCTCGCCTTCGTCGATCGGGCGGTCGGCGCGGCAAAGCAGGATTTGCGGCCTGATCCCGGCGCTCATCAGTTCCTTGACCGAATGCTGTGTCGGCTTGGTTTTCAACTCCCCCGCCGTCGGGATATAGGGCAGCAGCGTGACATGGATATAAAGGGCGCGCTCGCTCCCCAGTTCGTTGCCAAGCTGGCGGATCGCCTCAAGGAACGGCAGGCTTTCGATGTCGCCGACCGTGCCGCCGATCTCGCACAGGACAAAATCGGCGGAACCGTCCTTTTCCATGACGAAGGCTTTGATTTCGTCAGTGATGTGCGGAATGACCTGAATGGTCGCGCCGAGGTAATCGCCCTTCCGCTCCCGCGCCAGAACATTGGTATAGATGCGACCCGTGGTGATGTTGTCGTTTTTCTGCGCCGGGCGCCCGGTAAAGCGTTCGTAATGGCCGAGGTCGAGATCGGTTTCCGCGCCGTCATCGGTGACGAAGACTTCGCCGTGCTGGTACGGGCTCATCGTGCCCGGATCGACGTTCAGATAGGGATCGAGCTTGCACAGGCGGACGCTGTGCCCCCGCGCCTGCAACAATGCGCCAAGGGAGGCGGAAGCGAGGCCCTTTCCCAAGGATGAAACCACGCCGCCTGTAATAAAGATAAATCGTGTCATTCTGAAGTCGGGACCGAGGGTTCGGAAGGTTTGGTTTCAGGTTTCGCGCCGTCTGCCTTGCCTGCTTCCGCCGGAGCCGTTACTGCTGGCGGCGTGGCGGATTGATCCAGTTGATCGAGGATGCTGGCCTTCCTGCCTGTGTGCCCGGCCAGAATGCCGAGAACAAGGCTGGTCACAAAGAAGCACGACACGCAGACCCACGTCGCCCGGGTCAGGACATTGGCTGTTGCCTGCGGGGTTGCAATGCCGCCGAGGCCGCCGCCCGATCCCATGCCAAGGCCGCCGCCTTCAGAGCGTTGCAGAAGCACCATGGCGATGATCGCCAGCGCAAGGATCAGGTGAATGACGAGGACAACATGGAACATATTTTATAAGCCATTTTGATATATTTTACAGGCACAGCCCTGCCCCTGATTTTTAGGATGTTCAGGCCGCTTTTGCAATAGAAAGATACTGCTCGGCCTTGAGGCTTGCACCCCCGATCAGGGCACCATCCACATTTTCGGTTTTGAACAGCTCCGCCGCATTCTCCGGCTTGACCGACCCGCCGTAGAGGATTCGCGCGGAACCTGCTGATTTCCTTATGAAAGCATGCATTTCTCGCACGTCTTCCGGCGTGGCCGTTTTCCCCGTGCCGATGGCCCACACGGGCTCATAGGCGATCACGGTATTTTCCGGAGTCATCGACGCCGGAAGCGCGCCTTTAAGCTGCGCCGCGACGACCTCGAAATGCGTTCCGGCGGCGCGCTGCGATTCGCTCTCCCCGACGCAGATCACGGCGATAAGTCCCGCCGCATGGGCCTTGCCCGCCTTGGCGGCGATCAGGGCATCAGATTCCTGATGGAACTGGCGGCGCTCCGAATGGCCGAGGATCACCGCGCCGCAGCCGCAATCGGCCAGCATGGCAGCGGAAATATCGCCGGTGACGGCGCCGTTCTCCCGCTCCGAGCAATCCTGCGCCCCCAGCATGACGAGGGGCGGCTGGCCCAGATTGGCGCGCACGCGGGCAAGATGGACAAAAGGCGGACAGATGAGGACATCGCAGCGCTGGAGCAATCCGGGATCGGCATTGACCCCTTCGACAATCCCGCGCGTCAGGGCCAGGGCCGAAGCCAGATCCCCGTTCATCTTCCAGTTTCCGGCAATGAGTTTTTTCTGCATGCGCAGGGTATAGCAAATTTCAAGGGGGATGTCATCAAGGCCGGGAAATATAAAAAAGATCCCCATCTGGCTTGATCCGGGGTGGAACGCAGAGCGGGAGATTACAGGGAAAACAAAATCCGAAACTACTTCCGCATACAGCGAACGTCGTGGCTATTGCTCTTGCTGGTGCCGGGCTGTGCGCCCGTGCCTAAATCCTGATACCACCCGTTTGTGTTATTGACTTGCGTCGATGACCAATAGCCGAATGCGGTGAAATCATCACCCGGCCCTGCATTGATCGCGGCGCTATGCACCCAGAAATAAAACAGTTCTGCTCGACTGGGCAGGTACCAGTCATTATACCCCAGGGCAGACACATCATTCAGGTCCTTGCATAGCTTGAACGCCGGGTATTGGGTGATTGTCGTATTCGCCACGATCCAGGTCTGGTTCGCTTCACCGTCACTATCATTTTCCACCGACGTATTGTCAACAGTTACGGTGCTATACTGAGTTCCAGCACTCTGGTTGTTCGGGTGCAGATACATTCTGGCATAACTTACCGGATTGCACCCGGCAAAAATCGTCGTGTCTGTGCACTGATCGCCTATATTCATGCAATCCGAGGGGCCGCTGCAACCGCTGCCGCTGAGCGCTTTGAACATTGAATTCCAGTTTGTGCCATCGCAATACTGCGGAACGTTTGCGTCCGTGTTATAGATCACTTCTCCTGCGGTCCCCGCCGGGTTGGTGCATGCCGCGTAAGCATCGGCGGAAGGAAAAGACAGGCACGACAACACCGCCATCGTCATGATGGCCTTTGCGTATTGCCGCCTGAATAAGCCTGATCCTTTACCCATTATTTTCTTCACGTCCGTTCAAATGATTAAATAATTGAATGGTCAATTCCTGCGCATGCAGCGTACATCGTGCGATGCTGTCGTTGTTTTAGTGACGCTTGATTGACCGCCATTACCGGAGTTTTCCCGCCACGCAGTCGTGCTGGTCTCCTCCGTAGATGACCAGTAAAAGTTGCCCGATAAAGTAACGCCACTCAGCCAGATAAGATATATCTCCGTTCTGCTGGGCAGGTACCAGTCGTTATACCCGAGGGCGGAGGCCAGATTCAGGTCATTGCAGGCCTTGAATGCCGGATAATTGGTGATTGTCTTATTGGCCACGATCCAGTCCTGATTGGTCTTGCCGTAATAGGCATCGGTCGCGCTTGTAACGACGCTCTCCGAGCTCCATGACACAGTCGTACCCTGATTGCTCGGGTGAACAAACATCTGATTATAAGTTATCGGGTGGCATCCGACGAAGATCGTTGTATCGGCGCAAGTGCTGCCAATCGTCGTACAGCCTGAAGGGCCGGTGCAACTGGGCGTGCCGCTGCTGCCATAGGTACCGAACATTTCAATCCAGTTATCGCCGTTGCAATATTGGGGTTTGGATACGGCGGCATTATAAATAACCGAACCTTCCGGTCCGGCCGGGTTGGAACAGCTTGTGCCGCTGGCGCCCGGGATTAAAGGGCCGAGGGCCACCCAGACGGTGCCGGTACAGATTTGCGGTACGTTTTGCGCGGCGTTATAGATAACCTCGCCCTCCACCCCCACCGGGGACGCGCAGGCGGCATAGGCGTCCACCGAAGCAAAGCAAAGCGGTAACACGGCCAGCGCCGCAAGAAAGCGTGATGAACGCAGACATTTTTGCTCCAGCCCCGCAACGGCGGACCGCTTCGCTACGTTCGCAATACGATTTATCACCCGCATGAATCGACCTCTACTCAGCTTTGCGTTGACGATTCAGCAACACCGGGCCGAAGAAGAATATCAATGCCATGCCTGCCCCCATACCCACCAGCACTCCGAGGCCGATCTGAGCCTTGTTGATGCCGTAACCTGTATGGGCTTTCAGTCCGTTCAAGTCTTTTTCAAAAGATGTCATCTTGGTTTCGATATCTTTCGAGAGTTTCTCGATCCGCGCTTCCTGATCGTCGATCCGGGCACGCTGGGTATCGATGATGATTTGCTGCTCCTGAATGGCCTTGACGATCGGGCTGGTCAGTTCGCCGTAATTGACGCGGTACGTCCCTTCGGCGTTGTTCTCTTTTTGCAGCAGGGCGAGGGAATCCTTGTCATCGGCTTTTTCGACCAGCGCCTGCAATTCCGGCGACAGGGCCTTTTCCACATCCTGCGCGATAAAGCCGTAGCGCAATGTTTCATCGCCGTTGTTAAAGCGGTAGGAAACCGGCTGCAGCTTGCGGATGAAATCAAGGCCAAGGCCGAGGTCTTCAATGTCCTTTTTATGACGCCTGTCCGAAATCGCGGTAATCGACGTCACCTGCGCGTAGATCGAGGCGATCGCTGTATTGCCAAGGACGATCCGGTTCGATGCGGTCAGAACCGCCCCGTTGCCGAGTGCCGTCCCGTTGGTATAGTTATTGGCATTGGCCTGGGCCTGATAGCCGATAAAGGTATTGTTGGTTCCGGTCGTGAGTGCCGTCCCCGCGTATCCCGCCTGATAGCCGACTGCCGTGTTGTTGCCAGCGTTCACTGCACCCAGCGCATCGACACCGACAGCCACGTTATTATTGCCAGTATCATTGCCCCCCAGTGCACTGCTGCCAATCGCCAGATTGGCGCTACCCGTAGTGTTCCACTCAAGCGCCGCACGCCCGAAAGCGTTGTTATAATCACCAGTCGTGTTTCTCTGCAAGGCCTGATAGCCGATCGCCGTGTTGTCGATCCCAAGGGTCTGGCTCAGCTTGAGCGCCTGATACCCCACGGCAGTGTTGCCAAGCGCCGTCGCCGTCGTCATCAGGGCTTCAAAACCGATCGCCACAGAGCCGGATTGCGTTGTGTTCGCCTTCAAAGCGCTCATGCCGATCGCTACGTTGCTCGCTGCCGCACCTTGCGCATTGAGCAACGCGTCTTTACCCAAGGCCACGTTGTTGGACCCCGTCAACGGCACGCCTACGATGCCCTGCATCGCACCGACGCCAACCGCCGTGTTGGCAGCGCCGGTCGACAGGTATTGCAGCGCATTTTCACCCAAGGCCGTGTTGTTCGCCGCCGTTCCTTGAATATAGTACAGCGCATTGACGCCAAAGGCC
>JACPDM010000102.1 GCA_016184045.1 Micavibrio aeruginosavorus | reverse complement strand
GTACCCGGCGATTCTGGCCTACTGGTGGCACTTCACCCGCAGCAGCAAGCGCATCGACTGCACCAGCAAGGCCGAAGGCATCGCCGATCATTTCCTCACCCTGCTGCACGGCAAGGCCCCGTCCGCGCTGCATACCAAGGCGATGAATGTTTCGCTGATCCTGTATGCCGAGCATGAATTCAACGCCTCGACCTTCACCGCCCGCACCATCACCTCGACCCGTTCCGACATTTACTCCGCCCTGACCGGGGCGATCGGCGCGCTGCGCGGCCCGCTGCACGGCGGCGCGAACGAGGCGGCGATGGAGCTGAGATCATGGGCTTTGGCCACCGCGTCTATACCGAGGCCGATCCGCGCAACGTCGTCATCAAGTCATGGTCGAAGAAACTGGCCGATGACGCGGGCAACAGGGCGCTGTATCCGGTTTCTGAGGCCATCGAAAAACTGATGTGGGATGAAAAGCACCTCTTCCCCAATCTCGATTTCTATTCGGCTTCGGTCTATCACTTCATGGGGATTCCGACGCCGATGTTCACGCCGATCTTCGTGATGAGCCGCGTGTCTGGCTGGGCCGCGCATATTTTCGAACAGCGCGCGAATAACAAGCTGATCCGCCCCAATGCCGATTACACCGGGCCGGAAACGCGCAAATTCGTGCCCGTGGACAAGCGCTAGGATTCCTTGTTATTCGTCGCCTTGCCGGGTTTTTCCCGCTGCACCCGCGCGCCGAAGCGCTCATGCCCGGTCGGGTTCTTGCTTTTGCTGGCTTTCTTTGCGCCGCGGGCGTCGGGCTGGTTGATCGGGGTCTGGGGCATGGGAACTCCTTTTGCTGTCGATCGCTTTATTCTGCAAACAGGTGCCGGAGCCGCTTTGTTCCATGGCCGGGTTTGGCTATAGTCAATCCTGCCATAAGGGAGTTTTTTGATGCCGTTCGATCTGTTCCTGTCCGCGTTCGTCAGCCTGTTCGTCGTCGTCGATCCGTTCGGGTCGGCGGCGGTGTTCGCCGCGCTGACGCAGAAAATGGACGCGGCGACGCAGCGCCGGATCGCGATCAAGGCGGTGGTGATCGCGGCGGGCCTGCTGCTGGCGTTCAGCCTGATCGGCGAGGTCTTGCTGGAGCGCATGGGCATCACCCTCTCCGCCTTCCGCGTCGCCGGGGGCTTGCTGCTGTTTGTGACGGCGTTCCGCATGATCATGAGCTACCACGACCCCGACCAGATCAATTCGGAGAAATCCGCCTACCGCGACCGCAGCGACATCGCGGTGTTTCCGCTGGCGATTCCGCTGCTCTCCGGGCCGGGGACGATCACCGCGATTGTGATGTTCTCGACCTCCGCGCACGGCATGATGGAGCGGGGCGAGGTTATCGCCGCGATGCTGGCGGTGCAGGGGATCGCGCTGGCCTGCCTGTTCGGGGCGGCGGCGCTCGGGCGCTTCTTCGGCCCGACCGGCTACGGCATCATCACCCGCGTCATGGGCATCATGCTCGCCGCCATGTCGGTGCAGTTCATCTCCGACGGGCTGCACGGCCTCTTTAACGTCGCTTCATGAAAAAAAGAGGCCGGGAAGGGGGATTCCCGGCCTTTGCGAAGTTAGGCACATTCGCGCCCTAGCGGCGCTTGGACGATTTATCGCCGGCCGTGCCGCCGCGCTGTTGCTGCTGGCGGGACTTGTCGTTGACATCGGGGTTGCGCTCCTGTCCCGGGTTTCTGTTGCGGGACGGCTCGTCTTCCATGTCGCCGTGGCCGTATGGCGGGTTCTTGTTCTGGTCCATCATGATTTATTCCCTTTCACTCTGTCTGTTGCTTCTGGCGTCAGGCCAACGCCGCGCCTGCCCGAACGTTCCCCGGCTTTCCATCCCGCCGAATAACCATGTGAAAAAACAGGGGATTTCCGCGTCTTCCATATTGCCTGCCCGCCAAATTCTGGAATACTCGGAGGGGATTTCCGCATTTTTCAAAAAACAGGGGCAAGCACCATGGGTTCCGCAGCACACGCACATAATGTCGATTTAAGCGACCGTCCCGCGCCGGACAAGGTCCTGACCGACATCGCCGATTACGTCACCCAGTATAAAGTGACGAGCGAGGAAGCCTACACCACCGCGCGCTACTGCCTGATGGATACGCTGGCCTGCGGCATCATGGCGCTGAAATTCCCCGCCTGCACGAAGATGCTGGGGCCGATCGTGCCCGGCACCGTGGTCCCGAACGCCGTGCATGTGCCGGGGACGAAACACGCGCTCGATCCGGTCAAGGCCGCGTTCGATATCGGCTGCATGGTGCGCTGGCTCGATTTCAACGATACCTGGCTGGCGGCGGAATGGGGTCATCCGTCCGACAATCTCGGCGCGATCCTTTCGGTCGCGCAATACATGCCGGACATGACGATGAAGGATGTCCTCACCGCGATGATCAAGGCGCATGAAATTCAGGGCTGCCTCGCGCTGGAAAACAGCTTCAACAAGGTCGGCCTCGACCACGTCGTGCTGGTCAAGGTCGCCTCGACCGCCCTCGCCATGCAGATGCTCGGCGGCACCCATGACCAGATCGTCGATGCTCTCTCCCATGCCTGGGTGGACGGGCAGGCGCTCCGCACTTACCGCCACGCCCCGAACGCCGGCCCGCGCAAAAGCTGGGCCGCGGGCGACGCGACCAGCCGCGCCGTGCGCCTTGCCATGATCGTCCAGTCCGGCGAAATCGGCTATCCCGGCGTTCTGACCGCGCCGAAATGGGGCTTCTACGATGTGCTGTTCGGCGGCAAGGAATTCAAATTCCAGCGCCCCTACGGCTCCTACGTCATGGAGCAGATTTTGTTCAAAATCTCCTTCCCGGCGGAATTCCATTCCCAGACGGCCGTCGAATGCGCGGTGAAGCTCTACCCGCAGGTGAAGGACCGCCTCGACCAGATCGAGAAAATCACCCTCACCACCCATGAAGCCGCCATCCGCATCATCAGCAAGGTCGGCAAGCTCAACAACCCCGCCGACCGCGACCACTGCCTGCAATATATGGTGGCGGTGCCGCTGCTGACCGGGAACCTCGTGGCCGAAAACTACGAAGACGATTTCGCCGCCAACCCGAAAATCGACGCCCTCCGCGCCAAAATGGAAGTGGTCGAAGACAAGCGCTACAGCGTCGATTACCACGACCCCGAAAAACGCTCCATCGCCAACGCCATGCAGATTTTCTTCAAGGACGGCACCTCGACGGAGAAAGTCGAAATCGAATACCCCATCGGCCACCGCCGCCGCCGCAAAGACGGCATCCCCCTGCTCGAAGAAAAATTCGAAGCCGCCTTAAAGGCCCATTACAGCCCGGACCAGGCCCAGCGCATCATCGACATGTGCGGGGATCAGAAAAAACTGGAGGCGATGAGTGTGCGCGAGTTTGTGAAGGGGTGGGTTTGATGAGTAATGAAGATCATTCGTATCATTCGTCTCTGAGGGAAAAAATTCTTGAGCACCTGTTTGTTAGTGAGGTTCTAAAATATTTATGGCGTATGGGGCGACGTGATATTGAGGTTTCAAGATCAGAGGTGGATAGCGGTGGCTATGATGTCGTTCTGGACTGTATGGGTGTCACACGTCACATTCAATTAAAGGCGTCATATGATGGCGCTAAAACTCAGACACAGAAGATAAATGTTAGTTTGTTTAAAAAACCATCGGGTTGTGTTGTTTGGATAAAATTTGATAAGGACGCTTTAGCCCTTGGGCCGTATCTTTTTTTTGGCGGAAGCCCCGGAGAAAAATTGCCGGATTTATCCGAATTTAAAACCGCAAAGCATACAAAAGCAAATGCGGAAGGTATTAAGGCGGAGCGGTCAAATCATAAAATTGTGCCAGTTGGAAAATTTAGAAAAGTAGATTCTATTGATAATTTGGTAAGTCTATTATTTGGCAGCGAGATTTTGGACGCGCGTGCAGTAAAAACAAACGATAAGTGATCATATTTTATAAATCAAAAGAATTAGATTAAATTGATCCCATCCCCGTCACCCCGGCGCAGGCCGGGGTCCATGGGTTCCGGCTTGCGCCGGAATGACGGGTGAGGGTGGTTGAGTCCTCCGCGTTAAAAAATGATTGCACCACAGCGGGCACGGAGAAGCACAGAGCGTCCGGGGTTTTTTCCTTCGTCATCGCCCGGTTTATCCGGGTGATCCATCCGGGTGTATGGATTGCCCGCATGAAGCGGGCAATGACGCGGGCGGGGGTACTCTCCAAGGGGGCCTTGGTGCCTTGGTGCCTTGGCGGTTTTACAAATCAAGGGGGCAGATTAAATTGCGCCCCCGCGGTAAACCCCTTCCTCACTTCCCTTTTTTAAAACAAAACCGGCACACATCATCCCCCTCCCGGATGCATTTCTCCAGCACCGCCTTCGTGCCCGTCAGGCCGGAGAGCAGGGAAAGGTCGAACTGGCAGACGGCGGGGTGTTCGGCGGCGAGGTCGTGATAGACGCAGTTGGTCGCCTCGATGACGGGCAGGGCGCCGGGAGCCTCCGGCTCAACCGCGCTCGCGTCATAGGCGAGGGTGTTCATGACGGCCACTGTTTCAACGATGCGCTCGGCGGTTTTTTTCCCCGCCATGCGTTCACGAAAACCCGCGGCAACATCCGCGCCAAGCGTATCCAGCCATTGCCGCAAACCGTCCTCGCCTTTTTCCGCCAGCATCGCGCGCAGCAAGATGCCGGAGAAGAGGGCGTATTGCTTGGGGAACAGCCCGTGGCCTTTTTCCGACAGGCGGTAAAACTGGCCGGGCCGCCCGCCGGTGGATTTCGCCTGCCCCCTGTCCAGATAGCCCAGCCCCTCCAGCACCGTGACATGCTGGCGGACGGCGGTCCGGGTGATCGCCAGATGCGCCGCCAGCGCGTCAATGGACGAGCCCCCCTTGTTCGCGAGCAGGGCTTTCAGCAGATTTTGTTGTGTCTTTCCAAGGGCTTCCAGCATGACGGAGGGGAGAATACCACCTTTCTTACCCTATGATAACATAAGATACTTTCGACATAAAAATGTTTACAAAGTACCCGGAGTCAGGCATAAGGGATTTTTACCCCCACCCGAAGGAGACCCCTGAAAATGAGCAAGACCACGACCTACAACAACCCCTTTGCGCAACAGAGTGCCGGGACGCGCCCCTTTGTCGCCGCCCTGCTGACCAGCCAGATCGCGGGCCTGACTATGGCCGTCGTCGTGATGGCGGTGTTCACGCTGTTTCTCGGCAAGGGGCCGATTTTCCCGGTGCAGGTCATCGGCTCCATCGTCTTCGGCGAGGCGGCAGTGAACGGATTCCATGCGGGCGCATTTCTGGCAGGCCTCGTCGTGCATCAGGGCGTCGCGCTGTTCTGGGGCGGGGTGTTCGGCTGCCTCGCTATCGCCGCGAAAATTCACACCGCGCCGCGCGCGCTTGCGCTCGGGCTGATCGTGGCGACGATCAGCATGGTCGATACCTATATTCTGGTGCCGATGGCGATGGATGCCCTGCACGGCGTCGATATCTGGAACCGCGAAGTGCCGATCTTCTGGAACTGGGCCGCCCATGCGGTGTTCGGCCTGTCCTATATCCTGTACCCGAAAATTTTATCCAGACTGGAAAAGTGATCGCCAGAAAACAGATGTTTTTCCAGCGAGGGGGCGACAGGCCCCCTCGCTTTTTTTCTTTTGTCATCACCCGGTTCATCCGGGTGATCCATTCGAGGGTATGGATTGCCCGCATGAAGCGGGCAATGACGGGGGCGGGGGTGTTGGCGATGGGGCTTGGTGGTTTTATAAAACAGACCGGAGTCCCGCGCCCCCACAGCGTTTAAAATTCCCCTTGACAAATTAGGAAATTTATCCTATTATCTCCCTATGGACGATCATTCGAACCCGACGGGAGAGGGTGATCTTCCGGCCCTGCCGCTTCATCCCGCCGTCCAGCCCGGGCCGTCCCCGGCGCTGCTGGCGAAAAGGCTGGAGCACTCCCTCCATCGCAAGCGCGATATTCCCCTGACGCCCGAGCAACGCCTCGAGGCGCAGGGGATTCTCCTCGATTCCCTGTTCAGCACCATGCTGTTTTCCACGCCGCAGCCGGGGCAGGACTATGACGAGCGCTTTAACATCGCCGTCGCCCTGCGCGCGCAAAAGCAATCCGCCCACGCCCTGACCGCGCTTAGCGATATGCGTTACCGCGAGAACCGGCGCAAGGACGATCTAAAAAAATGACGAACGAAGTGGGTACGGGAATCCCCCCTGAAAAATCAAGACGTTGGACGCCGGAGCTGCGCGAAAGGCAGGCGCGGCGCACCCGGAGCCAGAAGCCGTGGCTGAAATCCACCGGCCCCAGAACCGAATCCGGCAAGGCCAGGTCGAAAATGAACGCCGCGAAACATGGCCTGCGCAGCCGCGATTACCGCATGATCTGCCGCCTGTTGCGCGAATGCCGGAAGGAGATCGATTGCGCCATTCTTGAAGCGCAGCTGGAGCTGGAGAGGAAGAAAAAATCCGGCGCAGGGCCAAAGCGCGGCTATCTGCTTCCTGATCAAGGGGGGCGGGCGACCGTACGCAATCGCGATGCCATCGGCCCGCCCCCTCTGGCTCCCCCACCCGCCGGGCGGGTGGGGGAGGAAAAGAGGGAAGGCTTCGGCGTTACCCCGCCGCCGCGTCCGTCTTCCTGCGGTCGAGCCGCCCGAGCTTGTAAATGTCCTCGATCTGGTCGAGGCTGGTGATATGCACGGCAAGGTCGTGCAGCAACCCGTCCGTCAGGCGGTAAACAAGGCCATGCACTTCCAGCTTCTGCCCGCGAGCCCACGCGTTCTGGACGATGGTGGTGTGGCAGACATTCATCACCTGCGTCAGGACGTTGAGCTCGCACATCCGGTCATGCCGGGAGGCCTGGTCGGGAATCGCCTCGATCTCGGAGCGGTAGCGGTCATACGTGTCCTTGATGCTCCGCAGCCAGTTGTCGATCAGGCCGAATTGCTGGTTGCTGCACGCCGCCCCGATGCCGCCGCAGCCGTAATGGCCGCAGACGATGATATGCTCGACCTGGAGCACCTCGACCGCGTATTGCAGGACCGAAAGGCAATTGAGGTCGGAATGGACGACAAGGTTCGCGACGTTGCGGTGGACGAACACCTCCCCCGGTTTGAGGCCGAGGATCTGGTTCGCGGGCACGCGCGAATCCGAACAGCCGATCCACAGGAATTTGGGTTTTTGCAGCGTCGTCAGCCGGTTGAAAAAATCCGGGTCGGATTCCATCTGCCGCTTCGACCACGCCTTGTTGTTTTCAAACAGGTCCTGAATACGGGTCATGCCCGGTCGCTCCTCTCCCGATATTTCACAAGGCCCCAACTCTACCCTGTTTTGCGGTTTGCATCAAACGGGACTGCGGGGTGGGCGGGCCTGCCTACCGGCACATGCCGCGCGTGATGTTCATGATGTCGGCGGAAAACGTATCCGGCGTATAGCCCTTTTTCGCCGGGGCGGAGGCCGCTGCCGCCGCCGTTACCGCGCTTGTGCCGACGACGGTAAAGCGCGTGGCGTTGCCGTGATAGATGTTGTTGAATTTATCGGCGAATTCGATGATGCGCGACCCGCTGCCGTCCGGGTTGTTGCATTCGTTGTCCCCCGTGACGGTGAACTGCTCCTTCGCCGACGGGCCCCAGCCGCCGGGGCTGTAAACGTCTTCAAAGTCGCTGCCATGGACCGGATCGACCGCGATGGTCTTGCCGACCAGGCTTCCGGCATGGTTGCGGGCGTTATCGGCCGGGTACCGGGGCAGGGTACGGAAGGTCGTGGTCAGGGATTGGGTCATCGTTTTACTCCTGATGCGGATTTTGTCTGAAACCGGCGTCAGGGTAGATTATTTTTTGCCATAATGTCAAATTTTGAAGGTTTGGGCGGGGCGGGGGGCCGAGAGATGACAAAGGCGCTAAAGGCTGGCAGAATAGAAATAGGAATTATTGCGTATCGTCTTTTGAACTTTCTAATATACGGCCATGGCGGGGGACGTTATGACAGGTTTTATGCGGGTTGTTTTTCTTTCAGGGCTTTTGCTTCTCTCTTTTTTACCCGGCCTTGCCCAGGCTCAGGCGCAGGATCTTCTGGCACAAAATAAAAAGGTCCTGCGGGCGATGCTCTTTCATTGCTATCCGCCGATCATCCGTAAAACGGATGTCAGCGAGGGCTTGCTGCGCCAGAAGCTGCGGGAGCTTCCTGCCGAGGAAGCCAGGGTTTATGACCGTGAAGGCGGGGCGCGGGTGTTCCTGCTGCCGCCGCAGATCGGCGACGGGGTGGTGATTTCCTATACGTCGCCGGAGCCGTCTTGCGCCATCATCATGCGCCGCGCCTATTCGTCTTCTTTCTGGCAGGCGGCGGAAACCTTTATCAAGCCGCCGGTCTACACCGAGATCGAGAAATCAAACCTGCCCGAGGGCGGCATACGCCGCGTCTTTAACGCCAAAATCGACGGGACGCCGATCCGCCTTCTTCTCGCCATGCGCAACCAGCAGCGCCCGAACGGCGTTCAGGGCATGATTCAGGTCACCCGCGTCGAGGATCAGTAACCCCCCTTAGCGGCTTTGGTCGTAGAGGTAGCCGCCCGCGGCGCCAACCCCCGCACCGATGACCGCGCCAGTTGCGGGCGATCCGCCTGTAACGGCCCCCGTAGCCGCGCCGACGCCCGTGCCGATGGCCGCGCCGGAGAGGACTCGCTGTTGTTGTTGCGACATATTCGAACATGCGGGCAGCGCCAGAAGCGCTGCAAGCACGGCGACATTTGCAATACGGATGATGGAGTTCGTCATTTCCGCCTCCCTGACAGTTTTGTTTACCTGAAGAATCTGGTGGCTGGCGGATGGGAAGGCAATGCCGGCTACCGTGCCGAAACAAACCGGCGTGCCGGGGGTTTGGCTTGAATTTGGCTATATTTAATCAAGCTTTTCGCCCCGGCCCGCCAATGCCGGGTGCTGCGGCGAACATGGGGTTGCGCTGCTGCGTCAGTTGCGGCGATGTGCCGCTTGCGTCCATGTCCGCATCCGGCGTGGCGCCGGGGGTGAAGGCGGTTGTCTGGCTTGGACCCGTGACCAGAATGTCCTGCGCCGGCGGGTTGGTTATGCTCAAGGACTGCCGCGCGGCATCAAGCATGCCACCATTATTGTTGCTGGTTACCATCATCTGGTCGCCGAGGCCGCTGACGCCGGGGGACATCGCATCCGCGCCTTTCTCGAGCGCGGCGGAGCCGAAGCCCAAAAACGCCATCGCGCCCATCATCTGGAAGGGCATGGCCATGATGCGGTTGTTCTGGGCGTCTTCATTCGGACGGTTTTTAGCGGCGGCGGCTTCTTCGGCCTGTTTTTTCTCAAGCATTTCGCGCTCTATGCGCTCTTGCTCAAGGCGGCGCTGCAACTGGTCGCGTTCGCGTTCCTGAAAGTCTTTTTGCGCCTGCTGCTGTTGTTCGTGGTGTTCGTTGTCGCTTTTTTGCTTGTCCTGCCAGAGCTGCCATTCATGATCGCGGCCCTTGTCTTCCATGGTCCATGCGGCCTTGCTGAAGCCGCCGGCCATGATGCCGGAATTCTTGACCATCTGGAGATACATCTCGCCCCGGTCCGACGGCTCGATCCCGAGCTGCTCGAAAACGGCAAAAGAAAACTGGCGGCAATCCGGATCACGGAAGTCGTTGGGAAACGCATCGGGGCCTTGCGGATTTTTTATGGCCATCACACACCTCTGTTCTTATCGTTCTTGTATCTGTCTTTTTGTCCGGCCTCGCCGCGCACGGTAAGGGCAAGAAGGCCCATGTCGCGAATGACGCCGTCGCGGATATACATTGTATAAACCCGGCGCGCGCGCGCCACGGCGGCATCCATGGGCGGGTGGATGGGAATGCCCAGATCCTGCAATTTTCCGTGCGCGGTGATAAAGGTCATGGTTTTCGAGTCCGCATCGAACTCGATCCATTCCAGATAATCGGGGAAGGGCTGGTCGTGGAGAACCCAGACATCGGCGTTCTTGTTGACGGCGACGTCGATTTTCATGGTCGATGCAGCCTGAGGCCAGACCGGCGGATCGACGTTTACAACGGCGTCAGAATAATCGGCGGAGTCCCACGACTGCATGCTGTCCCTCTTCATACACCTGCCCACGCTTATTATAGGAGAAGCGGGTTAAGAAAAGTTTACAGTTTGGGAGGGGTTTACTGGTAAACGGCCTGAACGGTAAAAGTGCCGGTATAAGAACCCGGCAGGCGTCCGGCCGGGACGGTCAGGCGGGCGCCGATCGGC
>JACPDM010000103.1 GCA_016184045.1 Micavibrio aeruginosavorus | reverse complement strand
CTGAGGACGATGGTCCACGTTCCCGCCGCCGGGTCATAGGTGCCAAGGCCCGCATCGACGGTCCAGCCCGCCGGAATACCGGAGACCGTTGCAGTGGTATTGACGTTGGGGACGCCATTAGAACTGACGGAAAGATTGAGCAGGACGCTGCCGTCTTCATCGACGAACACGTCTTCCGTCTCAAGCCCCGGCTTGCCCGGCGGAAGAATTTCGGGTGAAGGTTCGCTTTCGGCATAAACGCGCTCATCGAATTGCGGCAGGCCGAATTGCAGTGCGGTCGGGCCGATCGGGCCGATCGGCGCGGGAGAGCCCAGCGGCGCATCATCGACAGCGCTCTGGAATCCGAAGCCGCCGCGGCTGCCTGCGCCGCTGCCGGATTCACCCGCGGCAGGCTCGACCTTGGCCAGATCCTGCGCGAGGGTTGCCAGATTTTCTTCCTGTTCGCCGCGGCGAATCTCGGCCTGATCATGGCCGGTTTCATCCTGACGCGCGCGCGCGAAATCAAGAAGGCCGATACCGTCGACCACCGCACCGTCCGCAATCGTCAGCGCAGGCGGGTTGGACGAGGTCAGGGCATGTTCGTAGTTGTTGAGAATAACGGTGCCGCCATTGGCGAAAGTCAGGATCATCGCGCCGTTTTCAATGTGCGCATCCTGCGCCTTGGGATCGAATTCAAAAACATAAAGCTGCCCTTCTTCAAGGGTAAAGCTGAGCGCCGTCGCCGGCTGCGGGCCGGTGATCACGATGGCGGGGTTGGTGATCACATCCGGCGTGGAAAAAGATTGCCCGGCGGAAAGGGTTTCAAACAGTTTTTCAGCATCAATGGTCTCGCCGTTGGCGAGGGTGAGTCTGGCGCGATGCTCGGCCATTTCCTTGAAGTTTTCGACGATCAGCGTGGAACCGTCGGCCTTGGTGATGATCAGGCCGCCCGTGCTGCTAAGACTCATGGATTTAATGTCGGCTGTCGTCAGCGTCAGGGCCACGGGGGAAGAATCTGCTCCGGTCGCTACCGCTGCTGCATCCTGTTGAGCCATGGTCTTGTTCTCCTTGAGATTTTCACCCTCGACGGGGCCTGACTGGTTAACACACACTACTTCCGCAAAATACTCGAATTGCGTGGCAGTTTTATATGAATCGGCCAGCCCTGTCAAACTTTATTATGTTAATAAACAGTCTTTTTTTCGTCACTGTGGCCAGGGCCCGTCACAGCCCCCGCCCGCAATCTTAGGGAAACAATCTTTAAAAAGGGTTAGGGTTATAGCCCGCCGACCAGCAGGTATTTGACCGAAAGGTAATCCTCAATCCCGTATTTCGACCCCTCCCGCCCGACCCCGGATTCCTTGACCCCGCCAAAGGGGGCCGATTCGACAGAAAGAAGGGGCTCGTTGATCCCGACCATGCCGTATTGCAGGGCTTCCGCCACGCGGAAGACCTGCGGCAGGTCGTTGCTGTAGAAATAGGACGCAAGTCCGTAGCGGGTGTCGTTGGCCATGGCGATCACATCGGCTTCGTCCTTGAAGCGGAAAATCCCGGCCACGGGCCCGAAGGTCTCTTCGGCGTTCATCAGCATCTCGGTCGTCACGCCAATCAGCAAGGTCGGTTCGAAAAACAGATCGCCCGCGGCATGGCGCTTGCCGCCGCAAACCAGCGTTGCGCCCTTGGCGAGAGCGTCGTCGATATGCGACTGCGCCTTGGCGATTCCGGCCTCGTTGATCATCGGCCCCATCTGCACCCCGTCCTGATCGCCGGGGCCGACTTTCATCGCCTGCACGCGCTTGGCAAGAGCAGCGACGAACGCGTCATGGACGCCGTCCTGCACATAGATGCGGTTGGCGCAGATGCAGGTCTGCCCGGCATTGCGGAACTTGCTGATCATCGCGCCATCGACGGCCTTCTCGATATTGGCGCTGTCAAAGACGATGAAGGGCGCATTTCCACCCAGCTCCAGCGACACTTTTTTGACCGTTGATGCGCATTGACGCATCAGGATTTTTCCAACTTCCGTCGATCCGGTGAAGGAGAATTTCCGCACATCGGGATGGGTCGTCAGAACCTCGCCGATGGCAGGCGCGGAGTCGAGCGACCCGGTGACAATATTGAAGACCCCTTTCGGAATCCCCGCCTGCTCCGCCAGCACTGCGAGCGCGAGCGCGGAAAGCGGCGTATCTTCCGCGGGTTTGAGGATCGCCGTGCATCCGGCGGCGAGCGCCGGGCCGACTTTGCGCGTGATCATGGAAGACGGAAAATTCCACGGCGTAATCGCGGCGATGACGCCGACAGGCTCCTTGGTGACGATGATCCGCGCGTCGGTTTTATGGCTGGGGATGGTATCGCCGTAAACGCGCTTGCCTTCTTCCGCGAACCATTCGACGAACGCCGCCGTGCCGCCGACCTCGCCCTTGGCCTCGGCCAGCGGCTTGCCCTGTTCGGTAGTCAGCAAAAGAGCAAGGTCATCCGCGCGCGCGGCGATAAGGTCGGCCCATTTGCGCAGGATCTTTGCGCGCTCCTTCGCTGTCTTCTTGCGCCATTCAGGGAAAGCGGCACTGGCGGCCGCGACGGCGGCG
>JACPDM010000003.1 GCA_016184045.1 Micavibrio aeruginosavorus | reverse complement strand
TGCCAGTTTTCTTCCTGCTGCTCGATCCAGCAGTCGAAGCGGGCTTGCGCCACGGCGGAGAGTTGCGGCGCGATGTCGCGGGCGCCGAGATCAAACGCGGTGATCAGGCGGCCGCGCGCGGTGCCGAGCTCTTCCATATGCGCCGGGGTGAGGTTCCAGTCGCTGATCGGCTCGGGCATCACGACGTCACCGGCGGCGGCGGCAAGGCCCTTGCGCGCGAAGTGGATGGCGTCCGGATAATCGAACATCTGCGAATTTTCGCGGTTGGCGAAGTCACGATATTCGGCCGCGAGGCTTTGGGTAAAGGGGCTGCCGACCGGCTGCACTTCATTCAGCGCCTGAATTTCGCTGTGTTTGCCAAAACCGGAGCACGCGGCGAGGGTCAGTGTCAGACCTGCCAGAACAATTCCGCGCAGCTTCATCGTATTAATCTCCTTAGAAAAACCTGTTTTTTCAAGGCGCTCTCCGCCTGTCAGGGTCTGACTTTATAGACAACTGATTTGGAAAGTAAAGGCCTGTTGAACGGAAAATACACTGACTTTTCGGGGGGCTTGCGAAGGGCCCGGTTTCCCTTTAAAACCATGGAATCCCACAAGGGGCGCGGGCATAGCTCAGTTGGTAGAGCGGCAGCTTCCCAAGCTGCAGGTCGCGGGTTCGAGACCCGTTGCCCGCTCCAATGGAATCAAATGGTTAGAACGCTTTGGACTTTCGGCGTTTGCCTTTGTAAGGGACTTCTGTAAGGGACACGGTGACGGGGAGCGGATTGCTGCGCGCCAGAGAGTCGACAGCAAGGCGCTTCATCGGGTTTGTGGTCTTCAAATAGCGTTCAGATCAAATTAAAATCATGCCATTCTATCTGTCTTTCAATTTAATCTGACACTTTTGATTCGGTTTTGCATTTGATTCGATTTTGCATTGATATTGATTATGCGGCCCCATTGATGAAGAAACTCGCCCACACGTCATCACCCGGACAAGCCGGGATGACGGTGAGGAAACACGGTCGAGCTGAAGAGTGTGACGCCGTGTACACAAGGATTTTCAGGGTGTTGGCGGGTTTTTCTTGACAAGCCGGGGGCGGAGGAAGCATCTTCCCCCCAGCTTCAGCGGATACCGGGCGTCCCAGACCCGGAAAGCAAAGATAAAACAATAACTTCCACAATGCTTGAGGGCTCTCACCTATGCGTAAAACACTGCAAGGACTTAAAGTCGCCATTCTCGTTTCCAACGGGTTCAATCAGCAAGACTTCACCGAAACCCAGAAACTCCTCAACGCCGCCGGCGCGGGCGTGAAAGTGGTCAGCCCGGATCAGGGCCTCGTCAATGGCTGGGAAGGAACCGGCTGGGGCCACCATTTCCCGGTGGATCAGCAGCTTGCCACCGCGCTGGGCGCGGATTTCGACATGCTGGTGATCCCGGGCGGCCAGCGCAGCATGGACAAACTGAAAACCACGGCGCACACCAAGCGCATCGTCAACAGCTTCATGTCCGCCGGAAAGAAAGTCGTGATGTTCGGCGATGCCGTGTCCGTGCTTGATTTCGCGGGCCAGAACACCGATGTTTCCATGCATGACAACCTGATGGTTGTTGAAACGGCCGAGGATATTGCGGCCATCGTCCCGTTCCTGGCGCAGCAGGACGTCCAGATCCCGGAAGCGGCATAACAAACGATGAAGGCTGAGGTCGAAACCGTCGTCAATGATATCCGGCAATCCCTTGGATTGCTGAGGAGGCATCTTTGACTGGGAAAACGCCCTCAGCCGCTTTGCCGAGCTCAACAGCCTGACCGAAGATTCCAATCTCTGGTCCAATCCCGAAAAAGCCCAGGCGATCATGAAAGAACGCAACGGACTGGATCAGCAGATCCAGTCCATTCGCGCGCTTGAAAACCGCATGAACGATTCCATCGGCCTGATCGAGATGGGCGAGGCCGAGGGCGATCTGGAGATCGTCGGGGAGGCGGAAGAGTCTCTCCTCTCCCTCCGCAAGGAAGCGGAGAAGATGCAGATCGAAAGCTTGCTCTCCGGCGAGGTGGACAGCAACAACGCCTTCCTTGAAGTCCATGCCGGATCGGGCGGGACCGAGGCGCAGGACTGGGCCGAGATGCTCTTGCGCATGTACACGCGCTGGGCCGAGCAGCACGGCTATAAAGTATCCCTGATGGCGCGCAGCGAAGGGGAGGAAGCCGGGGTTAAATCCGCCTCCATCCATATCGTCGGCGACAAGGCTTATGGCTGGCTCAAATCCGAAAACGGGGTACACCGCCTGGTGCGGATCTCGCCGTTCGATTCCAACGCCCGCCGCCATACCAGTTTTTCATCGGTTTCGGTGTCGCCGGAAATCGACGACACCATCAATGTCGAGATCAACGAAAAAGACGTGAAGATGGACACCTACCGCTCCAGCGGGGCGGGGGGGCAGCACGTCAACACCACCGATTCCGCCATTCGCCTCACGCACATCCCGACCGGGATCGTCGTCGCCTGTCAGGCGGAGCGTTCCCAGCACAAGAACCGCGCGACGGCCTATTCCATGCTGCGCGCCCGGATTTACGAGATGGAGCTGGAAAAGCGGGCCGAAGCCGCCAACGCCGCCCATAGCGAGAAATCGGATATCGGCTGGGGCCACCAGATCCGGTCCTATGTTCTCCAGCCCTATCAAATGGTTAAAGACCTGCGCACGGGGACCGAGAACACCGACGCTTTCCGGGTTCTGGACGGGGATCTCGACCGTTTCCTTGAATCGGCGCTGGCCCACGGTCTGGGGCTTGATGACAAGGGGCATGATGCGGCATAACAGACGGGTGAAGCATTTCATTCCCTTGGCCGGTCTGGTCGCGATGGCGGTTTTCGCCGCCCCTGCGCTGGCGCAGGATCAAAACCCGTTCGTTCCGACCAGCGCGTGGCTTGTCGGACCGGCAAGCCTTGCCGCCAATATCGGCAATATCTCCTCCAAGATTCCCTGCGTCGTCGCCAACCAGTACAATAACGGCGCGGTCCTGCGTTTTTCCGGCGGGGACAACAAGCTGATGGCGCTCGCCATCGATGTGAAGCAGAAAAGTTTTAAGCCGCGCCAGAAATACGATGTCGAGCTTTCCGTGCCGGGGCAGTTTTTTCAGGTCGTTTCCGGGGCGGCGTTCGATGAAAGCACGCTGATCTTCAACCTCCAGAAAATTCCCGACCTTTACGCCGTGCTGAAAGAGGCGGAGGTCATGAACGTCAAGATCGGCGATACCACCTTGCCCTTGGCGCTGATCGGGCTGGATGACGGGTTTGAGCGCATGGAAATCTGCTATAACCCCAGCATTCACGGCCCCGCGCCGATGGCCCCGCCCGTCGCTCCCAATCCTGTCGCGCCGCCGACCACGGGCGTGACCATGGTCGGCACCGTGCCGGAGGGCAGCCGGACGGCAACGCCGCAGAACCCCCTGATCGCCCGCGAGGCCGGGGCCCTGACCCCGATGATGGATGACGCGCAGGCCGCCCTGCCGCAGGGGGCTCCGCAAGGGGCAGCCGCGCCCGACCTGATCGCCATGGCGAGCGAGGCCGAGGATGCGGCAAGGAGTCTTGCCGCCCGCAGCCCGCAAAATAATCGCCCTGCCGCGCCCTCTGCTGCGGCTCCGGCTCCCGCCCCGCAAGGGGAGCAACTGGCGGAAGGCTGGACGGATGCCCGGCAGGTCCGCGCCGGTACGGCGACCGACGTCATGGCCCAGCCGCCGGGCAAGGAAGTTTATGTCCGCCGGGAAATGCGCTGGCGCGCCCTCAAAGGCGCGAATCTGCGGGAAGTCCTTGGCGTCTGGGCGGAGGGCAGCGGGGCGCGGCTTATATGGAATTCCAGCCGGGATTTCGCCGTGCAGCGGTCCTTAAGCCTTCAGGGAACCTTTGAATCCGCCACCCAGGGCTTGCTGGAGCAATATAATGACAGCAATCCGCGCCCGGTCGGGCGGATTTACCGCGAACCGGGAACCAGCAAGCTGGTTCTTGTGGTCGAGCTGTCGGACGCCCGATAATTCACTTTTCAGAATGAAGCCGGAAGGGTATGCTCGCAGGGCATTTATGTGCAGGGCGGGTGGAATCTGCCCTGAATCAAAAACAAACCGGCCCGATTTTTTGGTTCGCGGCCTGATGTAGTGGAGTGATAAGACGATGCACGTGCGCTCACAGCTTTTATCGACGGTCCTTTGCGGCAGCGTTTTGCTTTTCGCGCTGGCTGCGGCAGGTCAGGCAAACGCCGCCGAAACGATCCGGCCGCAAGGAAGCTGGGCCGTGTCGAAAGTCGAAGCCAAGCAGCCCGGCACCGTTCCGTATTGCGCGCTCTCGCGCCGCTTCGGCAACGGTACGGTCCTTACTTTTGCGCGCAATGCCAGCGATGAATCCTCCCTCGCCGTCGATCTGCCGAGCGGGACGCTGCAACCGGGAAAAACAACGAAAATCGATTTCGAAGCCGGTGAGGGCGTTACCCGCAGCTTTGACGCCATGCCCGCGTCGGAGCGCAGCGTGATCGTTCGCTTCGGCAAGGACTATGCATTTTATGAAGCCCTCGAAAAAAGCGGGCAGCTCACGGTCAGTCTTTCCGACAAGGCGTTTACGTTCGCCATGCCCGATGTGAAGACGGGCGTCGATGATCTTTCGGCTTGCCTCGGGCAGGCTGTGGAACCGGCGGCGGGCGAAGCCCGGCCGGAAGCCAAGGCTGAAGAACCGGAAGCGAAAGCCGCCCCGGAAGCGCCTGTAGAGCCGGCTCCCGCGCCGAAAGCCGCGAAGAAGGCTGATGCGAAAAAACCCGTTGCAGAAAAAGCGCCCGTGATCGCGGCGATGGAGGGTGGCGATACCGTCCAGGCCCTGAAAGAAGAAAATATCCGCCTGCGCAACGCGCTGGAGCGCGAGCGCCGCGAATTTGAAAACCGTTTCCAGAAGGTGGGCGACAACACCAGCGCCTCGGCGGAACTGAGTGAAAAACTGCGCTTGCTCGAAATCGAAAACGGCAAATTGCGCGCGCAGCAAGCCGGGCGGGAAGAAAAGGCTGAAAACAAGGATGACAAAGCCGGCAAGATCGTAGCAAGCACGGACGACATGCCGCCGGTGATGGCGGTTCCCGCGGCGTGCGTTCCTGAAAAAGGGACGGCCGAGGAGATCACCACGCTGCAAAACGAGAATACGCGCCTCAAGGCCGAACTGGACGCGCAAAAGCAGCGCCTTGCGACAGCCGAAAAGACCGGCTCCGATGCAAAACCGGCGCAGGACGGCAAGATCAATGCCGCGATGGAAGCGCAAATCGCTTCGCTGCAGGAACGTCTGAAGGCTGCGGAGTACGAGAACGAAAGCCTCAAGGCTTCGCGCAACGCCAAGCCGCAGACCATCGATATCACCCAGCAGGAAAAAGCGCTGGCGACGGTCAAGGCCCTGAAAGAGGCGGAAGCAAAACTCTCCGACACGATGCGCGAGCGCGACACGCTGAAGGCGCAGATCGAAACCCTGAGTCAGGCCGATGCAGACGGGCGGATGAAGATTTCATCCGAAAACTGGAATCTGGAGCAGGCGACCCAGCGCTTTAATGAAGCAGAGCGCGAAATCCGCCGTCTTGGTTCCGCCGTCGAGGCCGAGCGTGCGAAATGCGCGGTCGAAAAGAAAAACCTTGAATACATGCTGTTCGATCCGAAAGTCGCCAATCAGGAGCAAATTTCCCGCCTGACGACGCTGGAAGAAGAGCTGGCGAAAGCAAAGCAGGCATTGAACGGTGCCGGATCTCCTTCGGATGCGGCGAAGATCAAGGATCTGGAAGCGAAACTGGATGACCTGTCCCGGCGCAATGCGTCTTTCGAGCAGCAGGTCAGCGAATTGAAACAGGCTGCAGGAGCCAATGCGAAGACGGCGGATTCAGGTGCCACAGAAAAAATCGCTTTCAAAGAGCAGAAGGAAATGGTCGAGGCCCTGCAACAGGAAATCGGCAGTCTGAACGCGCAGGTCGCCAATCTCCAGAGTGAAAAGGCCGCGATGGCAACGCAACTGGCGCAGATCAATACGGCTGCTGGCGCTCCGGCTTCGGCGGATGTTCGCGCCGCGCGCTCGATCGCGCGCGCGGATACGGTCGTATCCCGCCCGGATATCGAGATCGCCCCGCTGGCCGCGCCCAAAGTCGCGGCGGGCAATGCTCGCCCTGTCACGGCGCAGGTGGTTGAAACCGCGCCCGTCACCAGCATGACGTCTGTTACGGCCGGCGTGAAACTGGCCAGTGCCGGAGAGATCGAAGGCTTGCTCCGTCAGGCCGATGTGACGACGACCGGCGCGGTGCAGCAGCTTGACAGCGCCACCGGCGCGGGGCGCGTTGCCTATCGCTGGGAAACGAACGGCATGTTCGGAACCGCCGAGCAAAAGGGCCTTGAGTCCACGGCGCAGTTCGACACCTTCGTTCGCGATTATCTGGGCAAGACAAAATCGCGTTGCGGCGGCCAGTTTGCTTCCGTTCCGGCGACGGAAGACGTCCAGGGCAGCAAGCGGATTTCCGCCTATGAAATCGCCTGTGTCGATGAAAACGGGGCAGGGGCTTCGGCGGCGATGCTGTTCTACACGCTGGACGGCAAGACCTTCACCACTATCGCCCATGAAACCGCACCGGAATCGATGGATGTCGCCATGGACATTCGCGATAAAATCCTCGGCGTCCTGCAGGGTGAAAAAACAGCGGCGCGTTAATCCGGCAAAGGTAATCCGCAATTCCAGCTGCAGCCCCGCCCGGGGCTGTTTGCATTTAAGTAAACTGGATATAAAACTCTGTCGCAATTTGCGAAAAATTTATTTCAAATTTTATTAAAATTATAAATCTTACGGTAACTATTTGATGCCTAATATGGGAATGTAATATTAGCGAATAAAAATGCTCTTTTAACCCTTTGCAGCGAGAATGGAGGGGTCGAAAGGGGAAACGGGGTTTCCATGTCTTCAGGCGTCTGGTTCGAGCATCTGTCCAAAACACTGAGCAGCAACGGGCTGGCGGCTTATATATGGGATGTGGATGCAGATATTTTCGAATGGCGCGGCGATATCGGCGCGATCCTTGGCACGGAAGACGGGCAGCCCCCCGCGACCAGCATCCGCTTCAACGGTTTGATCAATCCTCAGGATGTGCCGCAACGTCTTTCGGCCCTGCATGACATTCTCAAGGCGGAAGGGGCTTCGGCGGGCAGGGGGTTCAGCACCGCTTACCGGATTCGCCGCGGCAACGGCCAGCAGATCGACGTGACGGAATCCGCGACCCTGCATAAAGACCCGGAAACCGGGCACGCCATTCTTTGCGGATCTTTGCGGATCAACGACAGCGCGCAATTCGCCCGCGCCGCGGGGCAGGAAGCGGCAGCCGTGGGGATCGACCGGCTTTCGATGTTCAACGAAGGGTTCGGCGCGAAATTCACCGATGAAATCATCGACCTTACGGGCAAGCGCCTGCGCCAGATGATCGGCGGCGGCGGAACGGTGGCGCGGATCGACGGCGATGTGTTCGCCATGTTTTTCAGCAATGCGCCGCATGCGGAAATGGCGGCTGTGGCGCATCACCTGCTGCGGAGTTTTTATGAAGTGCCGTTGCAAACCGCGAAGGGCCCGATCGGCGTCGGCATCTCCATCGGTGGCGTTCTTGTCAACCGCCACTGCAAGGACCCGGCGGATATGCTGACCAAGGCGGAAATGGCCTTGCAGACGGCGAAGGAGCGTGGACGCGGGCGCTACATTTCCTACAACGAAGCTGCGGGCGAATCCGCCAATACGCGCCTGATCCTCGAGTCCGGCGACGTATTCCTCTCCGCCCTCAAGGATAACCGCGTGCGCCTTGCGTTCCAGCCGGTGGTGAACAGCAAGACAAACGATGTGACCTTTCATGAAAGCCTGATCCGCCTGTTCGACGATCATGGCAAGATGCACACGGCGGGCGATTTTATCCCCGCTATCGAAAAACTTGGGCTGGCCCGCCTTGTCGATCGCTATGCCATGCGTCTTGCGATTGAGGAGCTGTCGATGTTCCCTGAGTTGTCCTTGTCGGTGAACGTATCGCATCTGACGCTTTCCGACCCAGACTGGTTGCGCGGCCTTGTCGCGTCCTTGCGCGACAGGCCGGATATCGCGGCTCGCCTGATTATCGAGATCACCGAAAGCGCCGTCATGAACGACGTCAAGAAAACCATCCGCACGACGCGGGCGCTGCGCGATCTCGGCTGCCGCGTCGCGCTTGACGATTTCGGCGCGGGATATACGGCGTTCTCGCAGTTGAAAGACCTCGATATCAGTCTGGTCAAGATCGACAAATCCTTTATCCGCAATATCGGGGAAAGCGAAAACCATCTCTTCGTTCGCGCGCTTCAGGCGCTGGCCGACGGGGTCGATATCGAAACGGTGGGTGAGGGCGCGGAAACCATGTCGGATGCGAAACTTCTGGCCAGCGACGGTATCCATCACATTCAGGGCTATGTCTTCGGCTATCCGTCGGTCGAGCGCGTCTGGCTGCCAAAACATCACACCCAGCGCAAATTCCTTGCGCCCGGCAGCGGCCAGAAAGCCGAACGCCCCGATATTACGAATGGCGAGCTGATGGAGTTGATCCGGGGTTAGGCGGGGGGACTATTCCTCGTCTTTGCCGGATTTCTTTGTCGCGTTGGTGAAGGGGCTCCATGCGGCGCGCATGGCGTTCTCGAACATCGCCATGTTCTGGCGGTTCATTTCCTCAAAGGTCGAGATCGAGAACATTTCGCGGAAACGTTCCTGGTTCTGGACGAAATTCTCCAGCGATTGCTCCAGATAGTTCGGAACGACGGACTGGATATTGTCGCCGTAGAAGCTGATAAGCTGGCGCAGGAACGTGATGGGCAGAAGGTTCTGGCCTTCCTTGCCTTCCTGCTCGACGATGATCTGCGTCAGGACAGAACGGGTCAGGTCCTCGCCCGACTTGGCATCGTAAACGACGAAATCGCGGCCTTCCTTGACCATGGTGCAGAGATCGTCAAGCGTGACGTAGCTGCTGCGCCCGGTATCGTAGAGGCGACGGTTGGCGTATTTCTTGATGACAGTGGGTTTGTCTGAACGGTTCTTCGTCACGGTACACTTCCTGTTACATGATCCGATTCTGTGGAAACATGCATATTATGCACACTTTTTCCGCGCCGCAAAGACCCCGTTTTCATAAATGCGCAGCCGGGGTATGCTGACGCCATGACCCATGATTCCCCCAGCCGCGCCGCGCCGCGCCCGCTCTCGGTTTATCTTGGCGCGGCTATGCTGCTCCTCGATGCGAATGCGAACGATGCGCAGCGCGAGGCGCATAAACTGGCTGTCACCCGGATGATTGAGGGAATCCGGAAATATCAGGGGCATCCGTGGCGGCGCGAGGACTCCGGGCTTGAAACGGTCTGGCGCGCGGAGGGCGCTCGCCTTTTGTTCTGCCCGGCGGTTGGCGAAAGGCGCGAGGCCTTGCTGGTGATCCCGTCGATGATCAACGGTTCTGAAATTCTCGACCTGCTGCCCGGCTGGTCCTATGTGCGCTGGATGGCGGGGCAGGGCTATGACGTGTTTTTGCTCGACTGGGGCGTGCCGGTGGACGATCCGGGGTTGCAGGATGTCGCCGGGGTTTGCGAACGCATCCTCGGCGCCGCGCGTTTCGTGCAGGGGCGCAGCGGAAAGCCTGTAAAATCGCTTGGTTATTGCATGGGCGGCACGTTGCTGCTCGGCGCGGCAGCGCGCGAGCCTGACTTGTTTTCCGATCTGGTCGTGCTTTCCGCGCCGTGGGATTTTCACGCCGGGGATGTCCGGATGCTGGCGCAGGTGATGACCGGGGCGGCTTCGGCCATGCAATTGCTGGAGAAAAATCCCGGCCTGCCGGTGGACTGGATTCAAAATGTCTTCGCACGCGTCAATCCGGCGCTGGCCATGAACAAATTTTCCAATTTCCTCGAAATGGCTGAAGGCAGTTTCGAGCAGAAGATTTTCATTGCGGTCGAAGACTGGCTGAACGGGGGGCAGGATCTGCCCGCCGGGGTGGCGCGGGCCTGCATTATGGACTGGTACGGGCGCAACATGCCGGGCCGGGGGGAGTGGGCCGATCTCTCGGCCCTGGATAATCACCGGGTGCTGATCGTCGCGGCAGGGAAGGATATTCTGGTGCCGCCGGAATCCGCTTCTGCTGCTATGCAGCAAATTCCGGGCGCGGACCTGATGCAGCCGCCATGCGGGCATATCAGCCTGATGGCCGGGCGCAAGGCGCCGGAGATGGTGTGGCGGCCCGTTCTGGATTGGCTGAACGCCCCCTTGCATAATTCGCCTGAAGGTCAATAATGACTGGCCTGTTTCCCAAATAAAGGATTTCTCAAAATGACCCAGCATGATCCCGTCGTCATCGTCGCAGCCAGAAGAACCCCGATCGGCACTTTCGGCGGCGGCCTCAGCGGCATTCCCGCCCACGATCTTGGCAGCCGCGCGATCAAGGCTGTCCTCGCGGATTGCAACGTCAGTGTGGGCGACGTCGATGAGGTTATCATGGGCCAGATATTGACCGCGGGTGCGGGGCAGAACCCGGCGCGTCAGGCGGCGATGGCGGCTGGCGTCCCGGCGGACAAAACGGCGCTGACGATCAATCAGGTCTGCGGCTCCGGCCTGCGCACGGTGGCGATGGGGATGCAGTCGATTTTGAACGGCGATGCCGACATCATCGTCGCGGGCGGGCAGGAGAATATGAGCCTCGCTCCGCATTGCATGAATCTTCGCAACGGCACCAAGATGGGCAATGCCGAGATGGTCGACACGATGATCCGCGACGGCCTTTGGGATATTTTCAACGGCTATCACATGGGCATTACGGCGGAGAACATCGCCGAGAAGTATCAGATCACCCGCCAGATGCAGGACAATTTCGCCGCCGGGTCGCAGCAAAAGGCCGAAAAAGCCATTGCTGCCGGAAAATTCAAGGCGGAGATGGTTCCGGTCACGGTCAAGGTGAAGAAAGACGAAATCACCATCGACAAGGATGAATTCCCGCGCTCCGGCGTGACGGCGGAAAGCCTTGCCGGCTTGCGCCCGGCCTTCAAGCCGGACGGCACGGTGACGGCGGCAAATGCATCGGGCATCAATGACGGCGCTGCGGCGGTGGTGCTGATGCGGGCGAGCGAGGCGAAAAAACGCGGCCTTCCGGTGTTCGCCACCATCCGGTCCTGGGCGACGGCGGGCGTCGATCCGTCGGTGATGGGTACGGGGCCGATCCCGGCGGCACGCAAGGCGCTCGAAAAAGCGGGATGGACGGTGAAGGATCTTGATCTTGTCGAGTCCAACGAGGCCTTCGCGGCGCAGGCGTGCTGCGTGCTGAAGGAACTTGCGCTTGACCCGGAAAAGGTCAACGTCAATGGCGGTGCGATTGCGCTCGGCCATCCGATCGGCGCATCGGGGACGCGGGTTCTGGTTACGCTGCTGCATGAAATGGCGCGGCGTGATGTGCATAAAGGCCTTGCGACGCTGTGCATCGGCGGCGGTATGGGGATCGCCCTGTGCGTCGAGCGTGAAGAGTCAATGAATTTGAAAAAAGTTGCATAACACCCGGGGAAGGGAATTTTTAAAATGTCAGACAGAATTGCGATTGTTACCGGCGGAACGCGTGGCATCGGCCTTGCGATTACCAAACAGCTTGTCAGCGACGGTTTCCGGGTTGCCGCCCTTTATCACGGCAACGACGCCGCAGCGAAAAAATGTGAAGCCGATACGGGCGCGACGGCGTTCAAGGTCGATGTGACGGATTTTGATGCCTGCCAGAACGTCTGCAAGCAAATCGAGGACACGATGGGCCCGATCGCCGTTCTGGTCAACAATGCCGGGATTACCCGCGACGGCGTCCTGCACAAGATGAAAAAGAGCCAGTGGGACGAAGTGATCGCCACCAACCTGACGTCATGCTTCAACATGTGCCGCGCCGTCGTGCCGTATATGCGCGACCATGAATTCGGGCGCATCGTCAATATCAGCTCGATTAACGGTCAGAAGGGCCAGTTCGGTCAGACCAATTATGCCGCCGCCAAGGCCGGGATGCTCGGCTTCACCAAGGCGCTGGCGCTGGAAAACGCAATCCCTGTCCTCGGACAAGGCTGCCTTTATCACCGGCGCGACCATGAGCGTCAATGGCGGGCAATATATGCCCTGACATCCGGGGCCGGAGTTTACTTATGAACGACAGCCAGATACTCGAACGCCGCTATGCCCCGAAAGGGACCATCGTCATTCGCGAGGGCGAACCGGGCAACAGCGCCTTTCTGGTCCAGTCCGGATCGGTGCGGGTGTTCGTCAATCATGACGGGCGGCATATCGAACTTGCGCTGCTCGGCCCCGGCCAGATTTTCGGCGAGATGGCGCTGGTGTTCGATGAAAAACGCTCTGCCACGGTCGAGGCGGTGGAGGATACGAACCTTATCGTCATCACCCGCCAAACGCTTGAGGAAAAATTGCGCAAAAGCGACCCGACCGTGCGCGCCATCGTTCCGATGCTGATGAAGCGGATTGTCCAGACCAACAACGCGCTGCTCAGTCGCCATGCCGATGTCAAAACGCTGCTTGATGTGGTGCGGAATATTTATGACATTATCCATGGATCTCTGCCCCGCGTTCAGCAGGAGAGTTTCCAAAAAGCCGTCCTGCCGAAACTGAACCAGTTTCTGGAAGCGGTGAAATCCTTTGAGGACAAATATACGGAAAAGTGACATTCAAAGGGGAATTTGCCTTTGAAATGCCACCGTGGATTCCTATTATCACGACATATTCGTCTTTTTGATCGCATTCTGGAAAGGTTTTCGCCGTGAGAAAATATCTCTACGCAATCGCGGGGCTCGTGGTTCTGGCGCTGGGGGCGGCGGTTGTCGCGCCCGGCTTCATCGACTGGGAGCAGCACAAGCCCAAAATCCAGAAGGCGATTGCCGATGCAACGGGCTATGACGTCAGTTTCGGCGGCAAGATCCAGCTTGCAGTGCTGCCGTTCCCGCATGTGTCGATTGAAAATCTGGCGATCAAGGTGCCGAAGGAGCAGGCCGGGGTTGAAGACATGAATGTCATCGCCCTGAAAAAAGCTGAAGTCAGTGTCGCCCTCGCGCCGCTTTTCCGCGGCGAGGTCAGCGTCCGCAGCGTCAATCTGGTCGAACCGTCCATCCGGCTGGAGGTCGCGCGCGACGGGCGCAAACTCTGGATGACCGATGTCCTGACGAAGGCGCAAGGCGGCGCGCAGGGAGCGGAATCCTCCGGCGCAGCACCCAAGGCCGCATCTGCGAGCGCGGGGAAATTCGCGCTGGAAAAATTGCAGATCGAAAACGGCACTATCGCCTATAGCGATGCATCGAAAGGCACGAAGCAATCGCTTGAGAACGTCAATCTGATCTTCAGTGCCGACAGCCTGAACGGCCCGTTCCTGGGCAAGGGCGATCTGGTCTGGAACAAGCAGAAAGTGGATATCGACCTGAAGACCGGGCGGATCGATCAGGGCACAAAAACCATCAGCGCGCAGGCCTCTATCAAGTTGCCGACAAGCGGCGCGAGCCTGACCTATTCCGGCGTCGTCGGCACGGCCGGGACTCTCGACCTTCAGGGTGAAACCGCGCTTGAAACCGGGAATCTTTCGGCAACGCTGACCAATCTGAGCGGCAAGGCTTCGAGTCTGCCGCCGCTGCCTTTCAAGGTGCAGGGGTTGATGACGGCAAAGCCGCAGCAGGCCGATGTCAAGAACATGAAGTTGACCCTTGGCGATGTCGAGGCGACCGGGTCGCTCGGCGTCACCAATATGGGGGTGAAAGATGCGCCGATGCAGATCACGACCGCTCTGCAAAGCCCCTCCATCCTCAAACTTGAAAGCCTGATGCCGGTGAAATCGGTGAAGACCGTCAAGGCCGCCGCGAATAACGACGCGCCCAAGGTCGGCGGCGTCAAATCCTTCCTTCCGGAAACGGTGCAGCTCCCGGTGCCGATGGATATCAAGGCCGATCTGGCGCTGGCGGGGATGTCTTACAAGGGGACGGAATACGGCGATGTAAAAATCGCCGTGAACAAGAAGGGCAGCCAGATCGATATTTCTGAAAAGATCGGCCAGATGCCTGGCGGCGGGACGCTGGATGCCACAACCAATCTCGGCTTTGCGTCCGGCTCGCAAGGGGCGGAGAAGGCGGGGGTTGTCGCCGGGGAAATTCCTGTCCGCGTTCCTTCCAGAAACGACGATCAAGTCGATGCAGCCTCTCTTTAAAGACCCGATCGCGCTTTCGGCCAAAGGGGCCGTTCATGCCAGCCGCGTCGCGGTTGAATCCGGCGCGGTGTCGCTTGGCAAAACCGCCCTCAATCTCGGCGCGTCGTCCTACACGCTTGATCCTGCAGGGCGCGACGATGTGGCTCTGAGCATCAGCGGGCAGGATATCAATCTCGATCATTTCACCGGCAAGAAGGTCGAGGCCGAGCCGGAAGACAAGGTGCAGGCCCCCGTGGCCCCGGCCAAACCGGCGGCGCAGGCAATGCAGGAAAGCCTGAAGAAACTCAATCTCCCGGTCGATCTGACGCTGAAGGCGGCGCTCAAAAATGTGACCATGCAGGGCGTGACCTATGGCGCGCTCGACATTGACGGATCGCTGAAAGGCGGGATGCTTGATCTTAAGACAGCCTCGCTGACCGATCCGCAAGGCAACGTGATGCGGGCCAGCGGCGTGGTCAAGGACCTGCCCGGCCTTGGCGGCGTCGATATTACTCTGGGCGGAAAAACCGGCGACGGGGCTGCGTTCCTGTCATCGTTCAAGGTCGATACGGAAAAATTGCCGAAGGATTTCGGGCCGCTGGATCTTTCCGTTTCGCTGACGGGCGAAAAGCCGGATGCGCTGGCGTTCAATGCGAACGCGAAGGCGCTCGGCGGGGAAGGGCAGGCGAACGGGATGCTGCTGAACGCGCTGGCGGCGAAACCGGCGGTGGACAAGCTTTCGCTGCGGGTTACGCATCCGAATTTCGAGCAACTGGCGCAGAAGTTCAACCCCGCCTACAAGGCCGGGGTCGGAATCCGCAAGGACATGGACGTTTACGCCAATATCAATATGGAGTCTGACGGCTACAGTCTTTCCGGCCTCAAGGCGGCGATCGGCGGCATGGACCTGACCGGGGCGGTGAAGGCGAATACGTCAGGCGCGAAACCTGATATCACGGCCAATCTGCAGGCCGGGACAGTTCCTCTCGACATTCTCTCTGGCAAAAATAAAACCGCGAAGACGACGGGAAATTCTCCCGCGACCTCCAAGGTGACAGCCAGCGGCGAGAATGTGCGCTGGTCGCGCAATGCCATCAATACGGCGTGGATGCAGGCTTTCAATCTCGATCTGAAAGTGAACGCCAAGGCCGTCGAATACGGCCACTGGGTGTTGAACGATACGGCCTTTGGCGCAACGCTGAAAGACGGTGTTCTCGACATCGGACAGATGGACGCGAGGGTCTATGGCGGAACCATGGCCCTGACGGCCAACCTCAAATCGACGGGCAAGGAGCGCGACCCCTTGAGCTTTGCCGTCAAATCGAATTTCAAGGACGTGGCGCTGGAGCCTCTGGCTGCATCGTTCAGCGGCGCGAAGGTCATCAAGGCGCGAGGCAATGTGTCGCTTGATCTCGACGCGTCCTCAACCGGCATTTCCCCTGCGGCGCTGATTTCCGGCCTGACCGGGAAGGGCGATGTCAACGGGCGGAACGTGGTGGTGCAGGGCTTCGATCTTGCGGCCATGTCGCGCTCTCTCGTGTCTACGAACAAGGTCTTCGACAATATTTCCGGCCTTGCCGGGGCGGCATTCTCCGGCGGGGAAACGGCGTTTGAAAAAATCGAAGGCCCGTTCACGATTGCGGAAGGGGTCGTGAAATTCGATAACCTGCAAATGACCGGGCCGACGGCGAATATCGCCAACAAAGGCACGATCTCCCTGCCGCGCTGGTATATCGACATGAACAGCACGATTGATCTGGCCCAGCCGGAAGACGCGCCCAATCTGGATGTGCGCTTCCAGGGGCCGCTCGACAATCCCGGCAATACGTTCGCCGGGCAGGCGATGGAGTCCTATATCAACACCCGCGTGAACCAGAAGCTTCAGAAGGTGATCGGAGAAAAACTGGGTGACAAGAACCCCGAACTCAATACGCTGCTCAATAGCGTTCTTGGTGGCGGCAATGCGCCTGCGCCAGCACCCGCTCCGGTTCAGGCGGCCCCGGCGCCGACCCCGCAGCAGCAGGCCGCCCCGGTGCAGGAGCAGCAGATCGCCCCGTCTTCCGGTGAGGCCGCCCCGGCCCCGCAACCGCAGGAACCTGCTCCCGCTCCCGCTGAAAAACAACTTTCACCGGAAGAGCAGATCATGAAGGGCGTTCTGGAAGGGATTTTGAAGCAGTAAGGCCAAAGGCGGGGTTTTATCCGCCTTTGGAATGCTTCAGCACAAAAACCCGGATCGCGCTGGAGAGGTTGTCGCTGCCGCGTTTGTTGTCGATGTCTTCGATCAGGTCGTTGAGGGGCTGCCCGCGTTCCGCCGCGATCGCGCGCAGCGCCTCCCAGAACGGATCTTCCAGCGTGATGCTGGTGGCGTGACCGGCGATGCGGACGGAATGTTTTTTCATCAATCCCGCGGCTTGACCATGTCTTCCGGCTTGATCCACTGGCGGAACTGTTCCTCGGTCAGAAGGCCGAGATCGATCCCCGCCTGCATCAGCGTCGTGCCGTCCTTATGCGCCTTCTTGGCGATTTTGGCGGCGTTGTCGTAGCCGATATGCGGGTTGAGCGCCGTGACCAGCATCAGGCTTTCATGCAGCAGCTTGGCGATGCGGTCGGTATTGGCTTCGATGCCGATGACGCAGTTGTCTGTAAAGCTGTTGCAGGCATCGGCCAGCAGGCGGATGGATTGCAGTACGTTGAAGATAATCACCGGTTTGAAGACGTTCAGCTCGAAATGCCCATTGCTGCCCGCGACGGTGACGGTGACGTGGTTGCCCATCACCTGCGCGCAGACCATGGTCATGGCTTCGGACTGGGTCGGATTGACTTTTCCCGGCATGATGGAGGAGCCAGGTTCGTTCTCCGGCAGGCTGATTTCGCCAATGCCGCAGCGCGGACCGGAGCCGAGCAGGCGGATGTCGTTGGCGATCTTCATCAGGGATACCGCAAGGACGTTGAGCATTCCCGAAAGCTCGACCAGCGCGTCATGGCTGGCGAGGGCCTCGAATTTATTTTCGGCGCTGACGAAATCAAGCCCGGTAATGTCCGCGACCTTCGAGGCGAATTTATCGGCAAAGCCGGTTTTGCAGTTAATGCCCGTGCCGACGGCGGTTCCCCCTTGCGCCAGTTGCATCAGGCGCGGCATGGCGGATTGCATACGGGCGATGCCGTATTCGATCTGCTTGGTGTAGCCGGAAAATTCCTGCCCCAGTGTCATCGGCGTCGCGTCCTGCAAATGGGTGCGGCCGATTTTGACGATGGATGCGAATTCCTCCGCCTTGCGGTTCAGCGCCGCGTGCAGGTGTTCCAGCGCGGGCAGGAGCTCATGGTGAACCTGCTCCGCCGCGGCGATATGCATGACGGTCGGGAAGGAGTCGTTGGACGACTGGCCCATATTGACGTGATCGTTGGGGTGGACCGGCTTTTTGCTGCCGATCTCGCCGCCGAGGATTTCAATGGCGCGGTTGGAGATGACTTCATTGGCGTTCATGTTTGTTTGCGTGCCGGACCCGGTCTGCCAGACCACCAGCGGAAATTCTCCGGCCAGCGTGCCGTCGATGATTTCATCGGCAGCCTGAACGATCGCCTGCGCAAGGCGCGTATCAAGAATGCCAAGGTCCATATTCGCGAGGGCGGCGGCTTTCTTCTGGATGCCAAGGGCGCGGACCAGCGGCTTTGGCATGCGTTCTTCACCGATGCGGAAATTCTGTATCGAACGCTGCGTCTGCGCGCCCCAGTACCGGTCTGCGGGAACGTCGATCTCCCCGAAGGAGTCTGTCTCAATGCGGGTGGCGGCGGGGTGGGTCGAGGCTTTCGCGGGCGCGGTCATCGGGTTTTCCTGTATTGATGGACAAGGAGAACGGTTTAGCACAACTCCGCCAGCGGTTCCAGTATGCTATCTTCTTGTTAATAAATGACAATTTAAGGGGTGATTTCAGGTTTTTCACCTTTATACTCACTCCCATGACACAGGGTACGAAGAAACCGAAAACCGAGCAGGCCTCACCGCGCTACAAGGGCATCGACGAATGGGCCGATGACAAGGTGCTGAGCGCAATTCTTAACGCGCAGGTGAAAAGCATTTCCGCAATCCGCAAGGCCATTCCCGTCATGGCGCAGGCCGCGGAGGCTGCGGCGCTACGTCTTAAGGACGATGGCGGAAACGGGCGCATCGTTTATATCGGCTCCGGCACTCCGGCGCGTCTTGCGGTGCAGGACGGGACGGAATTGCCGCCGACTTTCGGCTGGTCGCGCCTGCGCCTTGCCTTTGTCATCGCCGGAAAGGATAAGGCGCTGACGCAGGCGGTGGAAGGGGCGGAGGACGATGTGCAGGCGGCGGAAGACTCCATCCGAGACCTGAAACTCACCGCAAACGATGTCTGCTTTGCCATCTCCGCCAGCGGCACGACGCCTTTTACCGTCGCCGCGTGCAAGGCCGCCCGCGCCGCCGGGGCGCTGACTATCGGGATTGCGAGCAACCCGGATACGCCGCTGCTGCACGCGGCGGAATATGCCGTACATACTGATAGCGGGCCGGAGCCTGTGGCGGGATCGACCCGGATGAACGCAGGGACGGCGCAGACGGTGGCGCTTAAGATGATGTCCACCCTTATCATGATCCGCCTTGGGCGCGTTTATGACGGGCATATGGTCGATGTCGAACCGACCAACGAAAAACTCCGCCGTCGCTCCGAACGCATGGTGCGCGATATCACCGGCTGCGATGCGGATGAGGCAAAAACGGCCCTGAGCGGCGCGAGCGGTAATGTCAAGCTCGCCGTGCTTCTGACCACCGGCATGACGGCGGATGAGGGCAGGGCACTTTTGCAGCAAAACGACAACAACCTGCGCAAGGCTTTACGGGCGCTGAAGCCGTCGATCTAGGACGCCTGATTTTTCAGGGTTTGTTCCCGGTATTCGATGGCATCGTCCTGTTTTTTCGGGGTCAGGATCGTGACATGCCCCATCTTGCGGCCTTCGCGGGCTTCCAGCTTGCCGTAGAGATGGACGCTGGCGTTCGGCATTTCCATGTAGCGGTTGAGGCGCAGGGCCTCCGGGCCGATCAGGTTGATCATCACCGCGTCCGCATGGCGGTTCGGCGCGCCGACCTGCATGTCGCAGACGGTGCGGACCTGCTGCTCGAACTGCGAGCAGGTGCAGGCCTCGATGGTCCAGTGACCGGAATTATGCGGGCGCGGCGCGATTTCGTTGGCCAGAAGGCGGCCATCCGACGTGACAAAAAACTCAAGGCACAAAACCCCGATCAGATCGACCGCATCGGCCAGAAGATGCGTGAGGCTGCGCGCTTTCTCCGCTACGCGCTCGGGGATGGGCGCAGGGACGGTGCTTTTTGCGAGGATATGGTTTTTGTGCTCGTTGAGGATCGGGCCGTAAAGCGCGGTCTGGCCCAACTTGTCACGGGCGACGATCACCGAAATCTCGCAGGCGAAATCGATTTTCTCTTCAAGGACGGCTTCTGTTGTTTGCAGTTCGCGCCACGCGGTGCGCGCGTCCTGCCCCTTGCTGAAGGAAGCCTGCCCCTTGCCGTCATAGCCAAAGCGCGCGGTTTTCAGGATCGCCTTGTCTATGCCGAAATCCTCCATCGCCACGTCGATCTGTCCCGCCTTGGTGATCGCCGCCCAGCGTGCGGTTTCGATGCCGATGTCGTTGAGGAACTGCTTCTCGCGCGCCCGGTGCTGCGCGATTTCCAGCACGCGGTCGTCGGGATAAACCGGCTTGATCTGTTGCAGGAAGCGCACGGTCTCAACCGGGATGTTCTCGAATTCGTAGGTAATCGCATCGACGCAGGCGGCGAATTCCTTCAGCTTTGTTTTGTCGTTATAAGCCCCGACGAAGGTAAAGGGGACGACCTGCGATATGGGGGAGTCTTCTTCATCCGTATAGGCGCAGACCCGCACGCCCAGTCGCGCCGCCGCCAGCGCCGTCATGCGCCCGAGCTGCCCGCCGCCCAGAATTCCAATTGTTTTTGTTGGGACGATCTCCATGAACGGATGATGGCACAGGGGCAGGGTAGTGGCCAAAAGGTTTATCTCTTGCCATCTGTATGAAAAATCGCCTATGGTCCGGGGCTTTGATTTTGATTGCGGAGATGGTGCGATGAAATTGCTTCTGACAACGACGCAGGCTTTCGCGCAGGCCGTTGCTGGCGCTGCCCCGAGCAAGGATATTTCCGTCAGGGAATTTGGCGTTCTCAATCGTATTCTTGAGGATTGTGCCGCCCATATTACCCGTATCGATCAGGAAAAAGGCGAGATCGCTGTCGAAATGCCCGACAGCGATGACGTGGCGCTGGCATTTGAAGGATTTGTCCGGATGCACTATGTCCTGCGCCGGCAGGTCATGCAGGTCTTCCGCCTGCCTTAAACCCGGAAATCCGGCATCGTTGGATATTTTTATTTGCCTGCAGGCGGATTCGGAATTATGGTATCTCCCCTGAGGGGTGTTTCATATTTACAGAGGCATTGGATCATGAAAATTTCACTGACGACGACAAGGGATTTTGCCGAGGCGGTTGCGCATACCAACCGGGACGTTCACCAGCAGGCGCTGGATTGTCTTGATCGTGCGCTCAAGACATGCAACGGGACCGTCTCCAATGTGGATATCAAGGCCGCACATATCGAAGTTGATCTGCCGGGAAGCGATTACAATAATGCCAGGGCATTCCAGATGCATATGCGGGTCCACCCCGTGATGCGCGGCAAAGTGTTGCTGGCCAAGATCGTCCCTTAAATCGGGGTTTGGGAAACGGCGGCGGTTTGCTTGCCGCGAAAGTCGCCAAGTTTTTCCGCCAGTGCCGCATCATTGAGCGCCAGAATGGAGATGGCGAGCAGGGCTGCGTTCGTCGCCCCGGCCTGACCTACGGCCAGCGTGCCGACGGGAATGCCCGCGGGCATCTGCGCGATGGAAAGAAGGCTATCAAGGCCTTTGAGCGTTTTACTCTCGACCGGTACGCCAAGAACAGGCAGGGGGGTCATGCTCGCGCACATGCCGGGCAGATGCGCCGCGCCGCCCGCGCCGGCGATAATGATTTTCAGGCCGCGCTCTTTTGCGCCCTTCGCGTAATCAAACAATCTGTCGGGTGTGCGGTGCGCGGAAACGATATGGGTTTCATGCGGTACGCCGAATTCGGTCAGCACGCCCGATGCCGTCTTCATCGTGTCCCAGTCCGACTGGGAACCCATGATGATACCAATCAACGGATGATCTGATAATCCGGTCATCCGGTTGTTTCCTTCAGGCAATGATGTCGGGCAGGAGCTGGCTTTCGATTTTCTGGATCATGTCCTTGAGCTGCAATTTGCGCTTCTTCAGGCGCTGCAATTGCAGAAAATCGACCGGCTGGTGTGAGGACAGCCGGTCAATGACATCGTCGAGATCCTGGTGTTCGCGCTGCAGCTCGATCAGCTTTTCGCGGAGCGATTCGATATCTTCCATAACTACGTATAATTCCTTCCCGAGGAATCTATTCTACCAGATAGCGACTTGTTTGATAAACGGAATTTGGCTTTTGCGCGGGTGATTGACCGTGAAACCGCCTTGGTCCATACTGCGCCCGAGGGTTTGTGTTTATCCATCTGAATTTAAAGGAAAAATCGAAATGGCGAAGAAGCGTATCGGCATTCTGACAAGCGGCGGCGACTGTGCGGGCCTGAATGCGGTCATTCGCGCGGTGGTTCATAGCGCGCATCATCTTGGATGGGACGTTGTCGGCATTCAGGACGGTACCGCGGGGCTGCTGGTCCATCCGCCGCAATACCGCGTCCTGACGCCGAATGAATTTGACGGCATTCTGCTGCGGCAGGGCGGCACGATTCTGGGAACGACCAACAAGGGCAACCCGTTTGCTTTCCCCATGCCGGACGGCAGCGTCAAAGACCGTTCGGGCGAGATCGTCGCCGGGTTCAAGGCGCTTAATCTCGACGCTGTTATCGGTATCGGCGGCGACGGCAGTTTTGCCATTCTCTCGCGTCTTGCCAAGCAGGGCGGGATCAACATGGTCGGCATCCCCAAGACCATCGACAACGACATCGGCATGACGGAAACATCGGTCGGCTTCGATACGGCGGTGGCCGTGGCGACCGAAGCTTTGGACCGGCTTCAGCCGACGGCGGCTAGCCATGACCGCATCATGATCCTTGAGGTCATGGGCCGTGACGCCGGACATATCGCGCTGGCCGCCGGGATCGCGGGCGGTGCGGATGTGATCCTTATTCCGGAAATCAAATACAGCATCGAGAACATTGCCGCGAAAATCCGCGCGGTCAAGGAATCGGGCCGCAATTTCGGCCTTGTCGTCGTGTCGGAGGCGGTCAAGACCGTGGATGGCTCGAAATTCGAGGTATCCTACAGCGACGGGCAGAAACGTTATGGCGGCATCGGCAACTATATCGGTGCGAAACTGGCGGAATCGACGGGCTCCGAGACCCGCGTCACTGTTCTGGGCCATGTCCAGCGCGGCAGCCCCCCGACCTATAATGACCGCCTGCTGGCCTCGGCCTTCGGGGTCAAGGCGGTGGAACTGATCCGGCAGCGGCAGAGCAAATGCGGGCGCATGGTGGCCTGGCAGAACCGGGAAGTCGTGGACGTCGCCATCGAAGACGCCATCAAGGCCTATCAGGATGTAGATTTGAACAGCCCCTTGGTGCATACTGCAAGAGCGCTCGGTATTTCCCTGGGAGATTGATCCGCCGTGTTATATGTCCAGCAGTCCCTCACTCCGGATGAAGAACTGATCAATATCGGGCGGTTCCACTGGATGTATAACATTCAGGCCGTCATGGCGATTGTCTGGGGCATCGTCGGCGCGGTCGTCATCGTGATCGGCTCGGTTTACTTCCTTGAAAATATCTGGCCGATGATCACGCACAAACCCTACATGTTCCTGAGCGACAGCCTGATCGGAAAAATCCGGGAGCTTCATCCCGGTATTCGCTTGCTGGCGTTTTTCATGTTCGTGATGGGCGTCTTCCGTTTCGCGCATATGATGGTGGTCAAGGCCACGACGGAGATTGCCGTCACGACGTCGCGCCTCATCTACAAGCGCGGCCTTGTCGCCCGTTATGTCGGTGAGATGAGCATCGACCGTATCGAGGGCGTCAATGTCCTCCAGACTGTTCTGGGCCGCATTTTCAACTATGGCCGCATCATGGTGCGCGGCATGGGGGTGGGGGAGGTCATCCTTCCTCCGCTCGAAGATCCGATCAAGTTCCGCAAGGCGATTGAAAAAGCCCGCACGACATAGGCTGCCGGGCGCTTTTATATTTTTTCATGTCCAGTGTTTCCCCGTCGTGACAGAGCCGGGTTTTGCAACCCGTATAGCGGACCCGATTTCCTTGAAAAAACAAGGCGGTAAGGGGGTGTTCCGGCGCGCATAGGGTTTTCATATTTAAAGGGTCGGAAAAGTTCCCGCATACGGAATCCCTGCCGGCCCCCGCCGCTAAACATCTCTTAACGGTTTGGCGGGACAATGAAACTGGGTTAGAATCAGGGGAATTAGAACATGCCCTCCATACGTTTTTTCCGTTTGACCAAGCTTTTGCTGATTACCGCCGTAACCGCATCGACCGGTTTCGGGCTGACGGCGCACGCGGTCGCGGAGAAGAGCGGCAGTGCGATCTCCGGGCCCGTTTCGGCGGATTTCTTTTCTTTCAATCTTGGTGGCCGCGGCGTGCTTCTGGCGTCGCTGTCCTCATGGCTCCAGCAGGGGCGGATTGACACGCTCGCCTTCATGGACGCAGATGCGCTGCGCGATTTTTATGCCGCGCGCGAGGGCAGGACATTGTGGATCGATACATGGGGCAGCGACCATGAACGGGTCGAGGAAATACTCCCGGTTCTGGAGCAATCATGGAGGCATGGCCTCAACCCCGATACATATCATGTGCGGGAAATCACGGCCCTGCGTCATGCGAAGCTGCCGACCGAAAAGGCGCAGCTTGAATTGCTGGCAAGCGACGGCGTCGCGCGTTATGTGCATGATTTGACGGGCTTTCGCCTGCCGCCCGCCGCCATCCGTCAGGAGGCCGGATTCTGGCGCAAACCGATGGAAGCGCGCCCTGTTCTTGATACCATCGCGGATCGTGACGATCCGGCGGGCATCCTTAAATCTTTCGCGCCGCGCGATGCCCTTTACGCGCGTCTTCAGGAAGAGCTTGTCGCCCTGTCCGAAAATCCGGATCGCGCCTATGAACGCTTCCTGCCGATTTCTTTCGGCGGGGCGTTGCTGCATCCGGGCGAATTCAACAAGGGCGTTGCCAATCTGCGCGGCCGCCTTGGTCTGAAACATGATCCGGCCTACGGCCCGGAAAGCAAATATGACGATCAACTGGCCGCCGCCGTCATGAATTTCCAGCGTGAAAACGGACTGGAAGCAGACGGCATCATCGGCAGCAAGACCCTTGCCTTGCTGAACACCGGCGTCGAGGACAAAATAGAGCAGATTATCGTCAATCTGGAGCGTCTGCGGTGGATCGAGGAAGAAAAGCCGGAGAAATATGTTCTGGTCAATATTCCGTCGGCGACGCTGTGGGCGGTCGAGGATGGCAATGTCGCGTTTGAAATGCCGGTGATCGTCGGTCGCCCGGAACGCCCGACCAAAAGTTTCATCACCGAAATTACAGGCGTTCGGTTCAATCCGAAATGGACGGTCCCGCCCACCATCAAGGCCAAGGACTTCCTGCCCAAGCTGATCGAGGACCCGGCCTATCTGGCGAACAAGGGGATCGACGTCTATCAGATCGTCGATGGCCAGCGCATCACGCTGGATTCGACCGCCATCGACTGGACGACCGTAACCCGCGAGGACCTGAAAAGCCTGCGCATGGTGCAGGCGGCGGGAGACAATAACGCGCTGGGCCGCATCCGCGTGCTGATGGACAATCCGTTCGATATCTACCTGCATGATACGAACGCGCCGGAATATTTCAAAAAGCCGAGCCGGGCGGCCAGTTCCGGGTGCATCCGCCTGTCGGAGCCGGAGAAAATCGCCGACTTTATTCTGCATGACAATGACGGCTGGTCCGAGGCGCGCCGGAATGCGCTGATCGACTCGGGCAAGACCTCCGAGGTCACCGCGGCAGAAAAGATTCCCGTCTTTATCCTGTACCAGACCATCTGGCAGGATAACGAGGGTCGTCTGGTCTATCCCTCACAGTTTTAAATATTCTCGATGAGTCAAGCGTTAAACTGGCCAGCACCGGAATTGACGCGTCCGTTCGTTAAAATTTAAGGCGTTAACATTTGCCTTAAGGGACTGGAAACCCTACACTTATTGTGCAGGGCTTTACCTCCTGCGCGAATCCGTCTAATCCTTCCCACTTCAAAATCACGATGCGTTGAAACAACAAAAAGGTTTTTGAATGCCTTTTAACCAAACCGAGGCCGGGCAGGCGTCTTTTGATCTGCCGTGGCTTGACCGCCGGGGTTTTCTGAAATCAGGGCTGGTCGCAATGGGGACCGGGATCGTTACAATGATGGCCCCTCCTGCTTTTGCAGGGATGCGGATGCCGGAAAACGGCTCCTTCAAGATCTCCTTCCGCAACGCGCATACGGGTGACAGCTTCAACGGCGTCTACCGTGTGGGCAATAAATACCTGCCGGACGCTTTCAGCCGGATCAATTATACCTTGCGCGATTTTCGCACCGGGGAGGAATTCCCCATCGATCCGCGCGCGATTGATATCGTCTATATGCTCCAGCAGCGCATCGGGCAAAAAAACACGCCGATGGAAATTCTCTCCGGCTATCGTTCGCCCAAGACCAACAAGATGCTCCGCAATGCCAGCAGCAGGAGCGGAGTCGCCAAAAACTCCCTGCACATGGTGGGGCAGGCGATTGATCTGCGGCTGCCCGGGTATTCCACTCGCCGCATCCGCGACATCGCCATCGACATGCGCGCCGGAGGGGTCGGTTATTATCCCAAAAGCGACTTCGTCCATGTCGATACCGGCAAGATCCGCCACTGGTAGGGCTCGTGTTGAATCAAGCTGTTAAAAAGGCCCTTTCCGGGGCCTTTTTAACAGGATCTTAATGCTCTGCGGCTAATCTGTATCTATATTTCATAATACTACAGTGGGGATTGATGGTAGAGCCCGTTAAGCCGCCGCCTGCCGACGATGCTGGACGGCAGGCCTGGATTGCCGAGCAAAACAAGCTGAACGCGGAGCGGCGCGCGGCCGAATACCAGCAACGCTTTGCTACAAAGCCTGACACCGTCCCGGAAGCGGCGGCCGTACCGAAAAAGCAGGAAAGCTGGCTAGACCGGGCCGATGAACTGAAAACCCAGGTAAAAAGCGCATTTACCGAAGCCGCAGAGGGCATCAAATCCAGCATCAAGGGACTTTTACCCGAACCCGGGCACGGGCCGACGACGGTGGACACTTATCGGCGGCAACATCCGGGCGCGCCCGAAGTATAAAATACCGGCGGCCCTGAAAAGTCTTTATAATCCATCTCATGGAAAACTGGTGTGATCGCGGGATTGTGCTGTCCGTGCGCCCGCATGGCGAAAGCGGCGCGGTGGTCAGCCTGCTGACCGAAAACTATGGCCGCCATGCCGGGTATGTGCGCGGCATCGCGTCCTCGAAACTGCGCGGCGTGGCCGAACCGGGCAATCTTGTCTCCGCCGCGTGGTCGTCGCGGCTCTCGGATCATCTTGGGGCTTTTGTCATCGAGCCGGAGCGCGCGCTGGTCGCGCCGTTGATGCAAGACCCGCTGCGACTTGCGGCGCTGATCTCCGCATGCAGCCTGTGCGATGTTTCCCTGCCGGAGCGCGAGGCGCATCCCGGCCTGTTCCACGGTCTTCTCGCCCTGATCGAGGCGCTGGACGGGGAGGTCTGGGGGCCTGCCTATATCCTGTGGGAAATCGCGTTCATGCGCGAACTGGGGTTCGGGCTGGAATTGAACAAATGCGCTGCAGGCGGTGATACCGCGACGCTCGCCTATGTCAGCCCGAAATCGGGCCGGGCGGTGAGCGCGGAGAAGGCAGAGCCCTATAAAGACAAACTCCTGCCCTTGCCCGATTTCCTCAAGCCCGGCGGATCGAAGATCGACGATGCGGAAACCCTGCGCGGGCTTGAGATGATCGGGCATTTCCTCGAACACTGGGTTTTCGCCCAGCACACGAAAGGCGTGCCGGAGCCGCGGCTGCGGTTTCAGGAAAGATTGAAAAAAACCTTGGAAAACGGCGGAAACCCTATGGTTTTCTCCGGCCAAACCGCTTAAATTCGCCCCATGGCACGCAAGAAAAACACCGGGGGCGGGGCTGCACCTGCTGAATCGATCATTGTTGACCAGCCGCTGACGACGATTTTGTCGGAGCGGTATCTGTCCTATGCGCTCTCGACCATCATGGCCCGCTCGCTGCCCGATGTGCGCGACGGCCTGAAACCCGTTCACCGCCGTTTGCTCTTCGCCATGGACCAGCTCAAGCTGAACCCCAAGGACGGGCCGAAAAAATCCGCCCGCGTCGTCGGCGATGTCATCGGTAAATTCCACCCCCACGGCGACCAGTCCGTCTATGACGCGCTGGTGCGGCTGGCGCAGGATTTTGCCGTGCGCTATCCGCTGGTGGACGGGCAGGGGAATTTCGGCAATATCGACGGCGACAACGCCGCCGCCATGCGTTACACCGAAGCCCGCCTGACCCAGACATCCGTGCTGCTGCTCGAAGGGATCGATGAAAACGCCGTCGATTTCCGCCCGACCTATGACGGCGAAGGGGCGGAGCCGATCGTCATGCCCTCCAACTTCCCCAATCTGCTTGCCAACGGCGCATCGGGGATTGCGGTCGGCATGGCCACCAACATCCCGCCGCATAATGTGGCGGAGCTGTGCGACGCCATGCTGCTGATGCTGGAAAAGGACGCCAGCGTCGATGAATTGATGAAGCACGTCAAAGGCCCGGATTTCCCGACAGGCGGCATTCTGGTCGAGCCGAAGGAAAACATCCTTGAGGCCTACAGGACCGGGCGCGGATCGTTCCGCCTGCGCGCGCGCTGGAAGAAGGAAGAAACCAAGGGCAGTGCGTATCAGATTATCGTCACCGAGATCCCGTATCAGGTGCAGAAATCGAAACTGATCGAAAAAATCGCCGAGCTGATTCACGCCAAGAAACTGCCGCTGCTCGACGACGTGCGCGATGAAAGCGCCGAAGACGTGCGCCTTGTCCTCGTGCCCAAGAGCCGCAATGTCGAGCCGGAACTGCTGATGGAAAGCCTGTTCCGCAGCTGCGATCTTGAAACGCGCTTCAGCCTCAACATGAACGTGCTGGATCAGGGCGTGACGCCGAAGGTGATGAACCTCAAAGAGGTTCTGCAATGCTGGCTCAACCACCGCCAAGAAGTTCTGGTCCGCCGCACGCAGCACCGGCTCGAGGCTGTTTTGCACCGCCTTGAAGTGCTGGAAGGCTATTTGATCGTCTATCTCAACATCGACGAGGTCATCCGCATCATCCGCACCGAGGATGAACCGAAGCCGAAGCTGATGAAAAAATTCGGCCTTACCGACGTTCAGGCCGAGGCGATTTTGAACATGCGCCTGCGCTCCCTGCGCAGGCTCGAGGAAATCGAGATCAAGAAGGAGCATGACTCTTTAAGCAAGGAGCGCGACTCCCTTCAGGCGCTGCTGAAATCCGAGGCGCGGCAATGGACCGCGATCAAAAAGCAGATCGGCGACGTGCGGGAGCTTTACGGCCCGTCCACGCCGCTTGGCAAGCGCCGCACCGAAATCGGCAAGGCTCCGGCGCTCGCTGCCATCGAAAATCTTGTCGAGGCGATCACCGAGATGGAGCGCGAGCCGATCACGCTGGTCCTCTCCGCCAAGGGCTGGATCAAGGCGATGAAGGGGCATGAGCACGATCCCAAAGCCCTCAGCTACAAGGAAGGCGACAAGGGCCGCTTCGTGGTCGAGGGGCAGACGACGGACAAATTCGTCCTCTTCGCCACCAACGGGCGTTTTTATACCATCAGCGGCGACAAGCTGCCGCCCGGGCGCGGCTTCGGCGAGCCGGTGCGCCTGATGATCGACCTGCCCAACGATGCCGACATATTGATGGTCATGGTACATACGCCGGGGATCAAATTCCTGCTGGCGAGCGACAGCGGCCACGGTTTTGTCGTCTCCAGCGACGACGTTCTGGCCCAGACCAAGAACGGCAAGCAGATTCTGAATGTCGATGAGAAAAGCGAAGCGAAAATCTGCACCATCGTCGCCCCCGGCCACGACCACGTCGCCACCATCGGAACGAACCGCAAGATGCTGGTCTTCAAGCTCTCCGAAGTGCCGGAGATGACGAGGGGCAAGGGTGTGATCCTGCAAAAATTCAAGGACGGCACGCTCGCCGACATCAAGACCTTCAACATGAAGCAGGGCTTTACCTATCGCTCGGCCGGGGCGGACAAAAAGGTCGATATCAAGCCGTGGGTCGGCGAACGCGCGCAAACCGGAAAACTTCCCCCCAACGGCTTCCCGAAATCGCCGCGGTTCGAATAAGCGCTTTCCAGCTAAGGCTTCCAGACCACATCCGGCGGGATGTTTTTCTTGAGGTCCGGGCCGGTGGTGTGGATGGCAGGGTCAAAATCCACCCAGCCTTGGTCGGTCAGGGCTTCAAGATTCTGGAAGCGCTTTTTGTAGTTCAGCTTCGACGGGCCGTCGACCCATGCGCCGATATAGACATGATCGCGCTTCATGCGCTGTGCCAGTTCGACAAGCTTAAGGTCGGAGAACGTTCCAAGGCTGCGCTTGCCGATGGATTCCTCCGGGTCGTAATAGGTCTGGAATGCGCTGATGCCGTGGTCGAGGATGTCGATAACGGCGACGCTGAGAAGTTTCCCCGCGGTGTTGCGAACTTCAAGCATATGCGTATGCGCCGCCATGTAGGTGCGCATGGTATTCACGTCGGGGTATTCATGCGTATTCTCGGGGTGGCGGGTCGTTTCATATTTCATGAACAGGGTCTGGTGCTCCAGAGTCGCGTCTGCCTGTTTCAGGGTGACGGTCAGGTCGGCGTTCCTCTTCATGAGTCGCGTTTCGCTCTTTGAGAACTGATAGCCGTCCGCCCGGACCCGCAAGGGAACGCAGGCCTTGCACGCCTTGCAGTTATTGCCGATCACATAAAGGGAGCCGCTGTAGAGTCCAAGCGGCAGGAACCTGTCCTGCAGGTCGCGGGCATCGGCAAGAATCTGCTGGCGCAGGACAAAGGAGCCGGTGCGGCTGGCGTGGATCAAAAAGACCTTGCGCAATTGTCCTGTCCGGTAGGGGCAGGAAAATTCATTCTTATTATCAATGCCTTGGGTAATCACACTGCCCATTCGTCTTCTCCCTTACCCGGGTTTTAGCGGGTCGGGAGGGGAAGTGCAAACAATTCATTTTACGGGAAATAGACGTCGCCCTTGGTTCTGCGGTAGCCGTTATCTGGCTCTTTCTTTTCCTGCTCCAGGCTCTCGCGGGCGGCTTCGACCGCTTCGGGCGCGCCGATTTCCCGCGCCACATCGGCCCCTTCGCGGGCAAGCATGGTTTCCATCGACTCGCGCTCCATGATGATGGTGATGCGACGGTTCTTGGCATCCAGCGGCTTGTCCTTGACCAGATGTTCGGTATCGGCCTTGCCCATGACGTTGGACAGGCGCGACTCCGCGATCCCGGCAGATTTCAGGACGCGGCGGGTTGCGTTGGCGCGGTCGGCGGACAGCTCCCAGTTGGTATAGTCGGCGCCGTCCTTGTAGCGGTAGGAGTCGGTGTGGCCGCGAATGGAAACCCCATTGGGCATCTTCTTGATGACGTCGGCGGCAAGGGTGATGAGCCTGCGCGTTTTGTCGTACATCTGCGCGCTGCCGCTCGGGAACATCGGCTCGCCTTCCTGATCGACGATCTGGATGCGCAGGCCTTCGTCCGTGACGTCGATCAGCAGGTGTTTTTTCAGTTCCGCCAGCTCCGGCGTCTTGTCGATTTCTTTTTGCAGTTTCGTTTTGGCTTCGTGGAAGCGCTCTTCCTCGCGGTTGCGCAATTCCTCCTTGAGTTCTTCAGCCTTGGCGGATTTCAGGTCTTTCACCTTGCCGCCGTCGTCGCCGACATCGCGGTTCTTGATTTCCTGTCCGCTTTGCTTGGGCAGGCTGATTTCCTGCATGGCGCTGGTCATGCCGCCCTCGGTCGAAAGCGATGTTCCGCCCATAACGCCGCCAGCGCCGCTGCGCGTGTCGGATATCTGCGGGTGGGTGGGGTCGAAGAAATTGGCGATAGCGTCGCGCTGTTCCGATGTCGTTACATTAAGCAGCCAGAGCAGCAGGAAGAACGCCATCATCGCCGTCACGAAGTCGGCATAAGCGACTTTCCATGCGCCGCCGTGATGGCCGCCCGCGACTTTTTTGACTTTCTTGACGACGATAATCGGCTGGAGTTCGCCTTTTTCGTTTTTTGCGCCCTTTTTTGCCACGCTGTCCTACCCCGGGCTAGGCAAGGCGTTCAGCTTGTCTTCCAGTTCAAGGAACGCAGGCTGAACGTGATGGGGAAGGAATTTGCGCGCGAACTCCACCGCAACCTGCGGCGCAGCGCCGTTGAGGAACGCCAGAATCGCGACCTTCATGCAGCGGTAATAGGTGATGCGGGATTCTCCCAGGCCGCCCAGCGCTCCGGCGGTCGGCCCAACCATGCCGTAGGCGACGAACACGCCGAGGAACGTCCCGACCAGCGCGCCGCCGATCATTTTGCCGAGGATTTCCGGCGGTTCGGTGATGGCGCCCATGGTTTTGATCACGCCCAGAACGGCGGCGACGATGCCAAGCGCCGGGATCCCGTCGGCCATGGTCTGGACCACGTGGGAGGGGTGCATTTCATGATGGGTGATGGTTTCGATTTCTTCATCCATCAGGGCTTCAAGTTCATGCGGGTTTTCGTTGCCGAGGGAGATGATCCGCAGGTAATCGCACAGGAAGGTTGAAGCGTGGTGATTGCTGGAGAAACCCGGAAACTGCTTGAACAGCTCGCTCTCGTGCGGGTGTTCGATATGTTGTTCCAGCGCCAGCCAGCCCTTGGTTCGGGCCAGTTTGAAGATCATGTAGAGGACGCTTAAAAGCTCGATGTAGGAGTCTTTATTATAAGCCTCGGGCTTGACCAGGCATTTGAGATTTTTGAGCGTATCCTTGACTACATAAACCGGGTTGGCGATGATGAACGCGCCGATGGCCGCGCCGATGATGGTCAGACCTTCGTGCGGGAGGACGTGAAGGATGGGGCCGATCTTGCCGCCGCCCCACATATAGCCGCCGAACACGGTCGCGAAAACAAACAGCAGGCCAAATAGTTTCATACGCTTTCAACCTTATTTCCAGCACAGCCCTGCGATGCGGGCAGCGATTCCTTTATCACCCTTTTTTGCCGTTATATCAAGGCGGAAAGGGATTTAGCTCACATTCTTCACGGCGCGTTTTTTATTCTCATATTCCGGTTTGGCCTGCGGTCTGGCGAACAGATACCCTTGTCCGTAACGCACGCCGTAGCTGCGCATGCGCTCGGCCTGTTCTTCCTCCTCGATCATCTCGGCGATGACGTTGATGTTCAGGTCGCGGCACATCTGGCTCAGGTTTTTCACCATAATGGCGTCGCGCTCCGAGGTGAGGATTTTCTTGGTATAACTGCCGTCAATCTTCACATAATTCACATGAAGGCGGTGCAGGTACTGGAACGACGCCGAACCGGCGCCGAAATCGTCCAAGCAGACCTTGTAGCCGTCATTCTGGAGAATCTTGACGAAGTGATTGACCATATCGAGGTCCTGAATCGTGGTCGATTCGGTGATCTCGAAAATGACTCGTTCCGCCAGATTTTTGTTTAAGGCCAGTTTAGCATGCAAAGTTTTAAAGAATTGTTCATTCTGGATCGATTGACCGGACAGGTTGATGGCGAATTTGGTGCGGTGGCCCTGCGATTTGTAAAGCAGATAATTGATGGCGCGTTCACAGACGGCGATGTCGAAATCGGCGGCCATGCCGATATCCTCGCCGAAGATGATCCATTCCTGCGTCGAGCCCTGATCCTTGAAGCGGGAGAGCATTTCAAAATGCGCGACGTCGCCGCTGTCCAGATCGACGATCGGCTGGAAGTGCAGATCGAAATTGAGCTGTTCAACCATGGTTTTGAATTGCAGGATTTTTTGCGCGTTGGCGCTGACATAGGTTTTGAAGCCGGAGTTCAGGCTTTCGATGGTCAGCGACGTTCCCTTGCGCTCGAATTCGTTGATCGTATAGATCAGCGCCTTGGTCGTGTCGCGTTCGCTTAAAGAGGAAAGGTCGGCGGACACGGTCTTGCTTTCTACATTGAATCCTTTTCCATCCGGGTCGTTTTCCAGCGCAAGGCGCGAGATTTCCTCTTTCAGGGTTTCGGAATTGATGCTGCGGTCGTGGATGACGCTGTAGCGGCCTTCCTTCACCTCGGCGGCGGCGCGGCCATCGACGGATTTCGAATTGAGAAGGTGCGTGATCGCGCTCGAGAACGACTCCCATTTATCGTCGCCAAGGCGCTTTTTCACTTCGTCGAGATTGTCGATGTCGATCAGCGTCAGATCGAGTTCCTGCCCGAGAGAGCGGGCGAGGTCGAGCGCTTCCTTCGCGGCCTGCAAGAACGTATCCTTGTCCATCAGCACCTGTTCGTCGTCGGCCTGTACGCTTTGGGCGTATTTGGCCATCAGCACATTGGTAAAGCCGATGGTCAGATAGAAATTCTCGCTGCCCGGCATTTTGATTCCGGTCACGATGGCTTGCCGTCCGTCGCCGAGCGCTTCATCCAGCTTGACCAGATAGGGGCCGCAGCGGCTGGCGATTTTCGCGCGGGTTTTCATGCCCGCAACCGTCGTGCGATCCGCAGGCGCGAACAGATCGAGCCAGGGCTGGCCCATGATGCTTTTTTCGTTGATGCCGGTCAGGCTGCGCGCGGCCCCCAGCGCGAAGCTGATATGGCTGTTCGCGTCAACCTCGATGAAAAGGTCGGCGGAAGCGAAGGAGAACGCAAGAAAGCGGTCCCGCTGCTGTTTCAGCTTTTCGTCAGACATGTCACGGTATTGACCTCGGCAATCCTAACACCAGTCTGGCAGCGGAGATTTACGAATTGGTAAAGGGGGTTAGGGTCGTTTCAGGGAAATAATTGCCATAAATTGCGCTTTAGGATAGTTTTTTGAAAAATATAGTCCGGACAGGGGGCTAAAATCATGGAAATCAACTATTTTACCGATCCGCGCCTGCGCGCGCTTCTCCGCGCCCCGGACCATGCCCGCCCGGTCGCCCTGCATATGGAATACCAGAGCGGGCTGTGGCTGGAGGGCGGGCAGATCCGGCGCCACGGGCAGCTTTGCGCCGAAATCCTGCGCCGTCCGCTGGCGGCGGAAGCGCGGGGCTGGGATTGCGGCCTGCTCGATTCCCCTGCGGCGCTCACCGATATTTTCAGGGCGGCGGCGGCGCATCCGGCGGTCCGGCTGATCACCATCAGCACCAGTTACCGGGACAATCACGATTCCCCCGCGGCGGACGCGGTTGCGGCGGATAAGACGCTGGTCCTCCGCGCCGTCGGCAACCACGGCGCGGACTGGAGGGCGCGGCGCGCCCATGACAGCCTGTCTATGCTCCACAGCCTGCCAGGCTATATCCGCGTCGGCGAGGCTAAAAGGGACGGAACCCCGCAGGCGGAATCGCAGGCCTCCGGCCCTGCTTTCCTTTGCAGTCATCCTTTCCATCTCGATCCCGGCTACGGGTTCAGGTTTTATCCGTCGCAGAAGGAGCTTGACGATTTCTTCAACCACGTGCGGCAAAGGGGCTATGGATGCAGCCCGGCGATGGCTTCGGAGCGTGCGGGCGCCGTTGTGCGAAATATCTTCGGAACATCGTTCGCGACACCGCATGCCGGAGCGATGATCATGCATCATAGCGCCGATCTTGCCGGGATGACGCCCTATGACATTCTTCCCGCCGTCCTGATGGCGGCGCAGGATAACAAGCCGCGCGGCGGGGATTTGATCCGCAACCGCGCCGGACTTGTTTTCGACATGGCTCGTTCCGGTTTCGGTTTTCTTGACGATGCGCCGCTGGCGCTGCGGCTGAAACAGGTCGCGGCGGCGGGAACGGGCGCTCAGGCCATGACCGTCGCCGCGCAGGGCGGGGCGCGGCTGGAAACGCCGGATGCCTCCGGACCGGTTGTCAATGTCGCGCTTCTCCTCAGCTTTCGCACTGACCGCTCCGGCGCAAGAGCGGAAAACGATGTGCCGCTTTACGCCGATTTGAAAAGCCCGGGGGGAACGACGCTGCGCCTGCCGCTTCTGATCGAGAGGCACAAAAACCCCGGGCAGGACGGCACGATCCGCGCCGGATTCCAGAGCGCGGCGTTTTTCGGCGAGCGTATTGACCGCGGCGCATGGGCGGTTTCCTTCCCGCGCCGCTCCCTGTTCGGGCGCTATCATCTGCACGACGCCAAAATCATCGCCCACTGCCTGCCCAAAGACAGCCCGGCGGCGTCGCTGCTGCCGCGGGTTTAGGCGCGGGTTCGCGATGCGCTATCTGATTTGACAGGGTCTATATCCGGGTTCCCGTGTCTGCGGATACAAATATTGATTGATTCTTAAGCCGTTCCTGATATCGTTTAGAAAGGTCGTTCGCAGGAGCGGCCCGGGGCGTGGAAACCCCTTGGAATTAGCGGCTGGCATCAGCCGTGATTGGTGCTGTCCTTAACAAAGGTAGTGCCAAGGATGTCACTTCTCGGTTTTTGACCGGGGAGTGACGGTGTATGTCCAATGGCTTCGGTCAAAAAGACCGTCACGCCGTTTCTAATTCAACGGTTTCCAATCCCCGGTCGCCAGAGAAATCTGGTGACCGTTTTTGCTATGGGGGATGCGATGAAATACGCTGCTCTGTTCTTTGTGCTGGCCTGTTTTTTGATCTGCGCCACCCCGGCTCTGGCGCAGTTCCCGCCCGTCGGCGGCGGCGGAGCCTGTACGGGGATGATTAACGAGGAAGGCTTTCAGGCGCAGCAGAGCGCCGTCAATAATGCCTTATATGCATGCTCCGGCGGAACATGGGTGCAGCAGCCTTTGATTCTTGGCACCACCGCGTTGGCGTGCAGCGCGACCTGGGCGGGCGGAATCCGGTACAGCAGCGGCGTGGTCCAGTGGTGCAACGGCACAAGCTGGGCGAATATTGGCGGCAGCAGCAGCGGCGTTTATGACATCGCTGCGTTCATGCCCGGCACGCCCAATAACAGTTCGATTATCCGGATTGTCATTCCGCGCGCGGTGCAGTTGCCGGTGAACCTGACGAATTCGCAATGCGTCGCCAAGACCGCCGCCAGCGCCTCCACAACCGTCACCCTCAACAAGATCAGCGGCGCATCGACAACCGCCATCGGCACTGCCGTATGGGCGGCCGCGTCCAAGACCTGCACATTCACATTTTCAGCGGCGATCAGTTTCGCGGCGGGCGACCTGGTGGAATATGTTTTTCCGGCTGCCGCCGATGCCGCGCTGGCCGATATTGCGATCACCCTTGCCGGGATAAAACTATAACAAGGAGCCTGATGATGAACGGTTTTCTAAAACATTTATTCGTCGCCACTTTCCTTTGCGCGACGCTCCTTGGGGCGCATTCAGCTTCGGCAGCTATCCTGTGGGCAGGCGGGGAGGAAATGGACTTTACGATTGAAGGCGTGGGTGGAATTAAAGGCACCAGCAACACAACTTATTTTGACAACACATTTTCCCGGCAGGGCGTTGCACCCAATACAGCAAGCGAGTTCTTGAAAACAGGCGTTTTCGCAAACTCATCGCTCTTCTGGGTGCGTTTCCGGCACATCCTGGATAGTGGTGGCGCTTGCGATGCAAACAAGGACTGGATCAAGTTTACGGACAGCGCCGGTGTTGACAGGCTCATTCTCCGTCCGACGACGGCCTCGGCAACGCCCCTGATCAGCATTAACAAAAGAGATGCCGCCGGCACGGTCACGCTGCTAGGCACCTCCACCGGCAATATTGATATGAATCCGCAGCATACTTACGATGTCTTTATCAATTACGCCGCTGCCGGGGAGATCACGATTTACATGAACGGAAATCAGATCGGCACCTATTCCGGCGATGTTACGACAGACGGGCAGACATCGCTGGCCCAGATCAAGTTGGGAAGTTGTCAGACTAGTTCCACGACATTCTATAGCCAGGTTATTGTTTCAACGACCGATTCAAGGCTTATGAGATTGCTGACGCGCGCGCCGGTCGCAAACGGCAATACTATGGCCTGGACCGGGGCGGTCAGCGATATCAATGAGAACATCCTTAGCGAACTGAATCTCATCAGTTCAAGCACCGCCGGGCAACTCGCCCAGTTTACGGTTCCGGCGACTCTGCCCGTGTCGTCAAACTGGGCGGTTCAGGCAGTCGTGCAATCGGGGCGGTTGTTAAGAAGTACGACGGGGCCGCAGAATTTCCGGTTCTCCCTGCGCACAGGCGGCGTTGATTACACATCGCCAAGCGACATCCCGCTAGAGCTGGGTTATGAGAATTTCAGCTATGTCTGGAACACCAACCCGAATACGAGTGCAGCCTGGACGAGCAGTCAGGTCACAGCGGCAACGTTTAACCTCGGCGTCAAGAGCCAGCCCTGATGATAACGATGCTCAGGATCATCCTTGCACTGCTTCTTGCCGGTGTCCTGCTTCCGGTTACCACCCGGGCGCAATCG
>JACPDM010000095.1 GCA_016184045.1 Micavibrio aeruginosavorus | reverse complement strand
CGCGATCGGCAGCACCACGCCGGGGACATTGACGCCCTTGTTGTTGGAGAGCTTGGTGCCGCTGACCACTTCGGCATCCAGATAATCCTTGCCCTTGCCGACGATCTTCATCCGCACCTTGCCGTCGTCGCAGAGGATAAACGCCCCCGGCTCCAGCGTCGCGATGATCTCGGGGTGCGGCAGGTTGACGCGGGAGGCATCGCCTTCGGTCTTGTCGAGGTCAAGGCGGATGACCATGCCGGGCGTGAGCGCAATCGACCCGTCCCTGAATTTCCCGACGCGCAGTTTCGGACCCTGCATGTCGGCGACGATGCCGATGGGGCGGCGGTATTTTTCCTCGATCGCGCGGATCATCTTCACGCGGGCGGCATGGTCGTCATGCGCGCCGTGGCTGAAATTGAGACGAAAATTATCGACCCCGGCCAGAAAGAGTTTTTCGATCATCTCCGGCGTTGCCGAAGCGGGGCCGAGAGTCGCCAGAATCTTGGTCTGGCGGTTGCGGATCAGTTGCGGTTGGGGGGCTGCGGGCATGACGGCGGCCTTTTTGAAAAAAGAAGCGATAACAGGCCATTAATCGAATTCACCCGGCCCGTCCAGCCCCAGTTTAGCCGCCGGAATGTTAAATTTGCCTTATCCCGGCGCTTTGTCCATAATCCAGAAAATCTGGAGATTTCATAATGACAGAAAACCTGTTCGCGCCGCATGAAGGCTGTGAGGACGTACTGCTTTTGGCCGGGCGCAAACCCGTCGCGATGTTTACCTTGCTCGGGGCCAACCCCAGGAAAGAAGAGCAGATCCGCAGGCTGGACGCCGCCGCCGCCCAGGGGATAGTCCTGCGGGCGCATTTCCAATCCGCCATCGCCCGGCGGATTTTCTATTGCCGCCCGGAATCGCGGGCCGCGATGGAAGAGGTCATGGCCATCTACCGCCGCCTCGACGCCGATGCCGGGCCGGACGGCCAGTACCGGGCCCCGCACAGCCCCGCCGATCATGCCCGGATCGGCCAGCTTTTCGGCTACTCGCCGGAAGCGATCGCCTTTTTCCTCGCCCGCAGCGCCGGGGCCGGGCCGCGACCCTGAAAGCGCATGAAGCGAGGGGGTGATTCGCGGGTGATTCGAATCGCCCGCAACAGCCCGGAATTCCGGCCTTTTTGAGAAATCTGGTGATAAAAACAGGAGCCTTATTGGATAATTTATGAGGTTGCCCTAGACTGGAAAACGGGTCGAAACACCCGCAATTCTTTCTGTAATCCTGAAACGTCGTTGCGAATTTGCATGGGGACAAGAACGGGGACAGGGGTGATTTTTTCAATTCCTTCCGCCCCTTAAGTCCCGCGAACGAAGCCCCGGATGAAGCGGTTAGGAATTTTCTCATCTTGGGAACACCCACGACATGTTGTAGGGTTGAGCAGTGAAGACCTCTATGGATTGTGTTTGCCCCCACAATCCGCACCCAGAACAACTCTCCGGCCAAGGCGCGGTTGCGTCTGCCAAAGCGTGTGCCGGACCCTATATTTATGAAAACCTCTACAGGAGTAGAACACCCATGTTTGACGTTGCCCAGGTAGAGCGCGGCCCGCGCGTCCAGATCGATCGTTCCCGCGATGCCAATCTGACGGATTTCGGCAAGGCGACCCTGATGGACCGCTACCTCCTGCCCGAGGAATCGTTTCAGGACCTGTTCGCCCGCGTCGCCATGTATTACGGCGACGACTCGGCCCATGCCCAGCGCATCTACGACTATATCTCCAAGCTCTGGTTCATGCCGGCGACGCCGATCCTCTCCAATGGCGGAACCAATCGCGGCCTGCCGATTTCCTGCTTCCTCAACGAATCCGGGGATTCGCTCGAAGGGATCGTCGATCTGTGGAACGAGAATGTCTGGCTGGCCAGCCTTGGCGGCGGCATCGGGTCTTACTGGGGCAATGTCCGCTCCATCGGCGAGAAGGTCGGCCGCAACGGCAAGACCTCGGGCATCGTTCCCTTCGTCAAGGTGCAGGATTCCCTGACGCAGGCGATCTCGCAAGGCTCCCTGCGCCGCGGCTCGGCCGCCATCTACCTGCCGGTATCGCACCCGGAGATCGAGGAATTCATCGAGATCCGCCGCCCCACCGGCGGCGATCCGAACCGCAAGGCGCTGAACCTGCACAACGCCGTCGTCATCCCGAACGCGTTCATGAAGGCGGTCGAGAACGGCGAGGAATGGGCGCTGAAATCCCCGAAAGACGGTCATGTCGTCAGCCGGGTCAAGGCGCGCGATTTGTGGATTCGCATCCTGACCGCCCGCATCGAAACCGGCGAGCCCTATATCCTGTTCATCGATCATGTGAACGACGCCATTCCGGCGCACCACAAAATGGCCGGGATGAACGTGAAAATGTCCAATCTCTGCTCGGAGATCACCCTGCCGACCGGCAAGGACCACCTCGGCAACGACCGCACGGCCGTATGCTGCCTGTCCTCCCTCAATCTTGAACTCTTTGAGGAGTGGCAGGACCATCCAACCTTTATCGAAGACGTCATGCGTTTCCTCGACAACGTCCTGACCGATTTTATCGACAAGGCCCCCGATTCCATGAAGCGCGCCAAATATTCGGCGATGCGCGAGCGTTCGGTCGGGCTTGGCGTGATGGGCTTCCACTCCTTCCTGCAGGGCAAGATGATCCCGATGGAATCGGTGATGGCCAAGGTGTGGAACCGCCGCATGTTCCAGCACGTCAAGCGTCAGGTGGACGATTCCTCCGTCAAGCTGGCGCATGAGCGCGGCGCCTGCCCCGATGCCGCCGATTACGGCATCATGGAGCGCTTTTCCAACAAGATGGCAATTGCCCCGACGGCATCGATCTCGATCATCACCGGCGGCGCCTCCCCCGGCATCGAGCCGAACGCCGCCAACGCCTATACCCACAAAACCCTGTCCGGCTCCTTCGCCGTCAAGAACAAGCATCTTGAAACCCTGCTGGAGCAAAAGGGCCGCAATACGGAAGACGTCTGGTCGTCCATCTTCACCAATGAAGGATCGGTCCAGCACCTCGACTTCCTGACGCAGGACGAAAAGGACGTCTTCAAGACTGCGTTCGAAATCGACCAGCGCTGGCTGATCGAGCACGCCGCGGACCGCACGCCCTATGTCTGCCAGGCGCAGTCGCTCAACGTCTTCCTGCCGGCCAACGTCCACAAGCGCGACCTGCACGGCATCCATTTCGAAGCGTGGAAAAAGGGCGTGAAGAGCCTGTATTACTGCCGCTCAAAATCGATCCAGCGCGCGGAATCCCACGCCAGCTGGCAGCGCTCGAAAGACTCGGCCAGCCCGCAGATCGAAGGCAATCGCGAGCCCGAACTTCAGGCCCGGCCCAAGGAAGAAAACAAATACGAGGAATGCCTCGCCTGCCAGTAACCCTGTCAGGGAACCCCGGCGCGTCCCGGTTGTTGGATAAGGTGCAGCAGGGGTGCTTTTCGCAAGAAAGGCTGAGAGAGTCCCTTCGACCTGCGACGGATAATGCCGACACAGGAAGTCTGTTTGGAACCCCGCGTTCTCCGGAATGGCGGGGTTCCTGTTTTTTAAGGAATTGATGACAGTGAAAGGCGGCTAGGCGACCGCCTTGTACTCCACTTTTTCGGTGTTGAGGGCCGCCCGGTAGGACGGGCGGGCGATAATCTCGCGCAGGACGCGTTTGACATTGTCGCCCAGCGTGACCGGCAGGCCCCAGTTGGCGATCACCGTCAGCAGGATATCCGCCGCCGTGACCTGATCCCCGGCCAGATAGCGCGTCTGGGCAAGGCGCGCATCAGCCTCGTCCCACAGAGACTGGACCTGCGCCACGATCGACTTGCTCAGCTCCGCCCGGGCGGCCTCGTCCAGCGTCTGCCGGTTCAGCCAGAACATCCGTGCGGCGGCCGGATACAATGACGCATTGCACCACATCAGCCATTCCAGCGCCTTCGCCCGCGCCACGCCGTATTTGGGCAGCAAGGGGGAATTGTGCATATCCAGAAGGTAGACGATCATCGCCGCCCCTTCCTTGACCGGTTCGCCGTCGATCAGCAACAGCGGCACCTGGCCGCGCGGATTGAGTTTGAGGAAATCGGGCGCTTTCAGGTCATCCTGCCGCACAGCCTCGAACGGGATGCCGAGTTCGTTCAGAACCACATGCACCGCCATGGAGCAAGCCCCGGGCTTGTAATAGAGGGTGTACATTAGAATCTCCTTGTTCATGGCTTTTGATTTTTTTTGAGATTAGGCCAAACGGCAGGGAAAACAAAGCGCTTATCACGAGGCGGGATTTGGGGCGGAATTTGTTGACACCGTGCCGCCCCCGGGCCATGGTTCTGGAAACAATAAACAACAAGGTTTCATCGGGAGGAACTTGCCAATGCCCACACAGCGCCGCATGGCGACCGGATCATTTTTGTCCGCAACAGCCCTCGCCCTCGTCCTGACGGGATGCGCCACCAGCGGGCCACCGCCGACGCCGGTGCCCGCCGATCCTCTGGCCGGCGTGCCGGAAAGCATCGCCAATGTTTTCCGCAACGCCAACGAGATTTGCGGCCCGATCACCGGCGGCGCGGAAAACCCCGCAACGGAAGCGCAAATCCAGCACTTCCGCGGCCTGCTGTCCAAATCCGCGACCGGGGCGGCGATGCTGAAGAGGGGTGAATCCTTCGCCGAGAATAACGGGCATCGCCCGCTCTGGATCTGCTTTGAAAAGATGAAGGACAAATTCCCGCCTTACGCCTATTACTCATGGGGGCGCGGCGTTCTGGTCATCAACACGCATATGTACGACGAACCGATCCCGGAGGGGAAACAGATTTCCGCCGCGATTCATGAACTGCGTCACTCCGAACAGGACACGGAGTTTCAGGCCATCCGCTATGGCAGCCTTGAGGAATCGCGCTCCACGACCTATGCCTCCGAGGCCGACGCCGAAGCGATCAATCTTCTGGTGCAGTGGGAGATGAAAGAGGCCGGCTATACCGTGCCATGGGACATGCGCAAGGAGCCGTCCAGTTTCATTCAAGGCGATTTTTGCTTTTCCGGCCTGTATCAGGCTTTTTCCGATGCCGTGAAGAACGGCGGCAGCACCGCCGACGCCACGCGCGCGGTGTTTCGCGCCTGGCACGACAACAAGCCGATCCTCTACTCCTATCAGGGGCAGGGCAATATGCGCTGGGGGATGCAGCAAGCGCGGGACGAGCTCAAAAATAAATGGGCGCTGGAAGATCAAAAGCAGCGTCAGGAACAGAAGAAACGGCACAACACAGCCAACGCCAACGCGGACGAACAGGGCGAAGCCATCACCCTGATGGGCCGCACGTTCTATAGACATACGCAAGCAACCTGCAACCAGCCGCGCACGCCGCTGGAAGCCGCCCTGCCTTTGCCGATCCCGAGCGCCGTGTTCTCGGAAAAACTGGATAGACTCGGCGTCCTGCCGGACGGCGCGGGGAATTATCTGCAAGCGGGCGGCGGGGTGCGCAATATCCTGCGCCACGACACCAAAGACGCGGCGAAACTGCGCCCCTAGAGAAAAGCCTTGACGGCCAGCATCAGGCAGGCCGCCAGCATGAACGTCATGGGCAGGGTCAGAACCCATGCCCAGACGATGTTGCCGACCACGCCCCAGCGCACGGCCGAGAGCCGCCGCGTCGCGCCGACCCCCATGATCGCGGTGGTAATCACCTGCGTCGTGCTGACCGGAATGCCGAAATGCGAAGCTCCGCCGATAATCAGCGACGCCGTGGTTTCGGCCCCCCATGGCGAGCGCGCAGGTGATTTTCACCCAGAGCGGAACGGTAAAGGCATCCTGCGGATAAACCACGATCAGCGCGAGAGAAATGATGCCCATCGATTTCTGCGCATCGTTCAGACCGTGCGTGATGGCCATGAAACCGGCCGACAGGATCTGCAGCTTGCCGAATATCCGGCTGATGCGCGCCGGGGACATTTTATAGATCAGCCATGTCAAAACGGTCATGACCATGAAACCGATGATGACCCCCAGCACGGGCGAGCTGAGCATCGGATAGATCACTTTGTTCAGCAGTTTGTCGAAATGGATATTGTCATGGCCGGGCGTTGTCGTCGAAAACCATGCGGCCCCCAGCAATGAACCGATAATCGCGTGCGAGGAGCTGGTGGGCAAGCCCTTATACCATGTGATCAGGTTCCAGATGATGGCCGCCAGAACCGTGCAGAGAATCGTCTGAAGCGTGATGGTTCCGACATCGACCAGACCGCTGCCGATGGTGGCCGCCACTTCGGTGCCCAGAAGCGCGCCAGCGAAATTCAGGATACCGGCATAGACAACGGCGACCAGCGGGCTCAGGACACGGGTTGAAACGACCGTGGCGATGGCGTTGGCTGAATCGTGGAAACCGTTGACGAAATCGAAACCCAGCGTCAGCAGCACGACCAGAACCAGAAGCAGGAAGGTTGGATCCATATGATCTTGCCTCTTAGCTGTGTTTCAACACGATCTGCAGCGCCACCCCGGCAGCGTCGCGATAGCGGTCGATCACCCTCTCCAGCATGTCGTAAATATCCTTGCGCAGGATCAGATCGCGCGCATCGGCGTTATCGCGGAACAGCGCCACCAGCAAATCGCCCAGAATCTCGTCGCCGCGATTCTCCAGCTCTTGCAGTTGCTCGGCCTTGGCGATGACGCGTTCGTTGTCATGGCCGCGGGTCAGTTCGCGCATCATTTCTTCCATCGCCTCGGCTTCCAGAACGATCAGGTCTGTCTGCAGCGAAAAATCACCCTTCACGCTGCTGATTCCATGCATCGAAAGGCGTTCCTTGATTTTCTGGATCGTCTTGGGAATGCGGTACAGATCGGCGGCGATATCCTGAATGTCCTCGCGATCGAACGGTGTGATGAATGTGCGGCAAAGCTCTGCCGTGATCTGGCCCGTCAGTTCCTTGGACCGGGCACGGGAGGCATCGATGGCCCTGCCCGCTTCCGCCTGTCTGGCCGCGTCCGTATTCTCAATGAAGGTCTTTAAGTGGCGGGCGCAATCGAGCGCCTGCGCCGAGAGGCCTTCCAGCAAAACGCAGAACTTGTTTTCCTTGGGTTTCAGGAACGGCAGCTTGAGCATGCAAACCTCCTATGGCTGTAGAAGACACCGCCAACCTAGCCGATTTTGATGCAAAGCACAAAAAAGCCCCCGCACCCACATTCTATGTAAAACGTGAGCGCCGCCGCATCCCGGTATTCGTTGTTAGCCGCCATCTTTCCGTGGGATAATCGGGGCATGGAAAATCCAGCGAGTACGCCCGTTTTTAATCCTGCCGATTATCCGCGACACTATACCTATACGACACCCAAATTTGATTGGTGGGTCGGCTTCGTTGTGGTTATCGCTTGCGTTTTTGTGGGTACAGTTGTCCTTCTATATGGTCTGTCACAAGGGTCACGCAATGACGATGTGATCTTCTTTTCGGCAATCGGCATTGCTGCCGGATTCATCGTGGCTTTCTGCATGCTTCATAAAAGCGAGATTTGGCTGACCCCCGATGCCATCACCATAACCAGAAATTTCAGACGACATTCCCTGCAACGCCAGGACATTGCCGGATGGTGCGATTGTCGTTCCTGGTGGAGTGAGCGCGATAGCATCAAGCTTGTCCCCTCAAGATCATCGCTAAAGCCGCTGCTGCTCAGTGAACTTTAAATATCTCAAATGCGATGCTGTCTTTCACAACTGGTACAAATCCTTTCCGGATTTGGGGGCACAGCGCAAAGAGGCATATTACAACGCCGTTGCCCACACCGAAACCCTCGGCAAGACGCGAGATGAGCGTATCAGAAACATGTCACTCGCCGTACGATTCCTGAATGGATTTCGTTATTTCTTTATAGTCGCCCTCGTTCTTCTTTATCTATTGCCGAATGCCTACCTGCCGCCGCTGACCGATAATATCGTCATCATATTGGCAATTCTAACTATCGCCGGAGTCGTCGTTATTTATAGATGCCCTATCCTGCTGACAGAGCCGCCTGCAGGCTTGGAGAAGAGAACATCCTCTCCCTTTTTGATCGTTTCCGGCTGGGGTTTCCTTTTACTTATGTGGCTGGTGCGCGATTCGCTTCTGAACAGGAACTTTCCTGATATTTTTAATATGTCCCTCAATCCCTACTACATGGGGGCGCTTTTTCTAGCCCTGTTTTTGCCGCTTCTGGCTGACCGCAACTGGAAACAAATGCCCAAGAGGGTGATCCCTGATGCCCCTTTGATCCTGCTGGCCGCAAGCGCCTTCTATTTTTACGGCAATATGGCGCTTGACCGGGCAGAGCCTTCGATCACAACATCCTCCTACGAAGAGCATGCCGCCGGAAACCCCACGAGCACGGTTCCCTATCCCCTCGCTGCCGACGGTGGGGGCAAGATGATCGATGGCTGTGCTTTCAGGTATCCGGGCGCTTTTGGCACGCCGTGGATACGACTCGGCCCATGCCCTGAAAATTTCCAGAAAACCAAAGCCGCAAAATAACTGTAAATATACTATAGATGGTATTTTCAGCGTTAAAAAATACCTATATATTGTTATTGAGAATGATTCGCAATAATTCCCATATGTTGCCCATCCTTCCCGTCCGCCGCTGTGGATGAATCCTTGAAAAGACTCGGACTCACAGGCGGATTTCCTTATGAGTCAATGTCAGATCCTCTTTTTGCCAGATGGAGTAGCCCCTCATGTCCACCAAAGCCGTCCTTGACGATGTTACCAGCTCGAACTCGCCTTTGCTGCAGGAGCGCCATGTCTACAAGCCGTTCCTCTATCCGTGGTGCTACGAGGCGTGGCTGACGCAGCAGCGCATTCACTGGATTCCGGAGGAAGTGCCGCTGGCCGAGGATGTGCGCGACTGGAAAAAAACCATGACCCCGGCGGAAAAGAACCTGATGACGCAGATCTTCCGCTTCTTCACCCAGTCGGATGTCGAGGTCAATAACTGCTACATGAAGCATTACAGTCAGGTTTTCGGCCCGGTCGAGGTGCAGATGATGCTCTCCGCCTTCTCCAACATCGAAACCGTGCATATTGCCGCCTACTCGCACCTGCTCGATACGCTCGGCATGCCGGAGATCGAATATTCCGCCTTCATGCAGTACAAGGAAATGAAGGACAAGTTCGACTATATGCAGAACGCCTCGATGGCGTCCCGCCGCGACATCGCCAAGACCATGGCCATGTTCGGCGCCTTCACCGAAGGCCTGCAACTCTTCGCCTCCTTCGCGATCCTGATGAACTTCCCGCGCTTCAACAAGATGAAGGGCATGGGCCAGATCATTACGTGGTCGGTGCGCGACGAAACCCTGCACTGCCTGTCCATGATCAAGCTGTTCAACGCCTTCATCGCCGAAAACCCGGATATCTGGGACGCCGACCTGAAACGCGAAATCACCGATTGCTGCAAGACCATCGTCGGCTTCGAAGACAAATTCATCGACCTTGCCTTCGAGATGGGCGAGGTTGAGGGCCTGACCCCGCAGGAAGTGAAAAACTACATCCGCTATATCGGCGACCGCCGTCTGCAACAGCTCAACCTGTCCCCGGCTTTCGGCATCGAAAAGAACCCGCTGCCGTGGATGGACCAGATGCTGAACGGGGCGGAGCACACCAACTTCTTTGAAAACCGCGCCACGGAATACTCCAAAGCCTCGACGCAAGGCGCGTGGGAAGACGTATTCTCTGACGACGTTTTCGCCGGAACCTACGGCAAGCCGGACGATATGGCCGCGACCGCAGCGGAATAGAAAGAAACTGACAGATGAAAAACCCCGCTTTATCCGGCGGGGTTTTTTCTTTTTAAGGGGCGCGCAGGTCCGCCCGGGGGGCAGGGCGATTTTCGCAGAAGAAACGGCGCAGGCGGAACAGGGCCTGATCGTGATGCTCCGTCACTTCTTCGGCGCTCATGCGGAAAGCGGCAGCCAGTTGCGGCACGGTTTTGGGATTCTCATCGACGCCGTAAAGTCCCTGCAGCACCTTGCGCTGCACGGGGGGCAGGGACAAAAGGGCGACCGTGAGGAAGGCGCTCACGCGCTCCTGATCTTCCTGCTGAAGGGTGCTGTCGGCGACGCCCTCGTCGGCATCGGCAATCGCGTCGATATAGGCTGCAATAGCGGCGACCAGTGCCATTTCCCGTTCCTCCTGTTTTTCTGTTGTTATGACGCAGCCTAGGCCTTATTTTGAATTATGTCAAATTATTCGATGGCCGCGTTTTTGTAATTTTATTGCAGATAACGGGGAAGGAAACCATGAAAATTTTACATGGCTGCCTTTTTCTTTCCGATTGCTGTTTTTTCTTGCGCCAAGCCGCCGGAAAGCATTACATATTCCCCATGACAAACGGAACCGCGACCATTCTTATCGCTCTTCTTATTCTTGGCGCATAGCGCCATATATCCCCGTTTTCTCAAATCACATCTGCCAGAAATGACTTCAGGACCGCAAGACGGCCCTGCAATCGGACAAACGGTTTAACGAGACAATTATAGAGGACCAGACGATGTTTACATTCAGAAAAAAAGACCCCGCCATCCCGACCCCTGCCCTGCCACCGACCGAAACCGGGAAAACCGCCCACCGCGTGATGCTGGACGGCAGCCCGGCCTATGTGTTCACAAGGGCGGCGCAGCTGCGGGAAGCGGTGTTTCACGCCGGAAACGTCGCCTTCGTCGATCCCGACCGCAGCGCCGGCGTTGAAAGCCATGAACCCGATTTCGACACGCTGGATGAAAGCCGGGGCGATTTCGATTACCACGCCAGCCAGCAATGCGCCGCGATGCCCGTCGCCGATGCCGACAAAGTCGTGATCTTCGCGCGCAGCAGCTGCGCCTATGATGCGGTCGAAAGCCTGTGCAAGACCTTCGGCGCAAAGAGTCACCCGGATTCCGTCAGACCCGCCCCGGCCCCGGCGAAGCCGCAGCTGAAACTGGTTCCCCCGCCGAAAAAGCCCGGCGGCGACGGTCCGGACACTTACGGAATGTGCGGCTAAACGCCGCCATTTCTTGGCAAAACCTGCAATTCCTGCTACCACCGGGGCACCGGAGACAACCAGCAGGACTGCGCCATGACCACGCCGTATAAACACTGGACGATCGACGATCTGCCTTGGGACAAAATCGACCGGAGCAAAGTGTCGCCCGATCTTCTCAAGGTGATCAAGGCCGCCGCGCTGGTCGAATACGGCGCGGACAGCTATGCCGATTACCTCTGCAAGGTTTTTGCCAACGATCCGGAATTTCAGGCGCTGGCCAGGTCCTGGGCGGTAGAGGAAGTCCAGCACGGAAAGGCCCTTGGCCTGTGGGCTGAAAAAATCGATCCGTCATGGAGCATGGACAAAGCCATGGCGAAATTCCGCGCCGGCTATACGCCCGATCATTTCACCGGCGATATCGATAAATCCGTGCGCGGATCGCGCAGCGCTGAGATGGTGGCCCGCTGCATGGTCGAAACCGGACGTACTGAAGGAAATCTGCAAGCACATCGCCGCCGACGAATTCCGTCATTACAAACTTTTCTATGACACGCTCAACCGTTATCTGGCCCGCGAAAATCTGGGGCGGATCGGCCGGATGAAAGTCGCGCTGGGGCGGATTGCCGAGTCCGAAGACGACGAGTTGTCTTACGCTTTCTACGCCGCCAATGACGACGGCGTGACGCCCTATGACAGGGTTGCCTGCAACCGCGCCTATGCGAGCCGCGCCTACAGCTTTTACCAACAAAAGCATCTGGATCGCGCCATTGCCATGATCTTCAAGGCCTGCGGCTTCATGCCGCCGTCCCTTCCTTACCGCATCATCCGGCAGGTGGCGTGGGCGATGCTGAACCGGCAAACGCGGAAAATGCAAAGACTGGCTGCCTGAAGCGGCCTCAGGCAGCGTCCAGAAGGAACGAGAAGCGGTCAGCGCCGAAGAGTTTTTGCGCCTGCGGCGTCTGCCACAGCGGGTCTGCGCGCACCACCATCAGAGTCGTCGCGGCCCCCTCCAGCAATTCGGCGCTGGAGCGACCCTTGAGGCCGTCCCGATCCACCAGAAGAATCTTGTCCGGCGCGGCGGCGCAGATCTTGCCGCTTGCGTCCTTGATGAACAGCACCTCGTTCAGGATGAACAGGCGGTAATCCTGCCCGTCGGCGTCGTTGCGAAACGTCGCCTGGAAACAGTTGAACCCCGCGCGGTCGATTTCTTCCCGCCCGGTGACGCGGCCATGCAAGGTCAGAACGGGCGAAAGCGCTGCGGCCAGATCCGCATAATCCGTCTTTCCGCCATAGGCCAGCGCCGCCGTCAGGGAGGCATTGGCAACCCCCGTCTTTTGCAGATCACCGGCCCTCACCGGTGCGCCGATGAAATAGACGATCCGCTGCCGCGACAGGGCCGTCAGCGTCCGCAGCATTTCTTCCGCACGCTGCGGCGGCAGGTCCGTTTCGACGGCGATGATGTCGCCGCGATCCGTCGCGACGACCATCGGCGCCAGCGAGTAATCAAGCCCGATCAGGGAAAAACTGCTGATATCGACCAGCGGCACGGCGCGCCCCCCGGCGGCGTCGAAATCGGCGACCGGAACGCCCATATGAAACGCCGTTTCAAGGACGATCATTTCCTGCCCGATCTCGACCGGATAGACCCCCTTGGCCGCCTGCCCCGTCATCCGCCTCCACAGATCGAGCATGCGCGGCAGGACGTCGCTCTTCCCGATTTCGGGAGCGTCGGCGGGCCCGACCTCCGCCGCCGTCACCAGAACATCTTCGGGATCGAACGCCTCAAGGCCGCAGAGCGCGATTTCCATCTCCGCATATTTGCCGAGCGAGCGCATCTGGTCCGCAAAGCAAAGCCCCCCGCCCGTGGTTAGGATGGACGCCCCTTTCAGCAGGGCCGCGAGGTCGCTCTTGTCAAGTTTTTGCATCATCTTCCCTTAAAGCCGCCTAGCGCAGCACGGCATGAAAATTGGCATCCGCTCCGGCGGCGGCCTTACGCGCGTTTTCGCCGCGCGGGCCGCGCAGGGCCAATTTTGCCCTTTCCGCAAGGTCGGAGCCAAAGACTTCGGCAGCCTTATCCAGAATCCCGTCGGCCAGATCCTTGCGCCCGCACACGTCGGAAAGGAACGTAGCCGCGGCCTTTCCGTCCGGGTCCGGGAACAGAACGCCTGTGAACGGATAGTAGCCCACAGCCCTGCTCTCTCCGGCCGGGCTGGGCAAGCCGCTCTTTTCGACAAGGCGCTTCAGCTCAAGCAGGATTTTCATTTCCACCTGATCCTCAACGGCGCACAGCTCGCCGACGCTCTCGTCATTGAGGGCGTCATAGTAAACCTTGACGTACGATCCGTAACCCAGCGCGGCGAAGGAATCCGGCGGATTCACCTCAAAATATTTCGCCCACCACGGATCGTCTTTCGCGATCATGTCCGCCAGTTGCGCGACAGTCGCGCCGGGCTCCAGAATCGCATCCTTGTATTTCAGCAGAGGATCGACCGGGATCACCTCGGCGCTGGAGATTTTTTCTTCATACGCAATGACATTGGCAATGCGCTGCTCCAGTTTTTCGGCCCATTCATCCATCAGGCCGGGATTCATCAACCCCTTGTCGATCGCATCTTTCGCATACAGAATGTACGGGATATAGGGCACATTGAAGTAAACCTTGTCAGGACCGACCATCTCCAGAACATTATGCCGGGACAAAGGGCTCAAGACTTCATAGGCATGGAAATGCTCTATGATATCCAGCGTTTCCATACGCCCGTATTCTTCGGGGGTCGCCGTACGCATCTGGTACGGGTCGCACAAATAGAGGGTTTTTCCCTTATCGGTTGTTCCGGCCGCGCCGTGCTTGCCGAAAAGGCACGTTCCGGTGACAAAAACGCGGGTTTTTTCCGCCGCGGCGCTCGCCCCGGAAACATCACCCGCCGGGAGGTCGTATTCCTTGATGTGAACGAAGGCTTTTCTCTCGCTACCCTGCTGCACTTCGACGAAAGGCAGCCGCATGCCGTCGGCATTGCCCCATTCGAGGATGACGGGTTTCTCCGCCAGAGCAGGCAGGCTGCCTCTGGCGGCATGCTGGTTGAACACGTCAAGCAGCTTGCGGTATTTCTTTGGCGAATGGTCCAGAACCAGCGTGACGGGCTTGTTGTGATAGGACAGCGGCGCATCACCGAACTTCACCGCCGTCACCGGCTCCGCGGAATCGGTTTCCTTCATGGCGCGAAGAACTCCGTGCAGGGTCTGGACAGCGACCGCCTTTTTCTGGCAGGCCGCATCCTCGAATTCACCGCATGCGGAAAAATCCTGATTTTCCTGATACATTTCACACACCCCTTCGTAGAACCCGTTCTTTTTTGCAGAACTTGAATTCCAAGCTACACAGAAATCGCCGATTACCGCGGCTGTGAAGATCCTTACCACAATATTAATTTTATGTAAAGAAATTCTTGCACTGCGGCAATCACTGTGTCATATTCCATAGCGTAATACAACATATTCCTTAAGGAGGGCCCTATGTTTGCACGCACCGCCTTTGCCGTCGCCGCCATCGAGGCGCAGAAGAACGCCGAATACGGTCTGGGTTACGCAATCATGGATGGCAATGACCGCTATTTCTGCGGCTTCCGGCAACAGGACGGGAGTCTGGCGCATGCCGGGTTCCGTCAGGCCGAAGGATCTTTCTCGGACGGGCACAAGGATGCCTACGCAACGGACAATCCCGTTTTTCTCTCCACGGCCGACATGCGCGCGCAAAATGTGAACGCCGCCGTGTTCGGGATGATCTACGAGGTCAACGGTCAAAACACGGACTCGCCAGCGCCGATGCGTGCGCGGAAGGCTGCGTCGACGGCTACATCAATCTGGCAACGGCGATCAAAGCGCAGATGAACAATCTCGCGCGCTTTGCACGCAACACCCTGAGCCGTTAAAGCATCGATATTTACAATTTCGCGGCGCAGAGGATTTCCTCTGCGCCGCGAAATTATGTCCATGCAAAAATGTTATCCCCAGATGTGCGCGTGAATTCCTTATACGCGACTCCGTTTTTCTGATAGAATCACTTGTAACGTTGACGCCTATCGGACTTATCATTTGAGTTTTCTCACTCTTCTTCCGATCCGTCTGACATACCCCGCCTGGCGAAATCTTCCCCCCTCGCCCGAAGCAGCCCTTC
>JACPDM010000094.1:11055-12995 GCA_016184045.1 Micavibrio aeruginosavorus | reverse complement strand
CCGGTACCCCGTATGCGCGTGCTCCCCATAAATACGCTGCGTCACAATCTGCATGGCCCTCTTCCTTTCAAAAAGGATACGAGTCCATCAAACGCCTGTAAGGCGCGAAATGCAACCGGGTGTACACGTTCGATAAAATTTTAGGATTTAAAAAACTCGGCTTTCAAGGCAAGAACAGTCCGCAAGGTTTAACAAGAAAAAGCGCCGCCTCAGGCGTTAACCCGAGGCGGCGGTGGTTTATTTTTCTTTCCGTACCCCTTTGAAGGGTTTGCTAGCCATGGTTCACCTTTCGTGTTGGCTGTTGAGGGAAACGAAGGGCGACCCCGGAGGGAGCCGCCCTCCGGTATTAAGCGTTTACGTAGAAGCAAAAAGCCTTGAGTCCGCGCTGCGCAGCGAAAATACGCTGACCATTACGTAACGTAATGTACGGCCTGCAAATAAGGGTTTTTCCCGGCGGCGGGGACTCCGGGATGTCCTTATCAGCAAAGAGTTTTTTGCTATCGGGGGGATCGCCCCCGGGAGTTTTGCTACCCATGTTATTCCTTTCGATTTGGGCAAATTAGGGGACTGGCTAACAAGGGGTTGTCAGCTAGGACTTGCGCCCACCGAAAGGAATTTGCTAGAATCAGGTTTGCGAAGAAGACCTAACATCCTTCGATGGGTGTTTGGTTTCGGGCAGGTTAAGGCGCATATCGCGACCTTTTCCTGTCCTTTTTTCAGGTTCGGTTTTTCGGGCGGGAAGTCGAGCGACGCCGGTTCTTGTTTCCGCCAACCCATCACGGTCAACTGCCGGAACAGGAAGCTCACCTCTGCCTCGCTCTCAAAAATCCCCATCCGTTTAGCGCACATGAGGAGGGCTGCAATAGAGACCTTCCATGTTGGCTTTAATGCTGCCAGTTTATTTAGCGAAATCGGCAAGGTAAGAACTGTCTTCATTTCTTGTTCTGGCATCAGGAGTTCGCCAGCAAAGTCATTTGCCTCGTACTCCATCGTATCGGAAGGAACAAGGTGCAAGAACAAATGCCCTATTTCATGCGCCAGCGAGAAACGCATCCGGTCTGCTGATCTTTTTTTGTTCAGGAAGATAGTCGGGGGGAGTGCCGGGACGATCATGCTGACGCCATCCACAGCTTCGTCTGTTTCGTCCCCGAAGTCGCAATAAAAGACGATGATGCCCGATTTTTCGGCCATCAGTGTTAGGTCTTCGATGGGCCCGGAAACTAAATTGTGGATTCTGCGGAATTCCCGCGCTGCCTGTTTCGGGCAGGAAGTTATGGTGCGGATTCGTTCAGCCATATCTCCAAAAGTCTGAATGAGCGGCAGCAAAAGATGCGGAGGCATAAGGCGCAGATGAAAAATTCGGATATTCATCTCCGCGTTTACTCGCTCCAAAACCTTCGCCTTCGTCGTCTGCTTACGATACATAGGATGTACGCTGGCGGGCAGTCCGGTGAGGTGTACCGGCTGGAAAAAGAAGGATCGGGGGAACTCCAGTTTCTCAATTATTTCCTGTATGAAGTCCGCCGAAGGGGGGAGAACGCGGCGTTCTATTTTCGATACGTAGGCTTGTGTCTTTCCGGTTGCTGTTGCGAGATCCGCCTGTGTCATTTCCTTTAACGACCTCGCCAGAACCATCATGTCTGGATTAAAGTCACGGGTCATAGTTCCTCTCCACGGGTGGTGCTGAACCTGATACGGTTCGGGATGCAGTTGGTCAGATGCCATGTTTGTCCGGCTTTGGTATTTCCTTCAGGGCTAAGTCCCTGAGGAAAATATACTCTGAAAAACAAGCGAGCTCAACCTCATTCCTAATTTTATAACAAGATGCAAAACCGCCATCAGAATCAATCTGACTCGGAAATTCATAAAAATGGCAGAAAATCTATATTTTCAGTGGCAATATAATTTTTTGTAGAAGGTAAGGGGAGATGCCGTTTAGT
>JACPDM010000094.1:0-11039 GCA_016184045.1 Micavibrio aeruginosavorus | reverse complement strand
TTAGTTTTCGTAATCAACATTTCGTAAAAGATTGCTTCGTTTTTGCTGGTAACTGGAAGATTTATGATTCGCACGTTTCGCCGGGAATGGAAGAATCGCAAACTGGAACCCAGATACCGCCCGAACTCCGTATAGGCACCCTCAAAGTGGAGTTCTGCGAAAGTCCTATAGTATGTTGTGCAGATGATGAAATCAATAGGGCCAGCTTCAATTGAAACTCTTTCCACCATCACCCCGGCGCAGGTCAGGCCGCTGGATTCCGGCTTCTTGCCCTCCGAAGCCCGGAGGGCAGGACGGGCGCCGGAATGACAGGTGAGAACGCCCAGCCCTCCGCGTCGCTCCGCGTGCTCTGCGTTTAAAAGAATGACACCACAGGGGGCACAGGGATTGACAGAGGAATTCGCACCTCATCCGTAAATCAATGCGACACTGAAGAGGAAAATGGAGCGGGTGATGGGAATCGAACCCACATAGCCAGCTTGGAAGGCTGGAGCTTTACCACTAAGCTACACCCGCGCTCTGACCCATAGAAAGCCTGAAACCGCGCGAAAAATCAAGCCTGCCGCGCTATGCCTTGCGCCGCGCCTGCCAGAGGGGGGTCGGCATGCCGTCAACCGGGCCCCCGGCGCAGACCGGGCGGGCGGCGAAGCGGCCGAGGGAGAGCATCCGGTCATACAGAACCACCGCCCCGGCGACGCCGACATTGACGCAGAATTTCGTCGGGATCTTGACGATAAAGGCGCAGCGTTCCTGCATCGCGGGCGAGAGGCTGCCCATTTCCGGCCCGAGGATATAGGCCGCGCGCGCCGGGTGGCGGAAGGACGGCAGGTCGATCGCGTCCGGCGTCAGTTCCACCCCGACAAGCTCCACCCCGGCGGGCAGGATCATATCGTCCGGCGTCCTGAAATCATAGAACGGCAGATGGTCGAACGCGTCCGAGGTGTCCGACGCCCGCACCCCGTCGAGATCAAGGGGCGTTCCGAGCGTGAAGAAAAACGATCCGCCAAAGGCGTGGGCGGTGCGCACGAGGCTGCCGAGATTGGCTCCCTTGCTGATCCCTTCCGCCCCGACGCCGAAAAAGCCGCGCATCAGTTTTGCAGCTCCGGCAGGCCTTCATACAGCTTGAGCGCGTCCGGGTTGGCCAGCGCCTCGACATTCCTGACCTTGCGGCCATGGATGATGTCGCGCACGGCCAGCTCCGTGATCTTGCCGGATTTGGTGCGCGGAATGTCCGCGACCTCGATGATTCTGGCCGGGACGTGGCGCGGGGAGGCTCCGGCGCGGATCTGTTTTTTGATCCGGTCGCGGATGTCGTCATTAAGGGCCGCGCCCGGTTTCATGCGCACGAACAGGATGACGCGCACGTCGTTGTCCCAGTCCTGTCCGACAGCGATGGATTCCAGCACTTCGGGAATCTGCTCCACCTGCCGGTAGATTTCCGCCGTGCCGATGCGCACGCCGCCGGGGTTGAGCGTCGCGTCGGAGCGGCCATGGATGATAAAGCCGCCATGCGCCGTGCGCTCGATCCAGTCGCCGTGGCACCAGACATTCTCGAAACGCTCGAAATACGCGCCCTTGTATTTGGCCCCGTCTTCGTCGTTCCAGAACATCACCGGCATACAGGGGAAGGGTTTGGTGCAGACCAGCTCGCCGCTGCCCGCGCCGGGGGGGATCGGCTTTCCGCCCTCGTCGAACGCATCGACCGCCATGCCAAGGCCCGGCCCTTGAATCTCCCCGCGCCAGACGGGCGAGAGCGGATTGCCGAGCACGAAGCACGACACGATATCCGTCCCGCCGGAGATCGAGGCCAGATGCACGTCGGATTTGATCGCGGCGTACACGTAATCGAAGCTCTCATGCACCAGCGGCGATCCGGTCGAGGCGATGGTGCGTATGGAGGAAAGATCGTGCGTGTCCATGGGCCGGAAATTCCCGGCCTTGAGCGCATCGATATATTTGGCGGACGTGCCGAAGAACGTGGCCTTGTGCCGGGCGGCGAAATCCCACAGCACATGGCCGCTGGGGAAAAACGGCGAGCCGTCGAAGAGGAGGAGCGTGCAGCCGCTGGCCAGCGCCCCGACCAGCCAGTTCCACATCATCCACCCGCAGGTGGTGAAATAGAACACCCGGTCGCCCGGCCCGGAATCGCAGTGCAGCTGATGCTCTTTCAGATGCTGGATCAGCGTCCCGCCCGCCCCGTGGACGATGCATTTCGGCACGCCCGTCGTTCCGGAGGAAAACATGATGAACAGCGGGTGGTTGAATTCCGTGGGGGTAAAGGCGATCTCCCCGGCGGCGTAAGGCGCGATCATATCCTCCGCGCAGACCGTATCCTGAAGCCCCGAAAGATCGGGGTTTTCCGCAACGAACGGCACGATGATGGTTTTTTGCAGGCCCCCCAGCTGCGGCTGCACCGCCCGCACCTTGTCGAGGCAATCGAGCGTCTTGCCGTTATAGTAATACCCGTCGGTAGCGATGAGGATTTTCGGCGCGATCTGCCCGAAGCGGTCGAGCAGTCCCTGCACCCCGAAATCGGGCGAGGCCGAGGACCACACCGCCCCCAGCGCCGTCGCCGCCAGCATGGCGATGATCGTCTCCGGCATGTTGGGCATGAACCCGGCGACCCGGTCGCCCTTTTCCACGCCGAGCGCGCGCAGCGCCTGTACCCAGCGGCTGGTCAGGTCATGGAGTTCGCTGAAGCTGATGACGCGCTCTGCGCCCTTTTCGTCGCGGAAGATGAGGGCCGGAGCGTCATCGCGGCGGCGCAGGAGGTTTTCGGCATAATTGATCCGCGCCTGCGGGAAAAACCGCGCCCCCGGCATTTTATCGCTATCGGCGAGAATGACCTTGCCCTTCTCCCCGATCATCCCGCATTCGTCCCAGACCAGATCCCAGAACGCTTCCGTATCCTCCACGCTCCAGCGCCAGAGGGCGTCATAATCCGGAAAACGCATTCCCGTGCGGCTTTCCGCCTTCTTCATAAATCCGGCGAGGCGCGAATCTTTGATTCTTTCCGGCGACGGCTGCCAGAGCGGCCGGGCGGATACGGTCTGGATTTTCATGGATTGTCCGGTGGTCATGATGACATTGTCCCTGTCTTGAAGCTGGCATATTTCTTCACGCCCCGGGCCGGGAGTCAAGAGCGGCAAATGCTGGTCAAATCCGCAAAACAGGGTACATTATAGTAAAATAACCTGAAAACGACCGACCCCGGACCTGTCCCGATGAAACATCTCCTGATCTTCCTGCTTGCCCTTTTCCTGATCCCCGGCCTTGCGCTGGCGCAGCAGGGGGCGGAATTGGAGCATGTGCGGATCGAGCTGATCCCCGCGCGCACCCATGTCGCCGCCGGGGAGATCCTGCCCGTCGCCATCCGCCAGAGCATCGAACCCGGCTGGCATACCTACTGGATCAACCCCGGCGATTCCGGCGCGACGCCGCGTTTTTCATGGACCCTGCCCGAAAGCGTCCGCGCAGGCCCCGTCCAGTGGCCAGCGCCGCACCGCATCCCCTACGCCAACCTGGTCAATCTCGGCTATGAAGGGCAGGTGACGTTGCTTCAGGAGATGAGCCTCCCCGACCCGCTCCCCTCCGGCCCGCTGACGCTTGCCGCGAAAAGCGAAATCCTCGTCTGCAAGGATATCTGCATCCCCGAATTCAAGACCCTGACCCTCTCCCTCAACGACCCCGATCGCCCCGCCGTGGACAACAGCGCCGTGATCGCGGCGGCGCGCGCGCTGCTGCCCATACCGTTCGCGGGGACCGGAACCTACAAGACCGACGGCGATGATCTGGTCGTCACCGTCACCGGCAATGTCATCCCCGAACCCGCGCGCAGCGACGTCACGCTGCTGCCCGTGGAATGGGGCATCGTCAAAAACAGCGCCGCTACCCGCATCGACCACGCGGGCGAAAACGCCCTGATCCTGCGGCAGGAACGCGATACCCGCGACCTCTCCGAAATATCCTCCCTGCCCGTCCTTCTGGCCTACAGCACGGAAGAAGGGCAATACACCGCGCTGGAGCTGACCCTCGCCCCCGACCCGGCCCTTGCCGCCGCCGCGCCGCAAGCAGCGCCGCAGGAAACGCAGGTTCCGCAGCAACAGGAAGCGCAGGTTCCGCCGCAGGTCCACCTCAATTTCCTTCAGGCCGTTCTCTTCGCCCTGCTCGGCGGGGTGATCCTCAACCTCATGCCCTGCGTGTTCCCGGTGCTCTCGATCAAGGCGCTCAAACTGGTGCAATTGCGCGAACAGGGACAGGGCGCTTTGCTGGCGAGCGGCCTTGCCTACACCGCCGGAATCCTGCTCAGCTTCGCCCTGCTCGGCGGCGCGCTGCTGGCGGTGCGGGCGGCGGGCAGCGCGATCGGCTGGGGCTTCCAGCTGCAAAACCCGCTGGTCATCCTCGGCCTTTGCTATCTCCTGTTCGTCATCGGCCTCAACCTCTCCGGCCTGTTCGGGATCGGCGGGGCGTTCACCAATGCGGGGGGAAGCCTTGCCGCGAAAAACGGACTGACCGGAACCTTCTTCACCGGCGTTCTGGCGACGCTGGTCGCGACGCCCTGCACCGCGCCGTTCATGGCCGGGGCGCTCGGCTACGCGCTGACGCAATCCGGCGCGGTCGCCATGGCCGTGTTTCTGGCGCTGGGGCTTGGCCTTGCCCTGCCCTATCTGCTGTTTTGCATTGTCCCGAAACTGATCCGCGCCCTGCCGCGCCCGGGGATCTGGATGGTGAAGTTCAAGGAGATCCTCGCCTTCCCGATGTACGCCTCCGCCGCGTGGCTGGTCTGGGTCTTTGCCATGCAGACGGGGCCCGCGGGCATTCTCTGGGCCCTGTGCGGCATGGTGGCGATTGCCTTTGCGCTCTGGCTGTTGATGCACAGGCCGGAAAACCGCACGGGCCGGACGGCGATCATCGCGCTGGCCCTGCTGGCCCTCCTGTTCGCGGCGACGCCGTTCCTGCACAAGGGCGTGCTGCAAATCCCCGGCCCCGAGGCTGCGCCGGAAGCGCGCCTGTCCGCCGCCGCATTTTCCGAAAGTCTTCTGGCGCAAAACCTTGCCGGCGAAAATCCGGTTTTCGTCTATATGACGGCGGCCTGGTGCATCACCTGCAAGGTCAATGAACGCGTGGCTCTCGACGCCCCCGAAACGATTGCCTTATTCAGGACAAAAAATGTTGTGACATTGAAGGGCGACTGGACCAATATGAATCCGGAAATCACCGCGTTTCTGAAATCCTATGGCCGCAGCGGCGTTCCGCTCTACGTTTTCTACGGCCCGCCGGACAAGGCCACGGGAATCCGCCCGGAGCCTTTAGTCCTGCCGCAAATCCTGACGCCCGGCATCGTCGCGCGGGCGATTGAATAAAGCCGGGGGCGTTCCCGGCCCGCACCGCAACCGACCAACCGGGAGAATACGTTATGATCCAGCTTGCCCTCGTCCTGCTTGCCGCCCTTTCTCTGGTGATGACCCTGCCACAGGCCAAGGCCGACTCAAGCGCCGTCGACAAACCCGAAACCTCGAAACCCGCCGCCATCGTCGGCGACGCCGCCCCGGATTGCACCGGCACGGACAGTCAGGGGAAAACCCGCACGCTCTCCGGCTATAACGGCAAGACTGTGATACTGGAATGGACCAATCACGAATGCCCGTTCGTGCGCAAACACTACGACACCGGGGCGATGCAGGCGCTGCAAAAGGAAGCCACCGATAACGGGGTGATCTGGCTGACCATCGTGTCCTCCGCCGCGGGCAAGCAGGGCTTCACCACGCCGGAGGAAGCCAACGCCATTATCAAAAAGGAAAAATCCCGCGAAACCGCGCGGATTCTCGACTCCGCGGGCGCAATCGGCCATCTCTACGGCGCGGAAACGACGCCGCATATGTTCGTGATCGACTCGTCCGGCACCCTCGTCTATGCCGGCGGAATCGACGATCAGCCAAGCGTCAGCCACGCCACCGTCAAAAACGCGCATAACTACGTCAAGGAAGCCCTCGACGACATCGCCGCCGGACGCACCGTCCGCACCCCCAACACCAAGTCCTATGGCTGCGGCGTAAAGTATTAAAGTATTCGGGGTCCGGCGCGGCGGATTTTGAATTTTCTGGAGATAATCCCGCCGCCTGTGCTATGCCTTGCGCCTGAACAGAGGCGCAGCAGGCAGGAGCAAGGACCATGAACAAGAAAACCAATCCCGTTACACCGCCGCAGCCGGATACCTCTGCAAAATGGGCTGACCGTATGACCGCTTTCGCGGATGGCGCCGGGACGACCGGCCTTGTGGTCGCCGCGACGGGGTCCGTCGGCCTTGCGGCAGTTGCCTTCGCGCCCCTGTCCGCCGCCGCCGGCGTTGCCAGCCTTGCCCTCCTTGGCGTCGGCCTTTCTGCCAGCATTTCCGGCCTTGCAGTTTCCGATGGCCCCCGCCCGCAACCGCCCCGTCCCCTCGCCCGAACCTTGGGAGCCGCCTTCACACTCGCCGCCAGCCTTGCCGCAGGCGGCATCGCCTATGACGCCGTGAAAACAGATCTCGCCCATACGAAGTCGGTCCTATCGTCCCTGCAACACGCCCCCAAACCCTAGCGCCTGTCTCAGGCCACACGGATGCATCTGGGTTTATAGATGCTGAGTTCGGGGAGGCCCTTCTACATCCCGCTTTTCGTCCGGTTGTCCATCTTGCAGAGCATCTGGCAATTTTCCTGCACTGTCTTTCCACCCTTACTCCACGGAATGATATGGTCGGCCTCCATCTCGTCGATCTCGAAATATTGTTTACACATCAAGCAAACGCCCTTTTGCCTTTCATACGCCTTCACCTTGGTCTTTTCATCAAAGGCGCGCAGGCTTAAGTGTTTCTCGTTGCCCGTCAAAAGATATTCGTAAATACCTTTCTTGCTGTCCACCTCATCATCGTCGATCAGTTCCGCGATGCGTTTTTCCAGTTCCTTCGCATTGTGTTTATCGTCCTTGTGTTCGTTGTAGAACCGCCCCCAATCCAGCCCCTTCATCATTTTCGGACGATATGTCGGGAATATGCGCTTCGCCCAATCCATGACCGCCTGAAAATATTGCCAAAGCTCGTCCGCATCCTTGTCATGCTGATGACGACTCATATAATCCTCGATTTTGCCGCCTGAAATCCACTCCAGCGCCTTCTCCAGAAAATCCTGCCGTATCGGCGTGCCATTCACATATTTTTCACCGATTTGATAGGCAGGGCAGCCAGAGCGCGAAAACCACCGCTTCGCGTCCGCCAGCCACGGCCCCGTATAAATCGCGTTGCGGAGTTCCTGATCGGTCAATTTTTCGCCCGCTATATTGATGATCTTGAACCAGTCCAGCTTCTCGCCTTCCGCGCCCTCACACACATAGACCGAAAGCTCGTAATCCAGAATCTGCTTTTGCTTTTCTCCCGTCAGGTTATTGAAGAACATCGGCTTTCCCTCGATTTCTACGGGAAAATCGCCCTGTACGTACTGGCAAATGCTGATCGTGCGCTGCTGCCCGTCCATCAACTCGAATTCGTCCCCTGCCACAGCCCAATACATGGTGTTGAGCGGAAAATCCCGGCGCACGGTATGAATGACCGCGTTGCGCTTTTTGTCGTCATAGACGAATTCACGCTGGAAAGCCGGGCGAATATTCAACCTCCCGCCATAGCCGCGCACGCCGTTCTCGGCTTTGTCCTCATAGTTCGCGGCTAGTTCCAACACCTTGATATTTTTCAAAGCGATTTTCATGCTTGTTTTTTCCGTTTTATAACAATTCGCACATAAACTGGCCTTCCGTTTATGGCACTGTCTTTATCTTTAATCAGCCCGTGTTCTTTAAAAGGGACGCGCGGATTCGATCTGATCTCATTGGAACTTAATATCTCAAATTGATCGGGGTTGTATTTGTCGAGGAAGGTGATCGGCACCCCCATCGCGCCGTCATAATCCACCGGAATTTCCGCCGTCTTGCCAACATCGATAGCGTCGTAATTATCGTATTTCGGATATTCGGCGGGGGTATATTTCTTGTAGAGCGGTATTTCTTCATGACGCTGCGGTATATCCATATTTGTAAACCAGCGAACGCCTTTGACACGGATATATTTCAAGCCGTTTTCATCAATGCGACATCCTGCGGCCTCCAAAGGGTAATGATCTGGTACGCGGAATTCACGATCGCCGCTATGAATACTTTCGCCCAGCCAAATCCTGTTTTCCCTTATTAGTTTGAAAACCTCTTTGTAGGTGACCGCATTGACGTTTCCGATAATCAAAAACAGCTTGTCGTATTCGACAAGCTGCGCAACAAATTCTCGGAACAGGGAAAAGGGCGGGTTTGTAACGACAATGTCCGCTTGCTTCAACAACTCCACGCACTCGCGACTGCGAAAATCTCCGGCACCGTAAGTGCCATCGCCTTTAAGCGTTCGTGAAGCGCGCTCATTATGCTCTAAAATGAGCCTTACATCCTCAAGATTGATAGCGCCATCATTGTTCATGTCCGGCACTTCATTTATTTCAACAACATAAGGCTCCTCACCTTCCGGGAGGCCAGCCATGGAAAAAAGGGGCAGACCAGCGCCGGCAATGGGAGAGGGTTTGTAGCTTGTGGCGATGAGTTTTTTGAGACCGAGCGCGTTGAAATTGAGTGCGAAATATTTGAAAAAATTGCTCTCGAACGGGTCGTCGCAATTGCAGAAAATAACTTTGCCGCGCAATTGCGATTTATAGTGTTTCAGTTCCGCACTAATGTCGGAAAGCTGGGTATAGAATTCATCCTGCTTGGCTTTCCTTGCGGCGGAAAGAACGCGATTGCCACTTGTCGGCTTGTCGGCTTGTCGGCTTGTCGGCTTGTCGGCTTGTCGGCTTGTCGGCTCATTATGGAATAATCCCCCTCGATATCAAGCGCTATTTACGCAGCAATCAAAGTTTCACGTCAAGCCCTCTGGGCCCCGGCTTCCTGTGTTGAAAAACCGCGAATCTTGACAATATAGGATTATATGCCTATAATAAACCCGACACCAACCCGCGCGGAGGACAGGATGCGCCGATGGACCCCCGAAGACCGGCAGCGTCAGGCCGAATTGATCCGCGCCGTGAAACCGTGGGAGAAATCCACCGGGCCGCGCTCGATCAAGGGGAAGAAGCGCGCCTCCAAAAACGCGCTCAAGACGGCTGACCACTGCGCGGAAATGAAACAGATCAAAGCCCTGCTCCGCGCGCAGGAGGCCTATGCGCGCGCTGTTGATGACATTCTGAAAAATGGATCGGCGGTTTGTCAGTCCGTCGTTCTGGGCTGGGATGCGGGTGAAGAACGGACTGATATAAACCCTGAATGAAAACAGCCGCTTGCAGATTTTCAAAAAAAATCGCCCCTTCGAACTATCTGGCGAACTATCTGTTGAAATGCCGGGCGCAAAGCTGCCATCATGACATCTCCGGGGACGGGCACAGGGACGCGTAAGCCTCATGATTAAAAATCTGAAAGAATCCTCCACAACCATTCCGCAGGATCAGTCCGGTGCAGCGCCCGCGCGCGCCGTTTTCGATGAACAGGGAATTGCCCTTTACGTTACGCCGGATTTTGCCGCGCTGTGCGGCGGCAAGGCGGAGGCGCTCACGGGCCGCAGCCTTCTCGACATCATCACATTCGAATCACCGGAAGACGCCTTTCACAGCAGCGGCCTTTTCGGCAAAAACGCGGACACCCCCGCCGGGATGATTGCCAATCTGCGCGAGGGGCCGCACCCGGCTCTGTTCGGGCAGAACGCCGTCGATATACGCTTTGACCGCATCCGCATGGCGGGCGGGAAAACCCGCATCGTGGCCTCGACTGGCGGCGACACCGCCCCGGACGCGCTGTTCCTGAAACAGATCGACGCCATGGAATCGCGGCAGGAAAGCGCGGAAGCGCCGCCTGAAAGCGGAAAGATCGACATGTCGGCGGCGGCGGGCGAGCTGCGCCATTTCCTCAACATGTCGCACGACCTCCTCTCGATCGCGGATTCCTCCGGGCGTTTCCTGCGCGTGAACACGACCTTCAATAAAATCCTCGGCTATAACGACAGCGCGCTTAACCGCCTGACCTTCATGGACATCGTCCACCCCGACGACAAGCCGCAGGTCCGCAACACGCTTTCCGGCCTGATGTATGACGATGCGCGGCAGGACAATATCGTCGACTTCGAAGCCCGCCTCGTCGCGCAGGACGGCGCGACGCACTGGATGGAATGGCGGCACAAGCGCAGCGGCGATGTCATCTACAGCGTCGGGCGCGACGTCACCACCTTCAAGCGGCACGAAGAAACCCTGCGCCAGCAGGAAATGATGCTGCGCGAGGCGCAATCCATCGGCCACATGGGCCACTGGCGCTGGCTCGTCGGCTCGGACGAGATCGAATGGTCGGATGAAATATACAATATCTTCGGCGTTGGCCGCGAAGGCTTCGTCCCCGCCCTCGACGCCGTCAACCGCATGACGCACAAGCGCGATGTCGGCCGCCTGCTGCAAGCTTTCCAGCGCGCGATCATCGAGCAAAAAGACTATGAGATGGAATTCCGCATCACCCGTCCGGACGGCGAAATTCGCTATATCCGCTGCCAGGGGCGCTGCGAGCACGACTCCAACCGCGAAGTCGTCGCCCTGTTCGGCATCATGCAGGACGTGACCGAACGCACCCTCAACGAACAACATTTGACCGAGGCCAAGGACGCCGCCGAGCGCGCCTATGCCGCGAAATCGCAATTCCTCGCCAATATGAGCCACGAGCTGCGCACGCCGCTCAACGCCATTATCGGCTTTTCCGAGATGATGCAGCGCCAGTTGCTTGGCCCCATCGGTTCGGAGCGCTATCTCGACTACATCGCCGGAATCAGGGAGAGCGGCGAGCACCTTCTTGACCTCATCAGCGACATTCTCGACATGTCGAAGATCGAGGCGGGGCGCATGACGCTCGAAAAGCAGCCGACCGATCTTTCGACCGTGATCGAGGAATCGCTACGGCTCGTCTCCGGCCGCGCCGAAATCGCCTCGGTGAAGGTGATGAACGAGGTC
>JACPDM010000013.1:4793-6228 GCA_016184045.1 Micavibrio aeruginosavorus | reverse complement strand
CCGGCGCAAGGCCTTGCAGGATTTTGCCCGCCGTGTCGGCAGCGGGGCAGCCAAGTCGTTTGCAACGGCGCTGATTCAGGCGGAGCAATACGGCACGTCGGTATCGCAGGCGATGCGCGTGATGTCGGACGAGCTGCGAGACCAGCGCATGTCGCTGGCGGAGCAGAAGGCTGCCGCTTTGCCGCCGAAGCTCACGGTTCCGATGATCCTGTTTTTTCTGCCGGTTTTGTTCGTGATCATTCTGGTGCCGACCGTTTTACAGGCAATGAGCACTTTTAAGTAAGATCATGCAAAGAAAAACCCCGGACGTCTTTTTTGACTCCGGGGTTCGTTTTTGCATCTGCAAGGGATGTTCCGGCTTAGTTTGTTTCCGGTTTTTGTTTCGGGAGGGGAGCAGGGCTATTGGCTCCGGCGGAGGCATCCTTGTCGCCAAGAACGACAGGTTCCGCACTGGCGGTTTTCTTCGCTCCGTTTTTCTTGTCCCGTGCTTCCTGCACGTAGCTGGGCGCGCGGCCACCGCTTTCGCGCAAGGCGCTGACGATACGAAGGTTGCGTTCTATTTCTTCCCTGTTCGGCGCGGTATCAAGCGCTTTGCGCAAGGTTTCCGCAGCTTCATCCAAGAAGCCTTGCGCCGCCAGATTAAGGCCCAGATTGTTGAGGACAGGAGCCGGGTCGCCTTCCCACAGTTCAAGAGCCTTGCGGAAGGCGTCTTCGGCTTCCGGGTGCTTTCCTTGGGCGTCCAGAGAAATGCCGAGAATATGCCAGGATTGCGATGTCTTGTCGCTTAAAGCAAGGGCTTTGCGGGAAAATTCCTCCGCAATCTCATAATTTCCCAAAGCTGCCTGCACAGCCGCATATTCGGCGCGTGCCCCGGCATGCGGTTTGCGGGTATCCTTGGCAAAGGGCGCTATGATCAAAGACGCGCGCGTGAGGCGATTGTCTTCGCGCAATGCGCGTGCGTAACGCGTGGCAATATCCGCATCGTTCGGATTGCGTTTGTAAAGTTTTTCAACGATTGCCAGCGATTCTCTCGTCTGCCCTGATGCAGCGGCATTGCTGGCAGCCTGATCAAGGACGGCATCTACATGATTGCGCGGACTGTTTTTCGCGGTCGTCGTCTGGCAGGCGCTCAGGGCTATTGCCGACCCGCCGAGCAGCACCAGCGCCATTACGCGCAAACCGGGATTTTTTTCAAACATCTTCGCCTCTGTTGTTGTTTATTGTGGGTCGCAATAAAATTCTATTCGCCGCCAGTTTTTTCGGGTTCTTCTTTACTGGACTCGGTTCCGTAAATAATCTCGTTCACAGCACTCCTCGTGGATGAGGATAGTGTCGGTGGCGGCGGCACATTGCTGCTTCCGGTGCTCTCGTTTATGCCAACTTCGTGGCAAATTCCAGGGCAGTAGTAAACGCTCGTTTGCGTGCATGTCGAATT
>JACPDM010000013.1:0-4765 GCA_016184045.1 Micavibrio aeruginosavorus | reverse complement strand
TTGAGGTATTTCCCCCGCAACTGCGGCGGATGCGGACATAATCTGATTTTGGCGATGCGACAAGAACGTGACGCTGCATCAAAACCTTTCCATCGACATCCAGCAGCGTCAGGTAGGTTGCGCCCGGTTTCCGCGGAAGCAGGATCAGCAGGCGCGTGTTATCCATCAGGACGCCCAGATGATCTGGATTGCCAATAACGACCGAAGCAACATCATTGTCCATCTGCAGCAGCTCCGATTTGTCCGGAGTAAGGCGCAGGGCCGGGTGGGTATCTTCGCTACCCGGTTGGTCGGCGCCGTAAGTGACTTTCGGGCTGCTTCCCGAAGACGGGATAATGCTCTGGATGTTTCCATCGGGCGCTTCTGCCGCGGTGTCGGCGGATTGCGCAGGTGTCGATGCGGAGTTCGCCCACTGCGCCATAGCCGTTGTCGATATAGCGGCCAGCAAAAGGCCGCCGCACAATAACGCAAGAGCCGGGAATCCGGTGTAGGAAGGGAGTTTCATGATGCGCACAATCCGGAAGGTGGGGGCGCGGAATGCGCCTTACAGACATCTTAATGTTACCGCAAACATGCACCGTTGTCACCCCTTTTGCCGACAAGGGGCATTAGCCATAAGGGTGTCGCGGCGTGATCCCTCGCTGCAAGGTTATGGAACCCAAAACTGCTCTGGCCTGTTTGTTCAACGGGATTATCCAGAAAAAGGGAGTAAAATCATGAGAAAGACAATAATGACATTGATGGTTGCGGCCGGTTTCCTGCTTCCGGCGGTGCCGGCATCGGCGGCGCAGGAATATTTCTTCACGCGCGGCCAGATCAAGGATATTCAGAGAACGCTGACGGCTGACGGCCACTACCGCGCCGGCATTGACGGTATCTGGGGTCCGCAATCCCGCTCCGGGCTGAGAGGGTTTCAGGCTGAACGCGGCCTGCCTGTCACCGGGCGCCTCGATATGGCAACGCTTGATGAACTTGGCTACCGCGTCAGCAGCGTGGATCGCCGGGTGATCTACAGCACCGCCGATGACCAGACCGCCTACAGGCTTCAGGAGATCGCCCCGGCCAGCGGCAATGCCCGGGTCATCTACCGTGAGGAAATATTCAAGGTGGCCCCGCCGCAATATCTGAGCAAGACCGAAACCCAGGCCCTGCAACAGGCATTGCGCGACTCGGGTTATCTGAAGACGGGCGAAGTTGACGGCCTGTGGGACATGCGGACCGTGAATGCCCTCAGCAGCTACCAGATGAACGAGGGTCTTGCGGCCACGGGCGTTCCGGATGACAAGACGCTCACCCATCTCGGCGTCCTGATGCATGCCTCGGACCAGATTCCGCAGATGAACGAATAGCGCGGAGCGCCGTTGGTCTTATTATTGCCGAAAGGGCCGGAACAATCCGGCCCTTTCGGTTTTTTCATGGCGGGGAATTATCTTCCCTGCCTATTCACTTTCCCCATAGCTTGGCGCGATATAGTTCATTCTGGTTTCACTGGCTTTGTCGTCGTTGAGTGCATCGTCACGCCAGTATTTCGTACCCTGCAGCATCGCTTGCGCGATCAAGCCTGTATCGGTCAGCTGGTAAATGCGCGTGCCGGGCAAAATATCCGCAGCGCCGCTGACGGCTCCGCCTTTTTCTCCGGCTTTCGCGGCGGCATCGGCGGTGCCGCTCAAATCAAGGCCGGTCGTCGTGAATTTCTGGAACGAATCCGCGTCATGAAAGACGAAAACCGTATTGAAATCCTTTGCCCCCAGCCCAAGGCCAAGACCGCCTTTTGCCATTTGCATATAAATGTCTTCCGCGCTTCTGTTGTCGTGAGCAACGCCATGGCCGTATCCGGCGCTGATCCAGAGGACTGCAAGTTCGCCGCTTGAAAAAACGGCATAACCGACGGCGCTCTGGATTTCACGCTGCGTATCGGGGTTTTCTTTATAAAGCCGGGCAAGCGTATCGGCTTTCATTTCCTGGATGGCGGCGCGCTGGCTCTCTAGGCTTTCCGCGCTGGCGGCCAGCGGCCATACAGCCAGGGCCAGAGTCATAGCGATTGCAGTCAATATTGATTTTTTCATGTGTTTTCTCCTGACCGCACTCCAACAGGCCGGGGGATATTTTGTTCCTTGCGGACGATCACATTATATTGATGACGATTTTTATGCAGGGGTATCGAGAGAGGCTTCCTGGAAGCCCGGCTGCAAGTCGCAGATTATGGGGAAATGGTGCGCGATACTGGGATTGAACCAGTGACCCCTACGATGTCAACATAGTGCTCTACCGCTGAGCTAATCGCGCTTTGGGTCCGTATTTGACGGCCCCTATAGAAATCAGAAATGGCCGCGGATTTCAAGCTCTTTATAGAAGGCCTGATTCAGCGGGTTTTCCCGGGGGTCGAGCAGCGGCGCGGCAATGGATTCCAGCGTTTCCATGACGGGTTCTTTCTGGCCGCAGATCCAGCGCGCCCGGCGTTCGCGGGGGGCGATTTCCGGGCATTTCAGGAGTGCTTTCAGCCCGTCGATCGCGTTCAGGCGGTGCTGGAGGTCGTGATTCCGGCTGTTACCGCCGGGGGTGCGGTAATAATGCCAGTCCCATTCGACCAGCACGGAAACGGGGGAGCGCCTGTAGGTTTCGCCGTTTACAGGGTTGCTGCTTTCGACCGGGGCGAACGGGTCGGCCCCGGCGGCGACCATCATCGAGATCCATGAATCAACGCCCCGGCGCAGGGCGTTTTCAAACGGGGTGTAACCGCTCAGGCGCCCGTAATCGGAATAGGGTGCGGGATGGATGATGGCGGCACGGGTCGCCGGGGATTTCAGCATTTCTTCAAGGCAAGCGGTCACGCGGGCCCGTCTGGCGGGGGTATCGGCGCGGGTCATCATCATGCTGCACAGTTCGGCGGCGTTCTCTGGCCGTACCTTCTTCGTTTGCCGCTGCAAGGCGGCGGGGCCGGGCTCTATCTCCTGCATGATAAGGCGCAGGACATCCAGCATGTCGTGACGTGGCGGGCCAAGGCCCATGCGCGCCCACCCGCGCGTGTCGCCGTAGAGCTCCAGCATGTCGCCGTAAAGCGCGGGCATGGCAAGGCGCCAGAGTTTCTCCTGCGCCTGCGGCAGGGCGGCGTAATCGTATACCCGGTTGATGTCGCGCACCGTGTGGGCGATCTTCCGGCGCAGCGCGGGCGGAACGGCAAAATCGCGCAGCGCGCGGCGGCCTTCGGGCGTTTCAAGCTGGCGCAGGACGCTGTCCGGCAATTTCGCCCCGCAATTCGCCATGGCGGCATAAAAGGCGGTCGGCGTCTCCGGCATCTTGTTCCATGCGGCATAGCCTGCGGACATGATTTCATGCATTCTGGCCTGCACTTCGCAGTCTTGCGAAAGATATCGGCCGACATTCAGGCGGCTGAGGCCGCAAAGATAAAGCAGGCGCAGGGGAACCGATTTCCGGCTATCGACATATTCCCAGTCCATGGCGATCCGGTTGAAAAGGGTCTTAATGCTCTGCCCGAATTCCCGCAGGCTTTGCGGGAAAGGGGCCAGCAGGACCGGGGGGATAAAGCGGTTATCCATGGCAGGCCCGTCGCCGAGGGTTTTTTGCGCATGGAACTGAAGCCGGTGCATCGCCTCGTGCGCCAGAATGCTGGCGGAGCGGAACGCCGGTTTCAGGCGGTTCGTACCCGGGTCGCGCTGCGGGCCGTAAGTCCGGGCCAGGAGAATCTCTCCCGAATGCAGGGCGTATCCGGCGATCCCCTGATCGAAGAGACGGTTGAGCGCGCGAAAGCGGCGGGGATCACCCTCGCCGTTGATGATGCCAAGGGGAACGGCGTAATCCCCGTGTCCCTCGCGCAGGTGAAGGCCGCGCGGCGCGCGCGTGGCGAAACTGGCGCGAAGAAGATCTTGCGCCGTGACATGCTCCCGCTCCAGCAGGCGGATAAGCTGCCGCGAGCGCTTGTCGATACGGTTTTTTCCTTTTTTCAAAGGGGGTCGTCCCTGTCTGTCTTAATTTTGCATAACCTATAAGGCGGGGACGGGCATGGGCAAGAAAATTCGGTGTGACAGGCGGGAGGAGGGATCAGGCGGCCAGAAGGCGCTCGACCTGATCGACCAGATCTTTGAGGTGGAAGGGCTTGGACATGATTTTGGCGTCCTGCCCCATGCTGTCCTGATGGGCGAGGGCCACCCCGGCAAAGCCGGTGATGAACATGACTTTCAGCCCGGGAGCCAGATCGGAGGCCTTGCGCGAGAGCTCGATCCCGTCCATCCCCGGCATGACGATATCCGCCAGCAGCAGGTCATAGGGGGCGGCGGCATTCTGAACCGCCGTAAGGGCAGCCAGACCGTCCTCGCAGAGTTCGACCTCGTGCCCGGCGCGGCGCAGGGCCATGGCCAGAAACTGGCGCATCGAGGAGTCGTCTTCGGCAATCAGGATACGGGCCATGCTTTAACCTTTATCTGCGGCTTTATGTCGGACTTTTGCGGGGCGGTGTCAAGGGCGGCAAAGCGGACTTGATTGTGATCTCCTGTATCATCGCATAATATATTGATATTAAAGCGTTTCATTTTTAATACCGATACGGTATGGATTTATATTTTCTCGATCATGTTTCGTGACTGCGCGTCCAGAAACTGGGTTTTTGCGACCTCCCAGGTGTAGTTTTGCTCCAGCCAGGCAAAGCGTTCGGCGGCCGTGCCGGGGGCGGCGAGGGCGGTGCGGGCGGCCTTGTGAAGATTCTCATCGACGCAGCCAAGCAAGGGCCGGGTCACGACATCGACCGGCC
>JACPDM010000012.1 GCA_016184045.1 Micavibrio aeruginosavorus | reverse complement strand
TCATCGTCTATACCGGCCTGATCGCGTGGGACACGCAGAACATCAAGGAAAGCTACAGCGCTGGCCACGGCGACGAAGCCAACGGCAAGGCCGCCATCATGGGTGCCCTCAGCCTCTATATCAACTTCATCATGCTGTTCCAGTTCCTGATGCAGTTCCTCGGCCAGCGCAACTAGGCGCACGGTCCGCCCGACCCGTCTTCGAAAAACCCGGCCCCAGAGCCGGGTTTTTATCGTCCGCAGGCAAGGGAAAGTGCGGGTTCACGGCCAAAACCCGAAACTTCCGCCCGGGCCGCGCAATTTCACTTGAAAGCCGCGCCCGGAATGGCTATTTTCCCGCCATTCCCGTTTTCAAGGGGGCCCATAGCTCAGCTGGGAGAGCGCTTGCATGGCATGCAAGAGGTCGTCGGTTCGATCCCGATTGGGTCCACCATCTCTTTATCTAAATCAGATGAGTTAGTGATTTAAAGCATGGCACGGATACGCTCGCGTCAGCTTATTCCGACAGCCAGTAGCAGGCAAGCGGAGCAGGGATCGTCAGAGCGCGAGCTTTCAGCTTTTCTTTTTCCCGCCCCTTCAGGGCCGATGTTAATTCCAGCACGCCAAAATCCTGAGGCCGCTGCGTGATAACGTACCCTTGATCCAAATCGTATTTTTCCAAGAAGAGCCGCAACCCTTTGAGTTTTTTCCCGCTGATGTCCGTGTCCTGATATTTCACCTCAAAAGGAACTGAACGACCGGGCAATTCAGCGATCAAATCGACTTCCTCATCTTTCGGTCCCTTCCAGTAAGAGAATTGCGGCGCTTGCGCGTAGAAGCGGGTATACACATGTTTGAAGAACGCTGTTTCAACAGCCTTGCCCAGCCGATCTGGGCGTTCCAGCAGTTTCCGCCCCTGCAATGTGACCGCGCCGGGCAAGGCAGCGTCGGCTAGATAAATCTTGTCTCGCCCGCGCAATACTTCCTTGCCGTAACCATAGGGCTTCAGGCGATAGACCAAGTGTGTTGCCTCGAAAAGATCAAGGAAGTTGTTGGCTGTCTGCTTGGTAATGCCTTGGAGTTCTTTCGCCACCGTGGAAAGATCAAGGATTCCTCCATCGTGATAACAGAGATATAAAAAGAGCCTTTCCAGTTCCAGAATACGACGGACATTGTAAAAAGCGGTCATATCGCGCTTCAGGGCTTTATCGACAATGTCCTCCCGTAGAAGTCTTTGGCAACGAGAAATATCTTGCTGCAACGCTGGTTCCGGAAAGCCGCCACGTATTAAATATTCATGGAAATGGGCGGTCAGCGGCTGGGCCATCGCCGCCACACGAACAAATTCGCCCTGCTGCCAAGCAAAGAGCTCCCGTAAGGTGCGAACCTGCGGCAAATCAGGAACGGTAATATTCCGAAGGCGCAAATATTCGCCGAAAGACAATGTCGGGAGCGGAATGGTTTCAATGCGCCCCAGTCCACTTTCCGCGCTTCCATCCCGCAGATCTGAGGCCGACCCTGTGGCGGCAATGCGGTTGCCGCGATGGAAATCAACTTGGTGCTTGATCCATGTTTGCCAGCCCTCAATAAACTGGATTTCGTCCAGAAAAAGCATGCGGGGATAGTTGGGATCGGCGGGATACAGTTCTTCCCATGCCCCGATTGTCCGCTCAATCCCTGAAAGCTTCAGGATCGGATGGTCAAATGTCGCATAAACGATATTTTGAGGAGGAAACCCTGTTTGCAACAGGCGACGGATGACCTGCCGAAAAACCGTTGTTTTTCCCACCTGCCGCGCACCCGTCAGTAAAAGCGTCCGCCGCGATTGGGTATCTTCAACCCATCGCCAAACCTGGCCAACCGCCGTTCTCTCCCAGGAAGGAAGGTCGCTGATCACCTGCCCGCTCCACCACGGATTAAATTCTTGCAGAACGGCAAATAGCTCTGTTTTTGGTATTTCCATGCTTAAATCTCACATTTAAGCATTGTATACTATACTTAAATCAGAATTACAAACCTATTATTGACCAAAAAACTGTCAGTTTTAGCACCAAGATTTAAAAAAATAGCAATATCAATAGTTTAATTACTTTTCCCTGAAAGCCTATCACTTTATCAACATCGACAATCACATATAAGCACATAAAATGCAGGGAGATTTTATGAGAGTTCAAAAAGCATTGAAGCTGCCATCGGTTCGATCCCGATTGGGTCCACCATCTTTTCCCCAAAATCTCTAGGCGGACGCTTTCATCTCCGTCAGATATTCGACCATCCGCCGCCCGATTTCCTGTGTGCCGGAGAGGGGGAGGTCGACATTATGCTTGCTGAAATAAGCCATTTCCTCATCGTTATGCGCGCGGGCCAGAACCTTGATGCCGGGTTTGATGGCGCGGGCGGCCTCGACGATGCGGCGGGCCTCGAATGAATCCGGAACGGCGACGGCGATCGCCACGGCCTTGTCGATGGCGGCATCCATCAACGTCTCACGGTTGGCGCCGTCGCCGGCGATGGCGTGGCAGCCGTTCTGGCGCAAGGCTTCGACGCGCTCGCGATTACCGTCGATCACGACAAGATCATAGACATCGCGGATATTCTGGCACAGATATTTTCCCACGCGCCCGTAGCCGACAAGGATGACAAGGTCTTTCAGGGCTTGTTTTTCATCGCCACGCAGGTGGGCGAGGTCATTGTCCTTCATGTTGAAAACCCCGGCCAGAGCCGGCTTGCGGCAGACCATCTTGAAAATAAGGCTGGAGCCGCGGAACGTCAGCGGGTTGAGGGCGATGGAGATCAGCGCCCCGGCGAGGATCAAATCGCGCCCTTCCGGTGGCAGAAGGCCGTAACTGATGCCGACCCCCGCGAGAATGAAGGAAAACTCGCCGATCTGCGACAGCCCTGCGGAAACCACCAGCGCGGTCTTGAGCGGATAGCCGAACATCAGCACGATCAAAAGCGCCGCCAGCGATTTTCCGACCATGATGATCGCCACGACCGCCGCGACGTCAAGGGGCCGCGTCAGAAGAATGGCGGGATCGAACAGCATCCCGACCGCGACAAAGAAAAGCACGGCGAACGCCTCCTGAAACGGCAATGCGCGGTCGGCGACTTCGTGGTTCAGGTCGGATTCGCGGATCATCATCCCGGCGAAGAAAGCGCCGAGGGCAAAGGATACGCCGAACAGCTTGGCGGCAGCGAAGGCGACACCCATCGCCATGGCGAAGACAGCCAGCGTGAATAACTCCCGCGATCCCGTCTTTGTCACCATGGTCAGCAGCCACGGCAGCGCCTTGCGCCCGGCGATAGCCATGACCGCGATGAAAAGAATGACCTTGCCGATGGCGATCCTGCCGCTTCCGTTCCGCCCGATTGCGCCAGCGCCGGGATCATGACGAGGGCCAGCACCATCGCCAGATCCTCGACGATCAGCCAACCAATGGCGATGCGCCCGTCCGTCGTCTGGATCAGGTTGTTTTCTTCCATCGCGCGCAGCAGGACAACGGTACTCGCCACCGAAAGGGCAAGGCCGAACATCAGGCCGCTTTCAAGACTCCAGCCCCACAGATGCGCCAGACCCGCGCCCAGCAAAGTCGCCGCACCGATCTGCGCCACCGCGCCGGGCAGTGAGATGCGCCGCACCTCCAGCAAATCCTTCATCGAAAAATGCAGGCCCACCCCGAACATCAGCAGGACGATCCCGATCTCAGAGAGTTCTTCCGCGATTTTCAGATCGGCGACGAAGCCCGGTGAATGCGGGCCGATGATGATCCCGGCCAGAAGATAGCCGACGATCGGCGGAATCCGCAACCTGGATGCGACGAGGCCGCAAATGAAAGCAAGGCTAAGGCCGACGGCAACCGTCGAAACAAGCGGCAAGTCATGTTGTATAGCCATAATCCTGACGTCCCGTAAATGAATTGAGGGCAGAGGATAAACGCAAAGCATCGCAACGGCTACTGCGCAGCGATGGCAATATCATACCCGAACAATCCTTGACGCTAAAACGTCGAAACCGTCACGGTAAATGTGCCGCTATAGGAGCCTGCGGCCTGCGGGTTGCCGACATGGAGGCTGGCGCCGATATCGACCACGGGGGCGGAGGAGCCGGAGGAGATATAGACCGGGCCGGCCCCGTCATTCTCGATATTGAAATCGTCGATCGTCATCGTGTCGCCGCCGCCGAAAATATTGAAACTGGCTGTCGCGACGCTGATCTGCACGGGCTGGGGCATGGTCCAGGTGACGAGGCAGGACGGAACGATGACCGCGCCGCCGACAATGGTGACATTGCCGCTGACGACGCTGCGCGCGCCGTTCGGGGTGACTTCGACAACGCCGCCGCCCGGGCCGGGGGCCATGGTGCCGAAATCGAGATTGCCGCTGCACTGGATATTGACGGTCGCCAGAGCACTGCCGCGCCACAGGCCGACGATCCCCGCCAGCGTCAGGCTGACCAGAATTTTTCCTTTCCCGGCAATGATGGATTTCTTCCCCATGGGTTCCATTTTATCCCGGACGGGGCGCAAAGCATACTCCCCTTTCGGGTGGCCCCCGCTTTTCCCTTACGTCATCACAAGAAAGCCGTTCGCGACCATTTCCTCGACATTCAGGGTCGTGCCGCCAAGCCCCATCAGCTGCGCCACGGATGTGTAGCTCGAGCCCCCGGTCGCGCCGTTGGCATCGACCTGAAGCAGCAGGTCCGCGCCGGAAACGACGAACCGCGCGAAGAGATCGTCATCGCTGGTCCCGGCGACATAGCCACTCAGCAAGTCGCCGATATCGAGCTTGTCGAGATCGTCGATGCCATAATTGTAAACCTTGTCGATATTATTGAAAGCGCTGGCGGCCTCGAACAGGAAAATGTCCTGCCCCGCCGCGCCGTAAAGCAGGTCGAGCCCGTCGCCGCCCGCAAGGGTCGTGGTATTGGTCGGCGCAAGAACCTGACTGCCTTCCCATTCGATGACATAGGTCTGCTTGCTGCTCCCCGTGCTGCGGATATCGTCCCACGTGCCGCCGTCGAGGAATGACTGGTATTGCGATCCGCCGCCGCCGCTGTTATTCGGCTGGGACGCCGCCCAGTTGGTGTAAAATCCGTTCTGGGCGCTGCCCGTGCTGGTCCCCTGCCAGAACTGCAGACCGTTTAAAACCCCGCCGGAAAAGAGCCAAACCCCTTCCGTCGCAAAGTCCGTTCCCCCCATCCAGACGTCATTGGTACCGGTCAGGGTATCGATATAACTGTTTTCCGTCGCTGACGTTATCTGCACCAGATGCCCGGCGACGCCGTTCAGCGTTGTCCCGGAGGCA
>JACPDM010000092.1 GCA_016184045.1 Micavibrio aeruginosavorus | reverse complement strand
GATCCCCGCCGGGACGGGTGCCTACATCAACCAGATCCGCAAACTGGCGAGCCAGCGCGATCAGCTGGCCATGGCCGCGCAGCAGCAAGTGGATGCCCTGACCCAGAACGAAGAAGGTCTGGCCCTTTCCGAATCCGCTGCCGACATGGGCAAGGCTGCAAACGGCTAAGGCCGCGAGGCTTTAAAAGGAAGTTTAAAAAAGGCGGCCGTAAAGCCGCCTTTTTTTCATAGTAGTCTGATTTTTACAGACCCCCCGGAAGCTTGCGCGTTCATGGCAGGCGGGGCTCTCAAGGGGAAGATAAGGGGTTGTTTTTTTTGTGTTTCCTGCAAGAATCAAAGCCTGTTTTCAGGCGGGTTCCTGCCGTTTTTTCGGATTTTGTCATCAAAAGGGGGACATGATGGATGTGATCAGGTGGATTGGTGTTTTTGCTGCGGTCTTGATGTTGCAGGTTTCCCCGGTTTCAGCGCAGGATCCCGCCGCCCAGGCGGCCGCTCTGGCTGCGCAGCAGGCAAGGGAACAGGGGCAGGAGCCGTCACCGACGGCTAAAGCCGAGGCAGCAGCCAAAGACGCGCAGGCCAGGCAGGCGGAAGAGGCCGCCGCTGCTGACGTCATATACAGAACGCCGCGGGAGGTTTTGCAGGACGCTCTGGTCGGAACCTATTATCTGGTCGGACAGCTGCCGGGCGGGGGCATTACCTATTCCGGCAAGGTGATTTTGCTGCGCCAGGGCGGGCGTATGGCGGTCGTGCGCCGTATCGGCGGAGAGGATCTGCAGGGCAAGGCGGAGGTCCGTGATCCTGAATCGCCCGACCCGATCCTCGATGTGACCTTTGACCAGGGTTATGCCATGAATTATTCCATCTTCAGGGATATGGACGGCTATCCGGTTCTGGCCGGGCGCATCCGTTCCCTTGACGGGTCGCTGCCGGGGTATGAAACCCTGTTTTTCGACACGCAGTTCAAGAAATAGCCGGTTCAGGCCGTTTGATGCAGCACGAAGAGGGTGAAGGGGAGATTTTCCCGCTGAACACCGCCCGCCGCGGGCGGGCCGTCAGGCTGGGCGAACATTATGCAGCAACGCTGCAGCAAATGGGCCATGATCCGGCGGCCCTGCCTCCGGGGCTGTTCTTTACCTTTTGCGGCGATATTCTGGGCTCCAGCGGCGAACACTACGCCAGGGGCACCCTGATCGATTTCGCAGCCGTGCTGCGCCGCGCCTCTCTCAATTTCAGCGACGATTTCATGGAAAGCCTCGCCATGCATGTCATGGAACGGCCGCCGACAGACGTCAATCTGCCGCTTTTGATGCAGCATCGGGATCTTTTTCACGACCTGATCCGCGATCATTTTCAGGCGATGTCGCTGACCTATTCGCCTTGGTTCGGGGCGCTTTTTGCTGCAAAAACAACGGTTCAGTTCGCGGATATATTGCAAAAGCACAGCTCCTGTGGCGCAGCAATGCGTGCAGCAATTTTGGCCGGACAGGCGACGGACGATGCAGCAATCCTGCCCTATTTCCTTATCACGCACGCCCATCTCGAGGCGATCGAGGGAGCCTATGCCGTGCTGGGGCTGGCGCGGGCCGCCATGGCCGGGCAGCCTTTTGACAAGGCGCTGGAAGGCGCCGCCGCCGCCGCCCGGACCGGGCGGCGCCTGTGTCAGAATTTCCAGCGCGGGCAGGGGTGGGAGGTGCAGGATTTTCCGCCCCTGATGCCCTATATTCACAAGGTTCTGGAAACCGGCAACGCCTACGCTCCGATCCACGATATTGCCGCCGAGGGGATTGAAACCCGCTTTGTCGTGCCTGCCGCCTTTTTATGTGTGCGGCGCGGGCTGGAATCCGGCGATCCCGAAGCGGGGGTGGCGGCGCTGGTCACGTCCGGGCTTGAGATCGGCGGCGACCCGGACACGATCTGCTCCATAGCCCTCGGGCTTTACGGCCTGTTCAACCCCGACGCCACAAGCGAGGCCCTGGCCGGGCTGGTGATCGGCGGGGATTGAGCCGGGGCCGGGCCTTTATCCTTAAGCACTTGAAGGAAGAATCGTTTTTGACTCTTTTTTCAAAATACTTTCTTGACTCTCTCTGGGGATAACAGTACATTCCGCCGCGTTTAGAGAACGGATGGGCTGGCTGTAAGTCGCTTTTTCCAAGGGAAACCGAAGAAAAATCAACGACTTAGACGCAGCTCAGTGTTTGACCCGGAAACGGGGAAAACTTCGGTAGAAAGTTCGTGCTTCATTGAACCAAACCCGCAAAGCGGACCCTCCCGGGACGCAGATATGGGTTCCGGGCCAGAGAAAAGCACAAGCAAACCACCCATCCTTTGGAAAACAACGTTGTTTTAGGAAAAGGGCAAAATGCCAACAATTCAGCAATTGATCCGTGATCCGCGTCCGCGCGGCGGGAAAAAGGCCATGAAGGCCAAGAAGAACAAGGCTCTTAAAGGGAACCCGCAGCGCCGCGGCGTCTGCACCCGCGTCTATACGACGACCCCGAAAAAGCCGAACTCAGCCCTCCGGAAGGTCGCCAAGGTGCGTCTGACCACGGGTCAGGAGGTCATCTGCTACATTCCCGGCGAAGGCCACAATCTTCAGGAACACTCCGTTGTTCTGGTTCGTGGCGGCCGTGTGAAGGACTTGCCGGGTGTGCGTTACCACATCCTTCGTGGTTCCCTCGATACG
>JACPDM010000091.1 GCA_016184045.1 Micavibrio aeruginosavorus | reverse complement strand
GCCCATAAGGCGGGTATTGTCCTGCTTTTCTTTCACCTTGCGCAGGAATTCCGGGATGTTGTCCTTGTGCCCGATTTCATTGAGCATCTCCAGCACGGCCTGATTGGCGCCGCCATGCGCCGGACCCCAGAGGCAGGCGATCCCGGCCGCAATGCACGCGAACGGGTTGGCCTGCGACGATCCCGCCATGCGGACGGTGGAGGTGGAGGCGTTTTGTTCGTGGTCGGCGTGCAGGATAAGGATTTTATCCATCGCGCGGGCCAGAACCGTGTTGACTTCATACGGCTCCGCCGGGACGGCAAAGCACATGTAAAGGAAATTTTCCGCGAAGGAGAGATCGTTGCGCGGATACATGAACGGCTGCCCGATCGAATATTTATAGGACATGGCCGCCAGTGTCGGGATTTTCGCGATCAGGCGATGCGCCGAAATCTCGCGCTGTTTCGGATCGTAAATATCAAGGGAGTCGTGATAAAACGCGGCCAGACCGCCGACCACGCCGCACATCACCGCCATCGGGTGCGCATCGCGGCGGAATCCGCGATAGAAGAAATGAAGCTGCTCATGCACCATGGTGTGGTGGGTGATGCTGTAGCTGAATTCGTCAAGCTGCTGCTTGCTGGGCAGTTCGCCATTAAGGAGGAGGTAGCAAACCTCCATGAACGTGCTTTTCTCCGCCAGGTCCTGAATTGTGTAGCCGCGATGCATCAGGACGCCCTTGTCGCCGTCGATATAGGTGATGCGCGACTTGCAGCTTGCCGTCGAGGTGTAGCTGGGGTCGAAGGTGAACATGCCCGTCTGGTCATAAAGCTTGCGCACATCGATGACGCGCGGGCCGACGGTTCCATCCAGCACCGGAAGCTGGACAGCCTTGCCCGTCTTATCCTCGGTGAGGGTGAAGTTTTCCTGTGGCGCTGCGGAGGCAGTTTTTGCGGCTTCGCTCATGTTCATTCTCGCTTGGTTAATAACGCAGGGGTAGCATACGGAGGAATCCGTAAATGCGGCGTGAAGATTAGCAGATTTGCTGCATCATGACAAAAACGCCGTTATTTCAGATTTACCGCGAATTCCAGCCGTTTCAAGGCCTCATCCCGGCTCAGTATTTCCGCAGCATGGAAAATGGACGGCGAAACGGTGGTCCCGGTCAGGGCAGCGCGCAAAGGCATTGCAACCTTGCCGAGCTTGCCTTCGGCATTCTGGTTGGCGATGTCCTTGCAGGCGGCCTCGATATTGGCGGCGGTGAATTCGGTGATGCCGGAAAGTCTTTCCCGGATCGTTTGCAGGATTGCTTTGTCGAGGTTGGCTTTTGCCTTGTCATCGAAGTCATAAGGGATGCTGCGGCAATAGAATGCGCCTTCATCTGCGATCTGCAACAGCGTCTTGGCGCGGGATTTGAGTTCGTCCATTCCTGCGAGCAGGCGCGCGCGGCCTGTGGTGTCCACGGCTATGCCCTTTTTCTCAATGAACGGCACGACGAGATCGACAAGGCGGGTATTATCGGCTTCCTTGATGTAATGGGCGTTGACGTTTTCCAGCTTGGCGAAATCGAACCGCGCCGGGGAGCGGTGAACATGGTCGAGATCGAACCATTCGATAGCCTGTTCGGTCGAGATGATTTCATCATCGCCATGGCTCCAGCCAAGGCGCAACAAATAATTCCGCATGGCTTCGGGCAGGTAGCCCATATTGGCGTATTCGGCAACGCCCGTTGCGCCGTGGCGCTTGGAGAGTTTCGCCCCGTCAGGGCCGAGGATCAGCGGCAAATGGGCATAAACCGGAATTGTCCAGCCCATGGCTTCGTAAATGATGTTCTGGCGAAAGGTGTTGTTGAGGTGATCGTCGCCGCGAATGACATGGGTGACGCCCATATCGTGATCGTCCACGACGACGGCCAGCATATAGGTCGGCGTGCCGTCGCTGCGCAGGATGATGAAATCGTCGAGCTGTTCATTGTTGACGGTTACGTCTCCCTGCACGCGGTCATGCACGACGCTCTCCCCGCTCAAGGGGGCCTTGATGCGGATGACGGGCTTGATGTCCCTGGGAGCGGTCGCGGGGTCGGCATCGCGCCAGCGGCGGTCATAGAACGTAACCTGCCCTTCGGCTTTGGCCTTCTCGCGCATTTCCTCAAGCTCTTCTGGCGAGCAGTAGCAGTAATAGGCTTTCCCCGCTTTCAGCATTTCCAGCGCAATTTCGGCATGGCGGTCGCGGCGCTCGAATTGCGAGAGGATCGGGCCGTCCCAGGTGAGGCCAAGCCAGGTCAATCCGTCCTTGATCGATTCCACATACTCGGGCGCATAGCGGGCGCGGTCGGTGTCCTCGATCCGGAACTGCATCTGGCCGTTATGGCGCTTGGCATAGAGCCAGTTATAAAGAGCGGTGCGCGCCGTGCCGATATGCATGAGGCCGGTCGGGGACGGGGGGATACGGGTGATGACGGTCATGGTGTTTTTTCCTTAATCGGCTGAAGCATAACGAAAAAACCCGCGCCTGTCACCCGTTCCCGCCTCTTAAAATATGCCTCCGCCGCCGCTGGAAGGGGGCAATAAAGGGTTCTGCCGCCGTCAAAATTGGCTATATTCCCCCGATGATCCTTGAAGACGTTCTGGCGCAGCAACGGCAAAATGCTTTTCTCTGGGTTCCTGTCCTGCTGGGGACCGGGATCGGCTTTTACTTTGGCCTGCGGGCCGAGCCGTCATGGGCGGTTGGGGTTGCTGGGCTTGGTTTGTGCGCTTTGGCGGCGCTTGCCCTGTGGCTCAAGGACCGGCAGGTGACGGCGGCCTTTCTTCTGGCGGCTGGGTTTTTTCTGGTGGCTCTGGGCTGGAACGTGGCGCAGTGGCGCACGCACGCTGTCGCTGCTCCGGTTCTCGTCAAGAAAATGGACCCTGCGATGGTGGAGGGGACGATTGTCAACCTCGATTCACTGGATGAGGGCCGGGGGACGCGAGTTATCCTGCGTGATCTTGTTATCGAAGACCTTGCGCCGGAGCAAACGCCGCACGCCATTCGCCTTTCCATTCGTAAGGATGATGGGCTGCGCCCGGGCCAGCGTATCCGCGTTCTGTCCGGCCTTAATCCGCCATCGCCGCCGGTGATGCCGGGCAGTTTTGATTTTCAGCGCCATATGTATTTCCTGCGTATCGGCGGGCTTGGCTTTGCGTATAAAGCGCCGGAATTTGTGGCCGCGCCAAAGGCAGAAAAAAATATATCGGAGTGGCTCGAATCCTTTCGGCAAAAGCAGGCTAATCACGTCCGGGATGTTGTAAGGGAGCCTGAGGCCGCCATCGTTTCCGCCTTGCTTCTGGGCGAGCGCGCGGCGATTTCGGGAGATGTCTGGCAGGATATTCGTTCCGCGGGCCTTGCGCACGTGATTTCTATTTCGGGGCTGCATATCGGCCTTATTGCCGGCGGCGTCTTTCTGGTGGTGCGGTTTTTGATGGCGCTGGTGCCGCGCTTTGCGTTGTATCATCCGATCAAGAAATATGCCGCCGTGATCGCGCTTCTGGCCTGTACGCTTTATGCCGTGATGGTGGGGCTGTCGGTGCCGACTCTGCGTTC
>JACPDM010000090.1:4245-6570 GCA_016184045.1 Micavibrio aeruginosavorus | reverse complement strand
TGCCATAGTCTTTCTCCTTTTGTTTTTTCGGTTTTAAGTCGGTTACTTCTTTTTCAAAAACGGGTTGGGGCCGAGGAAGTCCGCGCCGTTCTGCGCCAGAATTTCCTTGTCCTTTTCACCCATTAATCCCTGCATCATGCCCATCATCTTGCCCATGCCCATTTTCTTCATGCGCTTCATGACGGTCTGCATGTCCTGCAATTGCTTGTACAGCTTGTTCACATCCTGCACCGTCGTGCCGGACCCGGCGGCGATGCGGCTCTTGCGCGAGGCGTTGATGATGACGGGTTTCGCCCGCTCTTCCTTCGTCATCGACAGGATGATCGCTTCCTGTTTTTTCAGGGCGTTGTCATCGACGTTCAGCTTGTCCATCTGCCCTGCCATGGCGCCAAGGCCGGGGAGCATCTTCACAAGGCTGCCGACGCCGCCCATCTTCTTCATCTGGTTCATCTGGGAGAGCAGATCGTTGAAATCGAACTCACCCTTCTGGAACTTGTTTGCCATGCGCAGGGCGTCGTCCTGATCGATGGTTTCAATCGCCTTTTCGACGAGGGAAACGACGTCGCCCATGCCAAGGATGCGGCTTGCGATCCGGTCGGGGTGGAACGGCTCCAGCGCCGTCCATTTCTCGCCCGTGCCGATCAGCTTGACCGGCTTGCCCGTCACCGCCTTCATCGACAGGGCCGCGCCGCCGCGGGCGTCGCCATCGACGCGGGTCAGGACGATGCCGGTGACGCCGACGCGCTCGTTAAAGGCTTTCGCGGTATTGACCGCGTCCTGCCCGGTCATCGCGTCCGCGACCAGCAGGGTTTCGACCGGCTTCATCGCCGCCTGAATCGCGGCGGCTTCGGCCATCATCTCTTCATCGACGGTGACGCGGCCCGCGGTGTCGAGGATGACGACGTCAAAGCCTTCCCTGCGGCCCATATCCATCGCGCGCTTCGCGATATCGAGCGGCTTTTCGCCCGCGACGATCGGCAGGGTGGCGATGCCGGTCTGCGCGCCGAGCTGCGCCAGCTGTTCCTGCGCCGCCGGACGGTACACGTCGAGCGAGGCCATCAGGATTTTCTTGCGCTGTTTTTCGGTCAGGAATTTGGCGATCTTCGCCGTCGTGGTGGTTTTGCCCGAACCCTGCAACCCGACCATCAGATAGGCGGCGGGGGCGGGGCCGAATTGCAGGTCCTGCGTCTGCCCGCCCAGCATCTCCACCAGCGCGTCATTGACGATCTTGACGACCTGCTGCCCCGGCGTGACCGACTGGATGACATCCTGACCCACGGCTTTCGATTTCACCGTTTCGACGAAATCCTTGACCACGGGCAGGGCGACATCGGCCTCCAGCAGCGCGACGCGGATCTCGCGCATCGCGTTGTTGACGTCGTCCTCCGACAGGCCGCCCTTGCCGCGCAGCCCGCTGAACACCTTGCCGAGTTTGTCGCCTAACGATTCAAACATTCAAAACCCAAAAGCCAAAGCGCCGCAGTGAGCGTAACTTCGCCGACTGCGGGGTACCCGAAAGCACGACATAGCCATCCATGTCGCTGGAAATTTGGCTGGAAACTAGGGGTTCCGGGCCGGATTGTCAAGTTTCCGGTGCAAAACGCCCGGATTTTCAGGGGCGCGGCGCGTTCCCCCTGGCCGACGCCCCCATGGTTTTCAGGGATTCCAGGGCTTCCGGCAGGTCCAGGCGGTGCTCCTCCTGCATCTGGCGCATGCAGACCGCAAGGAAGGTGAGGAGGGTTTCGGCGTTTTCCTGCGTCAGCGGCACGGCGTCCAGCGCCGTAACCCGGCCATTCCGGTCGAGGCGGCTGGACACCAGCCCCGTGACCTCGAAGCTCTCGTCGTCCTTGTTCACGCCCTTGAGGCCGAGGACGACGTGTTTTTCCGCCGCGCAGGACGATACGTCCGGAATCCGGTCGCGCAGCAGGACGGCGAGCCCCTTGCCGCCGGAGATCGTCCTGTAGGCCGTCACCAGCAACCCGGCGGAGCCGTGGAGCTTCAGCGGCGTGTCAAGATCGTTCCCTGTGCCGAGGGCATATTTTTCGTCCGGGTTGGTCAAATAGCGGTATGTCGATGACTGGAAATGATGGATGCGCCCGATCTTCAGGACGCGGAGGACGAAATCCGTGTAGTCGTCATCGCGCTGATACGCCTCGGGGTTGCCCCAGACGATCTGCTTGAGGTCCGGGTAAGACACGGTGACTGGCGCGGCCTTGCGGCTGAAAAGCGATGTGATTTTTCCCATGATGCTCTCTCTTTGTTCAGGGTCGGAATGTCAGATAGTCCTTGAGGCGGGATTGCCCGCTCAAGGCCAGCCCCTCCACC
>JACPDM010000090.1:0-4233 GCA_016184045.1 Micavibrio aeruginosavorus | reverse complement strand
CCGCGCGCAGCAGGCCGCGCGTATCCACCGGATCATGATCCGCAACCGCGTCCATGACCAGTTTCATGAAAATCAGGCCGCGCAGGATTTCGGCATGCGTATCCGGCGTTCCGGCGATGACGGGCCGCGTGCCGGTGATGGTTCCGTCCGCGCCGATGACGGGCATAAAAATTCCGCGCAGGGTGACATGATCGTTCTTTTCCCCGTCCAGATAATCGGCGCGCAGGGTGAAGATCACTTTCTTTGGATCGGGGCTGAGGATCGATGTCTGGCCGACGACGGCCAGTTCGCAGGGATGCGGGGCGGGCTCAAGTTTTGCGGCTTTGTCGAGAACAGCTGTCAGTTTTTTCGCATGGATCAGGATGACGGGAATGTTGCGGATGGTATTGACGATGCTGGCGGTAAATCCGCTGAGGTTGCTCATCCGTCCATAGGTCATTACGTTCATATAGACGTTTGCGGATTTCATCCCGCGCAGGACGGTCGTTTGGCCAAAACCGTGCTCGATTTCGCGGAGCGCTGTCGGCGGGTACCCCGCCGTGACGCGGACCTCATGCCCCTTGGTGTGAATCTCGTCGGCATAGGGGGCGGCATAAAGGCGGAAAATGCGCGAAAGCTCCGCCTTGGGCATGACGTGATTCAGCCGGGAGCGCTTTGCCGGATCGGGAATCAGATCATTGACGGCCCGTATTGCGGTGGCCGCAATGCGCCGGAAGAAATTTTTAAACATGAATGTTAAAGTCCCTGTTCTCTATTATTAAAATCGTCCAACGCGCGGGGCGTCTTTTTATTGCGTATTTTCGCCGGGAAAACCTAAACCCGGCCTTTCCCGCCCGCAAGATCTATTTTATGGTGCAGGGACAAGAAGGAGCCTGTTCAGATGCCCGTTCAATTCCGCAAGATGCATGGTCTTGGCAATGATTTCGTGATTATCGACAATCGCGGCGGCCATGCGGAATTTGCAGACCGCACCGCTCGCCTCATGGCGGATCGCCGTCTTGGCATCGGCTGCGACCAGGTGATCGTGCTGGAGCCTTCGGCGCGCGCCGACCTCTTCATGCGCATCTACAACCCCGACGCCTCGCAGGCCGAAGCCTGCGGCAATGCCACGCGCTGCGTTGCGTCCTTGCTGATGCAGGAAAGCGGGAAGGGGAGTTGCGTCATCGAAACCGTTGTCGGGTTGCTGCCCTGCCGCGCCTTGCCGGGCAATCTTTATGAAGTCGATATGGGCGCGGCGCGGCTGGAGTGGCAGGAAATCCCGCTCTCCGAACCGCGCGACACGCTGCATCTTGGCATCGGCGACGGCAATACGCTGTTCGATCCGGTGGCGGTCAATGTCGGCAATCCGCATTGCGTCTTCTTCGTCGATAACGTCGAGAAAATTCCGGTCGAAACGCTGGGGGCGGCGGTGGAGCGCAATGCCCTGTTCCCGCAGCGGACCAATGTCGAATTCGCGCAAATCCTTGCCCCCGACAAGATCCGCATGCGGGTGTGGGAGCGCGGAACCGGCGTCACCATGGCCTGCGGCTCCGGCGCCTGCGCCACCATGGTTGCCGCCGCGCGCCGCAACCTGACCGGGCGCAAGGCCGAGATCGTCCTCGACGGCGGCTCCCTGTTCCTTGAATGGCGGGAATCCGACGGCCATGTCCTGATGGCGGGGCCTGTGGCCGAGGTATTTTCCGGAACATTTATTACTTGACATAAAATTATGAATGTCCTAGGGTCTGGCCGTCAATGGCTCTTGGATCAATACTAAGGAGAATGAAGATGTCTAAAACAGACCTGAACGACTTGGTAAGTGTTGTGTCCGATGACAAAGCCGCCCCGCGTGAGCGTCTTGTCACCTTCCTGGATCTGGTCCAGAGCCTCGAGGACGCCTTTGAGGCCAGCACGGGCGCAGGGCTGCGCCTCAGCGAAGAAACCAAAAAAACCCTCCGCAGCGATCCCGCAAGCGGCTTTGCCGGTCTTGAAGCGGCGTTTGCCGTCAGCGCGGGGGAGATCATTCCCGCCGGTGCCGACTCCGTCGCTGAATCGACGAAATTCGCGCTGACCTGGAAAGATCTGGGCCTGCCTTTTGCTCTTGCCGCCAAACCGGCGGATGCCGCTGCCCAGTTCTGCGCGCCGCTGGCGGCAGATGCGCGGGCCGCGAAAGTCGCCGATTTTGCCGAAGGCAGCGGCTACAAGAATTACGCGAAACTGCTCAAGCATGGCTGCAATCTCTAGGCCCGGCCTGTCCGCGTTTCCGATTGTCACAAAAGCCGGTGTTCGCACCGGCTTTTGTTTGACAGAAATCAATGCCGCGCTGTAGAAACGCCTATGCCTAAAGATCCCGAAATCCTCACCTTCGGCTGCCGCCTCAACACCTATGAATCCGAGGTGATGCGCGCCCATGCCAAAAACGCCGGGCTCGACAACGCCATCATCGTCAATACCTGCGCCGTGACCAAAGAGGCCGAGCGTCAGGCGCGGCAGGCCATCCGCCGCGCGCGGAAAGAAAACCCCGATGCCCGCATCATTGTCACCGGCTGTGCCGCGCAGATCGACCCGAAAAGTTTTGGCGGCATGCCCGAAGTCAATCAGGTCATCGGCAACGATCTGAAGCTCAAGCCCGAAACATGGGGCTTGCCGCCGGATGAGAAGATCATCGTCAATGACATCATGGCGGTGAAGGAAACGGCTTCGCACCTCATCGACGGGTTCGAGGGGCAGACGCGCGCCTTCCTTCAGGTCCAGAACGGCTGCGACCACCGCTGCACCTTTTGCATCATCCCCTATGGCCGCGGCAATTCGCGCTCCGTTCCCATTGGCGCGATCGCCGATCAGGTGCGCCATCTTGTCGCGGCAGGCTACAAGGAAATCGTTTTCACCGGCGTCGATGTCACGTCCTACGGCTCCGACCTTCCGGGCCAGCCGACGCTGGGGCAGATGATCCGCCGCGTTCTGGCGCTGGTTCCGGAATTGCCGCGCGTGCGCCTGTCCTCGCTCGACCCGGTCGAGATCGACGACGATCTCTGGGCGCTGATCGCGGGGGAGCCGCGTTTCATGCCGCATCTGCATTTAAGTTTGCAGGCGGGCGACGACATGATTTTAAAACGCATGAAGCGCCGCCATTTGCGGCAGGACGTGATCGATGTCTGCGCCCGCGCCCGCGCCCTGCGCCCCGATATCGCGTTTGGTGCCGACATCATCGCCGGATTCCCGACCGAAACCGACGCCATGTTTGAAAATACGCTGAAGATCGTTGAGGAATGCGACCTTACTTTCCTTCATGTCTTCCCGTATTCCGAGCGTCCCGGCACGCCCGCCGCCCGCATGCCGCAGGTTGACAAGGCCGTGCGCAAGGATCGCGCCGCCGCCCTGCGCGTGCTGGGCGAAAAACAGATGCAAAAATTCATGCAAAGCCATCTCGGCAAAACGCTTGAGGTCGTGGTGGAGCAGAACGGCATTGGCCGCAGCCCGCATTTCGCGGAAATTCATCTTGACCGTTCGCTTGATCCCGGTACACTTGCAAAAGTAGAAACAGCTGCAATCCAAAATGGGTTGCTCACGGGGCGGGTTGTTGAATGCGAGGCTGCTGCATAATTGCTGCTCTTTTTTGCCTGTTTGTGGCGGGGCCTGCCTTTGCGGACAACAATTGCCTGAAATACAAGGATTTCACCACTGCCAGCAGGGCCTATCTGGCTTCGTTCGAGCCGGAATTCGATTTCACCCGCACCAAGAAAACCCTGACCAAAGATACTAACGAAACCCGGCAGAAATGGGCTAAGACCGAAGATCAGCGTGTCTGGATCGAAAACGGCTATACCGCAGGGCTGGCCAAGGGGCGCTTCGGGTTCCGTTTAAAGGCGAATAGCCTTGCCAAGCAATATGGGGGTTTTGGCAGCCACTATCTGTGCCCGTTTTTCAAGAACGTGGAGATTGAGATTTTCTACGGATCGATCCTCTATGTCGTCAAGGAATTCCCGAAGGACAGCTGCAGATTCAAGACGACCCTCGGCCATGAATTTTCCCATCACGACACTAATCTGGCGCTGACGGAGAAATATGTGGCGCGGCTGAATAAAGACCTCCCCGTGATGTTGCAGCAGGTGGAATCCTACGGTTACGTGCCATACGCGCAGCTTGACGAGCGCTTTGAGCTGATGCGGCAAAGCCTGCGCGACGCTATCGACATCTACATGGAAGAGATGCACAAGGAGATGGAGATCGAAAACGGCAAGATCGACACGCTTG
>JACPDM010000089.1 GCA_016184045.1 Micavibrio aeruginosavorus | reverse complement strand
TTGGCGCAGTATGAAGAAGACTACGACAATCTGCGGGCCCAGATCGATGCTCTGGTTGAAGATACCGGTTATCGCGGCACCAACCTGCTGAACGGTGACGTTCTGACCACCTACTTCAACGAAGACCGCAGCAGCTCTCTGGAAACGACCGGATCGACCTTCACGGCTGCCGGCCTTGGCCTTGATGCCGCGAACTTCTCGCGTGCATCATCAATTGACGGTGCGCTGGATCAGGCTCGTGAAGCCCTTGAGGCCGTCCGGACCTTCGGTTCGGCTCTGGCCAACAACCTGTCGATCATCCAGACGCGGGAGACCTTTACCAAGGATCTCATCAATACGCTGACGGAAGGTTCGGACAAGCTGGTCAACGCCGATCAGAACGAAGAAGGCGCAAAACTTCTGGCTCTGCAAACCCGCCAGTCCCTGGGTGTCACCGCCCTGTCACTGGCCTCCCAGTCCCAGCAGTCGATCCTGCGTCTGTTCTAACCGAACCGGACATAATAAATTTCAAAAGGAAAACCGGAGGCAGAAGCCTCCGGTTTTTTCATGCCCTGACCTTATGGACAGGGAATCGGGTTTTTAACTTTTCGGCAATATGCTAGTGTTATGCTTGAAGCTGTTCGGAAGAATTTCGGAAATCCATCAGCCAGAAAGGAAGAATTCCATGGCCCTTATTATCGATCTCAAACCCGGTGAAAAGATTCTTGTCGGTACGGCCGTCATCACCAATGACAGCCAGCGCACACGCCTGCACATTGCCGGCGACGCGCCGATCCTGCGCGAGAAAGACATCCTGAAGGAAGAGGATGCGACCAGCCCGTGCAAGAAAATCTACTTCCTGATCCAGTGCATGTATATGTCGCACCGCCCGGATGAATATTTCAAAAAATATTTCGGACTGATTCAGCAGATCCAGTCCGCGGCGCCGAGCACATCGCTTCATTTTGCCTCCATCAATGAAAAAATTCTGGCCGGAAATTATTATCAGGCCATGAAAGAAGCGCGTGAACTGATCAAGTACGAACAAGAGTTGATTGAGAATGCAAAGAACCCCAACGCAGCCTCCGCCTAACCCGCACGCCGCCGCCGCCGGGGCCTATGCCCAGAACGCGCAGGCGACGACATCGGACCCGCGCGAGATCGAGGCAAGAGCCTTGCTCAAGGCCGTGCAGAAAATGATCGACCTGCAAAAGCGCTGGGACACGCATACGGCGGAGGAGCTTGACGACACGCTGCGGTTCAACCGCCAGATCTGGATGATGTTCGTCGATACGGCGATGAGCGACAACAGCGCCGAGCGCACCGACAGCCTGCGCTCCAATATCACCAATCTCGGCGCCTATATCTTCAAACGCACGATCGATATTCTGGCCGACCCGAAAAAGGAAAAGCTCGATATCCTGATCGACATCAACCGCGAGATCGCAGCCGGGCTGATGAAAAAACCGGAAAGCGAAGCCGCGCCGGAGAAATAAGAAATAAACGACGGCCATAAAAAAACCGGGCCAAGGTCCGGTTTCTGGTCTTCACACGACAGCTACGTTTACGCCGACAGCGATACCGTCGCCCCGGTCGATCCGCCCGAAATCGCGGATTGAAGCGAGGCAAGCTGCTTGGCGAACGCCCCGAAAGACGGGTTGGAGGGTTGCGCGCTGGGCGCTTCGGCCTTCGGCTGCGGAGCAGATTCGACCGCGGCTTGCGCTTGCGCCCCGCTTGTCTCCGGCGTCAACCGTTTGCTGAGCTGCTCGCTGCGGGCCTGCGCGGCCAACTGGCGGCGGGCCGATTCCAGCGCCGGTTCCGACGGGATCTGCCGCACGACATCGCCGGTCTCCGAATCGCGGATCTGCAAGACGGCCTTGTCGAAATTCACATCGAGGTGAACATAGGGGCTGATATACGGCGCCTGCGGAACGATCTGGGTGCTTTCCGGATTGGCAGCAAGAGAGCGAGCGGCGCTGAGCTGTTCCGCGGGACCGCGAAGCAGAGAGGCATTGGATGCAACCGTCGTAACAGCCTCAAGCATATGAAAACCCTAACCATATTCAGCATGCCTGCTTTTTAGGCCGTATCACACTCCCCCGAGTGGATACATTTCAGGCATACTACCCTAGTATCATCATATCGCGGCGGGCTGCAAAAGTCAATGTTTTTGCAAAGTATTCGACCAAGGCGAGCGAGTAATCGCCTTGATTTTCCTTGGTTTATTAGAGAAATCTCTGACATTCCCCTCCCGCATCCCCCCGTATTCATCTGCAAAATCAAAGAAGCCGCATCCGGCTCGGGGCCTGCCAATACATCAATTTTATTGATAAATTGATGCATATTTAAGTAAAAGCGCTATAAAAATACGTATTTTACTGTATAATTTAGGCGAATATTTAAGCTATACTGGAATAATAGTCTGTATTGCCTGTAGCCATAATATCACCCTTCGGTCATGCGCGCCCTGACCATCAGTGTGTCCGTGCGCGTGGAAAACAGGACATAAATTGATTACACTAAAGAGAAAGGGGAACGGGGTCATTTGCGTAACGGGATTAAGTCGGGTACTCTTGAACTGTTCGTTCCTCCCGCCCGTTCCGGGCGTCCACCACCATCCTTTCTCACCCGGTTAACGTTCATGCGTAACCCGTTCAAATGTCAGGGGCTTGTCCGTGAATAGCTTTATGGAGACATTGCGTCAACTGGGGCCGTCCCGTCTGGCCATTATGGGCGGCGTGCTGGTGGGCCTGCTGCTGTTTTTCATCTTCGTGTCCATGCGCGTATCGACGCCGGAACTGAAACTGCTCTACAGCGACCTCTCGACGACCGATTCCTCCGCCATCGCCGGAAAGCTTGAGGAAGCGGGCATTCGCTACAGCGTATCCGCCGACGGCACGCGCGTCATGGTTCCCGACGCCGAAGTGGGCCGCTCGCGCATGTTGCTGGCGAATGAAGGCCTGCCCAATGGCGGATCGATGGGCTATGAACTCTTCGACCAGAAATCGGGCTACGGCACCACCAATTTCGTCCAGAACATCAATCAGGTCCGCGCGCTTGAAGGCGAACTGACCCGCACTATCGCTGCCGTTGACGGGGTCAAAAGCGCGCGCGTGCATCTGGTTCTGCCGCAACGCGAACTCTTCAGCCGCGAAAGCCGCTCCGCCAGCGCCAGCGTCTTTGTCGGCCTGCGCCCGAATGCGCGCCTCGGCAGCGAGCAAATTATCGCGATCCAGCACCTTGTCGCCTCCGCCGTGCCGCAACTCAAGCCGACCAGCGTGTCGATCATCGACAGCGAAGGCAATCTCCTTGCCCGCGGCGGCGAGGATGAAACCAGCCTGATGAGCATGAAGGCCGAGGAAATGCGCCGCAGCTATGAAATGCGCATGACCCAGGCCGTCGAAGACCTGATCGGCCGTGTCGTCGGCTATGATCGCGTCCGCGCCACCGTCACCGCCGACCTGAATTTCGATCGCGTCAGCGAAAACGCCGAAATCTATGATCCGCAAACGCAGGTCGTGCGTTCCGCCCAGACGGTTGAGGAAAGCAGCACCGAGCGCGAGCCGCCCTCCGGCGAGGTTTCGGTGCAGAACAATCTTCCGGGCATCGCCGGCGATCTTTTCGCCGATTCCAAACCTTCCGCCGAAAGCAACAGGGTCGAGGAAACCACCAATTTCGAGATCAGCAAAACCGTTCGCACCATGAACCGCGAGCTGGGCGAGGTCAAACGCCTGTCCGTCGCCGTTCTGATCGACGGCACCTATACGACCGACGCCGATGGCAAAAAAACCTATCAGCCGCGCAGCGAAGATGAAATCAACCGCATACGCGATCTGGTCAAGTCGGCTATCGGCTACGATGAAACGCGCGGCGACATGATCGATGTCGCGAACATGCAGTTCGCTTCCGTCGATATGGGCGATGAAGCCGATGCAAACCTCCTCTTCGGTTTTGAGCGCAGCGACCTGCTGCGCGCGGCGGAAATCCTCACCGTCGCCATCATGATTATTCTGGTCGTCCTGCTGGTGCTGCAACCGATGGTCGGGCGCCTGCTTGCCACGGAATCTCCGCAATCCGACGACGACTTGATGGAAACAGACCTCCTCACCGGCCGCGCCCCGAGCCCGGCCCTGATGGGCCCGAACGGCGAGGAATTCCAGCCGCCCGCCGTCGAGGAAGAAGAAAACCTCATCGACATGAAACAGGTCGAGGGCAAGGTCAAGGCGTCCTCCGTCCGCAAGGTCGAGGATATCGTTTCCACCTACCCCGAGGAAACCGTTGCCGTGATCCGCAACTGGATGAGTCAGGAGAGCTAACCGATGCGCTTGCGTGAAGATTACCGGGCACTGAGCGGAGCGGAAAAAGCGGCCATCTTCATGCTGGCGCTTGGGGAAGACCATACGTCCAAGATTTTCGAGCACATGGATGACGATGAAATCATGGAGATTTCGCAGACCATGGCCGGCCTCGGGAAAGTCAGCTCCAACGTCGTCGAGCGCCTGTTCGTCGATTTCGCCGAGCAGATGAGCTCGACCAACAACCTCGTCGGCACGCTGGATTCTACTGAACGCCTCCTCACCAAGGTTCTGGGCAAGGATAAAGTCTCCCAGATCATGGAGGAGATCCGCGGCCCCGCCGGGCGCAACATGTGGGAAAAACTCGGCAACGTGAATGAGGAAATCCTCGCCAACTTCCTGCAGAAAGAATATCCGCAAACCGTAGCCGTGGTGCTTTCGAAGATCATGCCTGACCACGCCGCCCGCGTCATGGCGATGCTGCCGGAAAATTTCGCGCTCGAAGTCATTCACCGCATGCTGCGGATGGAGGCCGTGCAGAAAGAAGTTCTGGAGGATGTCGAAAAGACCCTCCGCACCGAATTCATGGCCAACCTGTCCCGCACCCAGCGCCGCGACAGCCACGAACTGATGGCCGAAATCTTCAACAACCTCGAGCGCGCCGTCGAAACCAAATTCATGGACGAGCTGAACCGCAGCACGCCGGAATCCGCCGAAAAGATCCGCAGCCTTATGTTCACCTTCGAAGATCTGGCCAAACTCGACCCGTCGGCGATCCAGACGGTCATCCGCGCCGTGGACAAAGACAAACTGCCGACCGCGCTCAAAGGCGCGACCGAAACCCTGCGCGACCTGTTCTTCTCGAACATGTCCGAAAGAGCGGCCAAGATCATGAAGGAAGACATGGCCGCCATGGGCCCTGTGCGCCTCAAGGAAGTCGAAGAATCCCAGCAATACATTGTCAACGTAACCAAAGACCTCGAGAGCCGCGGCGAAATCGTTATTGCCTCGGGCAATGAGGAAGACGAGTTGATCTATTGATGAACCGGCCGGAGAAACCGCACCAGCAGACGAAAAAATTTCTCTTCGACGTTCATAATTTCGATGAAAATGCGAAAAAGGACGAAGAAGAAAACGCGCCTCCGCCCCCGCCGACTTTCAGCCTCGAGGAACTCGCCGCCGCAAGAGAACAAGCCTACGAAAAGGGCAAGGCCGACGGCGTCGCCGACGCGCAAGGCAGCTTTGAAAAACAGGTCGCCGATACGCTGACCATCATCCGCAACCATTTCAACATCCTCTTCGACGAGGAGGAACGCCGCAGCGGGATTTTCGAGAAGGAGGCCGTCCAGCTGGCCTGCACGATTTTCGCCAAGGCTTTCCCGGCCCTTAATGAACGGCACGGCATGGACGAGGTCCGCGCCGTTTTGGAAAAAGTTCTGGAAACCGTGCGCGAGCAGCCGGAAATCCTGGTCGAGGTTCCGGCCGCCTATGCCGAAACCATCCAGAATCACATGAACGGCCTGCTGCGGCAGGAAGGCGGGCCGCGCTGCGTTGTACGCGGCAACGATAGTCTTGGCCCCGGCCAGTGCAGGATGAGCTGGGTCAACGGCACCGCCGCCCGCAACGGCCCCCTTCTGGCCGAGAAGATCGCCGCACAGATCGCGCAAGTGCTTGCGGATCGGCCGATACTGACCGATAATGAACAAAGAACGCCAAACCCTGCACGGCAGGACGGAGACGGCCATGAGTGATGAAAACGCCAAAAACCCCGGCGATATGACCTATAACGAAATCGAAGCGGTCAAAACCGCGCGTGACGAAGGACCGGAATATGCCTATGGCGAGGCCATGGCCGGGGACGTCACAGCCATTTACGACATCCCGGTGCAAATCTCCGCCGTTCTCGGTCGCTCCACCATGCAGGTGAGCCAGCTCCTTAAACTGGGCCGCGGCGCTGTCGTCGAGCTGGACCGCAAGGTCGGCGAAGCCATCGATATCTACGTCAACAATCGTCTCGTCGCACGCGGCGAGGTCGTCGTTGTTGAAGACAAGCTGGGCGTGACGATGACGGAGATCGTCAAATCCGACCGCACCTGAAGCGCGTCATGACAAGCGATATCCGGCAGCACCCCCCGCAAACCGCCCAGGCCACCGCCGATACGGCGGCGATATCTGGCGGCGATGTCGCGTTCAAGGTTTCCACCCCTATCCGCCGCCCGGATTTCTCCACCATTCTCGGCATCTTCTTCGCCCTCGCGCTGATCGCGGGCGCCATCAGTATGGGATCGACCAAGGCGAATTTTTTCGACCTCCCCTCCGTCATGATCGTCATCCTCGGCACCATCGCCGCGACAAGCATCGCCTTCACCGGGGAAGAAATGCGCCGCGCCGCCAAAATCATCGGCCATTCCTTTTTTCGCAAAAGCTGGGATGCCTCGATCATGGCGCGGCAACTGCTCGACATGGCTGTTATGGCACGGAAGAAAGGCCTGCTCTCGCTGAACGCCGCCAGCGCCGAACTGTCCAAGGACAAGGTTCTCGCCCGCGCCGTGCAATTGCTGACAGACGGCTACTCGCCGGAAGATATCGAACGCATCCTCTCGCAGGAAATCGACTCCCTTGTCGAGCGCCATCGCCGCTCCGCCAACATACTGCGCCGCGGCGCGGAAATCGCCCCGGCCATGGGCCTGATCGGGACGCTTGTCGGTCTGGTGCAGATGCTGGCTGAACTCGACAACCCCGACACCATCGGCCCCGCCATGGCTCTGGCCCTGCTGACGACGTTTTACGGCGCGATTCTCGGCATGGTGATTCTCAACCCGCTGGCGGCAAAGCTGGAGCGAAACTCCAACGACGAAGCGATGATCCGCACGCTCATCATGATCGGCGTGTCCTCAATCGCGCGGCAGGAAAATCCCCGCCGCCTTGAAATCATGCTGAACAGCGAATTGCCGCCGAATGCGCGGATCACCTATTTCGACTGATCGCCCTAGCACACCACCAAAAGCCGCGGCGGATCGTTCGGGCCGATTTCAACCGCGCGGTGGATCAACGCCTCCGCACGCCCCGCGGCACAGGCCTGCCGCCAGAGGTCGCCAATGCGAAAGCGGAACGCAGGCGCCCCGTCTTCCTTGCGGTAGGTCGGCAGATTCGTTCCGCGCGGCAGCGCCACAGCATCCTTTCCCCTGATCCACTCGGTCGTCGGGCCGTTATAGCAGCACATGACACGGTCATCGGCGTGGAAAGTCGCGCGATACGCATCGCCAAGATCTTCATGGAAATCATAGGTTCCGGGGCTATACCCTTCCGCGCCGACTACGCGCAGCTCCGCCCGCGCCCGCACACGGTTTTGCATCGTCTGCATGTCGCCGAGAATCAGGTCCAGCTCATCCCGCCACAGCATGCCGGGATCGTCGCGCAAGCCCCGCAAGGTTTCAACCGGATAGCGCGTTTCAATGAAATGCGTTCCGCCATGAACGCGTGTCTGGCTGTACGGGCTCCGGTCGTGGAGCCAGCGCCCCAGCGCATTGAACTGCCCGGAAATCGGACGGGGCAGCAGGACGATATTCTCCGACCGGTCGCGGCAATAGGTATAAAACGCCGCTTCCGTCGCCATCACGGCGACGTTTGAACCGGGCGCAACCGCATCGCCCCGGTCCGTCAGCATCAAGCCGTTCCGGATATTGTCGTCAGGCTGCATTATTTTTTACCCTCCCGGGCTAAGGTTGGAGATCAGAACAAGGCGCGGCGGCGCACCGTCCTGCGTCGCGGGGGCACGATGGAAAAATCCGGCCTGATGTTTTCCGGCATCCGTGTCCGCTTTTTTATGAAGCCAGAGATTCCCCGTTCCGACATTGAAAACGCGGGCCCCCATCTCGGCGACAGGCTCTCCTGAGCGTGACCTCCGGATATCCTGATTGCGGACGAACTCCGTCGCCGGGCCGGCATAGCAGCAATTCAGGCGATTGACGTTGTCCACGTGAAAATCATAAACGCTGCCCGTAATGGGATGAGGATATTTCCCGACAATCCGCAGGACCGGGGCATACCCGGCATCGAACGCGGCGCGCATATCCTGCCTGATGACGGACAGGGCCAGACGTTCTTCCTGCGTGAAAACGCCCTTGATCTCCGCGAGGCGCACGCGGAATTTCGCCGCAACCCCGAAGGCCGTAATCATAGCAAGGCCCTTCTCCTCGATCCGGTCAGCGAAAATTCTGCCCAGCTTGCGCGCCAGCCCGTCAAAATCGCCTTCCGGTTTTCGCGGCAACAAAACGCAGTTGACCGGCGCTTTCATCTTTGCGTTAAACAGGGCGCTCAGGCTGTCAACCACCTGAACGCCGTCATAATCTGCGGGAATATCTTCCGGCATTGTCATGTTGTTCTCCCTGATATCTGCAATGTCTTTTGTCCTGACCGGCCAGACTAGACAAACGTGAAAATTATGTCAAATTATGCCGCAAGGCGGATTCTTCCCTTTTCCTCACAACGCTTTAACCCTATTATTAATAATTCGAAGGGGTTTCAAGCCATGCGTTTAATGATCGTCGGACAACTCGAAGGCTATATCAGCGCCGCGGGCAAAATCGCCTTGCAGCGCGGGGCCAAGGTCATCCATTGCGAGGATATCGAGCAGGCCCTCGGCGCGCTGCGCAACGGCAAGGGTGCCGATGTCGCCATGGTCGATGTGAAGCAGAAAATCGGCCAGTTCGTCGAAGCCCTGAAAGAAGAGCGCATCGCCCTGCCCGTCGTCGCCTGCGGCATCAACGCCGATGCCCGCGCCGCGGTCAAGGCGATTCAGGACGGCGCGAAGGAATACGTCCCCCTTCCCCCCGACGCCGATCTGATCGCCGCCGTCCTGGCCGCCGTGACCGAAGAAAACAACACCATGATCGCGGGCGACCCGGTGATGCAGATGGTGGTCAAGATGGCCGACCGCATCGCTCCGTCCGAAGCGACAGTCCTTATCACCGGCGAGTCCGG
>JACPDM010000096.1:3491-6689 GCA_016184045.1 Micavibrio aeruginosavorus | reverse complement strand
GGATCGGCGATTTCATCCTGAATGACGCGCTTCAAGGGGCGCGCGCCATATTCGGGGCTGTAGCCTTTTTCCGCCAGATAGGACCGGGCTTCCGGGGTGATATGCAGATCGACGCCCTTGGAGGCCAGCTTTTGCGACAATTTGGCGGTGAAAATATCGACAATCTTGGCGGTATCTTCGCGGCTCAGCTGCCGGAAACGGATGACGGCATCAAGGCGGTTGATCGTCTCCGGGCGGAAATATGCCCGCACCGCAGGGTCGTTGCGCCCGTCGTCGTCCTGCTGCACTTTTTGCTCGCCGCCGATGCTGGCGGTAAAGCCGATGCTGGTCTGCTTTTGCGGCGTCGCGCCGATATTGCTGGTCATGATGACGATGGCGTTCCTGAAATCCGCGACCTTGCCGCGGCCATCGGTCAGGCGGGCATCATCGGTAATCTGCAGCAAAATGTCGAGGACGCTGGCATGCGCTTTTTCGACTTCGTCCAGCAGGATGACGCAGCGTGGATTCTGCATGACGAAATTCGTCAGATGTCCGCCTTTTTCGTTGTCGACATAGCCTGACGGCGAACCGATCAGCCGCGCGACATTGTGCTTTTCCATGTATTCGGACATATCGAATTTCTTGAACTCGCAGCCCAGCGCCTCGGCCAGTTGCCGCGCGGTTTCGGTTTTGCCAACCCCCGTCGGGCCGAGGAACAGGAAACTGCCGACGGGCTTGTTATCCTCGCCAAGGCCGGCGAAATTGCGGCGTACCGCGCGCGCCAGAATATGCGCGGCATGGTCTTGCCCGATGACGTTGCTTGAGATCCGCTCGTTCAGAGCCCGCAGCGCCTCTTTTGCTGCCTTAACTCCGGCGGCGGGGTCTTCGTCAACATTGCCGTCATTCGCCCCTTCATTTGGTACGCCGGTTTTTTTCAAGCGATCAAGGGCCGACTGAAAAGCCGTGCCGGAAACCGGCGTGACCGGCAGATTGCGCGATTTGTATTGATCCAGCAGGGCAATTGCCGCGTTCACCGAAAGGGCCTCGGATTCATAGGCGCTGCCACCGGACAGCGTGAAGGCGAGTTTGCCGCTTTTGCCGTCAAAGGATACATCCTTCAGATGCGAGGTGCCGACTGCATGGCTGTCGCCGGGGATGCGCAGATACAGATTCTTGTCCTCCAGATCGGCGAGCATCGCCGTAACGAAGGCCGATGAAGGCGCTTCGAGATCGATCAGGGATTTCCCGCTTCCCGCCAGAAAGCTGATCGTCTCCGACCCGCCGGAAGACGGCGTCCGCCCGATTGCGGCCACATGGCCCGGATGGATGAGGAACTCGGGATCGATGGCCACAAAACCTTCCGTGCGCAAGAGGCGGTCTTTTTCCGCGGTAACGCTTTCCGCACTGCCGTCACCCAGAAGTGTGCTCCCGTATGGCAATTTCCGGCCCTCGCAGTCGACAACGGCCAGAGCGCCGTTGGTCGCGACATAAACACAGGCAACATCGACGCCATTCTTTTTCATTCGGAAATCCCCCACTTTTTGAATTATTGTTATAATCGTTAATGAAGTGTTATCACACACCCGTTGATTATGTCAATAAAAAATGGGGAGGATAGAGCAGGCCTCAGGCCGCGCCCTTGAGCCGGGCGATGGTGGAGGTGGTGCTTTTGCCTTCTTCCAGCGGCGCGACCCAGACTTCGCCCCCGGTCGACAGCACATACTCCGCCCCGACCACCGTGTCCGCGGTATAATCGCCGCCCTTGACCAGAAGATCGGGGGTCAGTTTTTGCAGCAGCTGAACCGGCTTGTCTTCTTCCTCCGGCCTTGCGCCGAACAGCACCACAAGATCGACACTGCCCAGCGCGCCAAGAACGCGGGCACGGGATTCCGCATCGTTCACCGGGCGATCCTCGCCCTTGAGGCGGCGGACGGAATCGTCGCTGTTGATCGCGACGACAAGGCGGTCGCAGCGCGTCCGCGCCATATTGAGGTATGACACATGCCCGGCATGCAGAATATCGAAGCAGCCATTGGTAAAGCCGACCTTCAGGCCCCGCGCCCGCCAGCGCGCGACCTGTTCCGCCGCATCGTCCCAGCCGCTGAGCGGGGCCTGACGCACGCGGTCATAGGGCGCAGCCGTGCCGTTCCTGACGATGGCCTTGTCGCCCCGGGCCATGGAAGCCAGCAATTCATCGCGCCGGATCGGAGCCGTCCCGACCTTGCCCACGACGACGCCGGCGGCAAAATTCGCAATCGCGGCGGCTTCATAGAGATTGGCCCCGGCAGCCAGCGCGGCGGTTCGGTCTTGAGATGCACGGCCGGATCCCTGCCGCGCATGATCGTCATCCCGTCCTGGGAGCGCGTCGCCACGACGGCGCGAATGCCCGACGCCGCCATCAGGGCCTGCCCGGCGGCAATTACCGCCTCATCGCTGTCGGTCGGCATGCCGACGGCGTCGGAGAGTTCCTTGCGGTTGGGGGTCACAACGTCGGCCCCCTTATAAACGGCATAGTCCTTCGCCTTGGGGTCCACAAGGACCGGAACGCCCGCTTTTTGCGCCACCTTGATCACGGCGGAAATGATATCCTTGGTCAGAACCCCCTTGCCGTAGTCGGAAAGAATGACGACCTGCACCTGCGGCACGAGCGCCAATGCGGTCTCGATCAGTTTTTTTTCAATGCCTTCGGCGACGGGCACGATACGCTCGTAATCCGTGCGCAGCAATTGCTGGTTCGACGCCAGAAAGCGGGTCTTGACCGTCGTCGGCCTGTCTTCCGCGGCGATCAGCGTCGCGGGGTCCGCACCGCGCTCTGCGGCAAGCGCCCGCACCTGCGCGGCTTCGGCGTCGTCGCCGAGAACGGCGACAACATGCGTTTTCAGGCCGAGTCCGTGCAGGTTGGAGAGCACATTGCCCGCCCCGCCCAGCATCAGGGTCTCGCGCCGGACGGACAGGACGGGAACAGGGCTTTCCGGGGAAATGCGGTGTACATCGCCATAGACGAAACGGTCCAGCATAATGTCCCCGACCACCAGCGCCGCCTTTCCGGCCATATGCGGCACATAGGATTGCAAGGCGGAAAGATCGGCAGGCAAAAGGTCAGGGGAATTCGTCGCCATGGTTATATTCCTTTGAAAAAAGGCCGCTTTATCAGCATGTTCGCGCGCTGACCACCGGGAAACCGTCATTGTGGCAACTTTGTATCCCGTTTGTTTAGAT
>JACPDM010000096.1:0-3456 GCA_016184045.1 Micavibrio aeruginosavorus | reverse complement strand
TGTTTAGATTTCGTCAACCATTCTGCTGTTTAATGAAAGGGTAAAACAAGCTGAATACGGGGCTTTTGTGGACGAAAATCGCGAGCGGACCGGGGGCGGGAACACTCTTTTCAAGGGCATTATGAATGCGCTGGAGCAGCGTCTGGACAAAAACCGTCTGGGCGACCTTCTGGTTTCCAGCGGTGCCCTGACCCCGCAGCAGCTGCGTTATGCGCTGGTCCGGCAGCAATCCTGCCGCGCCCCGCTTGGCCGCGTCCTGCTGCAAGAGCGCATGATCGCCCGGCAGGAACTCTATCGCGCCCTGGCCGAACAATGGGCCTTCCGCGCCCTGACCGCGACCATGACCCTGATGCTGGCGATGACGGCCTTTGGCGTCAAGCCCGCCCGCGCCGGGGCGATCCGCGATGTCCCGGCCCAGATTACCCTGGTCGGCGTCGCCAATGCCGCCTTTTCCCCTGTGGACCATTATCCGGCCCTGTTCGGATCGCAGGAGCGCGCTTCGGAGAATCTCAAACCCTTTACCAAATGGACGCAGATGTTCGACCGTTTCGAGACGGGCATCAAGACCGGCGACGGCCAGAGCGCGATGAAAGATTTCCAGCACGATCTTGAAGGCCTCAAAAACCTGCCGCTGCCCGCCATGGCGCAGAAGGTCAACACGCTGGTCAACAAAACCCCTTATATCGAAGACAGCCGGAAATGGGGCATGAGCGATTACTGGGCGACGCCGGTTGAGTTCCTCAATCGCGGCGGCGACTGCGAAGATTTCGCCATCAGCAAATACGCGGCCCTGCGCGCTCTCGGCGTGCCGGAAGAGCGCCTGCGCATCGCCATCGTCCATGACCTGCAAAAGGACATTCCCCACGCGATCCTGATTCTTTACGCCGATGAAGGGGCCATGATACTGGACAACCAGAGCAGCGATGTGCACATGGCCCGCGACGTCAACCGTTACAAACCGATTTTCTCCATTAACCGCACGGCGTGGTGGCTGCATACCAAGCCGAAGGAAACCGTTGTGGCTTCGGCGCAGTAAAAGTTTTTCTCCTGTTCGACCTGCGGCCCCTTAAAAAAGGGCCGCTTTTCTTTTGAAGAAAACTCCGTCCTCTTATTGCCCCGGGGCCGGCGCTTTTGGCACCAGATTGCCGCAAGACAGGCCCTTGTCCGTGCCGTAGCTGACGACGCCCAGCATCTCGTCGATCACGCGGCGCGCCTTCGTCCCGGTCAGTGTTGCGGCGTCCTTCACATCAAGGCGCGAATCACCATCCTCCCGCGGTTGCCACGGCGCGGCGCAGACGCCGGAATCGCTGACGTTCACGACAACGCCGTTCGACCCGATATCGATCACGCTGTAGCGCATCTCCGGCAGGTTGGCCTTCAGGATAGCGCGCTGGTCCGTGCCCGAGGTCGTGTCCTCGCTTAAAGAAACGCAGGCGAAACCGGCGCGGGCGTCCGGAGCGATATAGCATGTCACCCCGGCCTCATAATCCCGCACGCGCTGCATCGCGGCGGCGGTAAAACTGGTGACGGAGAAAATGCCTTCAACGTCTTCCGGCACATCGGCCTTCGTCATTGCCGCCCCGCCAAGGCCCCCGGCATTCGTATAGAGGGCATAGCCGGAAGACGGGTCGCGAACGCGGTATGCCGCGCCAGCGCCCGCCATATCGATAACATCGACGCGGAAAACGGGCTGCTCCGCCGCGTCGCTCGCCTTGCCCTGCGCCGTCAGCGGCGCGCACCACAGCCCCGCCGTATTGGCGTAGCACACGGTTCCAGCTTCGACATCGGTGATCTTTTGCATGATCGTCCGCGCTCCGCTGCTGATCGCTTCAACGCGCGCGCGTCCGGCGTCCAGCGTTTTCCCCTGAAGCGCGCTGCAGGAAAATCCGTCTGCCGATTCATAGCAGGCGAGTTTGTTGGTCTCATCCACCAGCGCGAGGCGCAGGCCGATATCCGCCGGGATCCCGACATCGGGCAGCGCCGCCCCTGTTGCAGCGCCTTTGGCACCAGCCCCCACCAGCCCTGTGGCGGCAACGGCGGCGAACGCCACGACGGCGCGTTTCATGAAATGAGTCATCGCTTGTTTTCCCTGTTGATTATTGTTTTCGCTTGTTCCGCTTTTTTAGCGGATTGCCCGAAACGTGCATAGAGGGGCGCGCGGAAAATCGTTTCCGCACCACAAAAGACGCAACCCATTGATTGCCGTGAACATTCCGGATCGCCCCGCCTTAAGAACGGCGGCATTCCCTTGTTCTCTGGGTCTTAAACCTGCGGGCCGGGCGCTTTCTTGCGGGCGCAAACGCAGGCCTCGCAGGGGTCCGTGCCGGGCTGGTTGAATTTCTGCCGCAGCGTGAAGGCGATCCGCTCCTCATGTTGGCGCGTATGCTGCACCTGACAGGCCGGGCGCGGATCGACGGCGTAAAGCTGGTCCGACAGGCTGATTTTGACATTGAGTTCGTCAAAGGTGAGCGTGCCGGGATAGTGCGCGGCACGCTCGAGCGTTTCCTGCGGCTCGAAAGTCGTAATCGAGATCTGACGCCCTTCCTTCAATTCATGGCGGATCTTGTCGTTTTCCGGTCCTTCGGGCAGGTGAAAAACCTTGCCCTGAAATGTGCGGCGGAACCGCACCTTGTCGCTGGCGGGATCGGAAGCAAAGGCGCTCAGGTAAAAACTGTCCACCGTCATCCGGACCACCAGTCCCTTCACCGTGTACCCGTCTTTTATCTCGTCTTGCGACATGGCCGCCCTCCGCCCGAGTTGTTTTCATAAACACGGCGACCCTAACCCCGGGGATGAAAGATTGTCAAGAAAATCGGGCTTGCAGCCTACTCGACCCAGGCGACGCGCAGGATATTCGTCGAGCCCGGCGTGCCGAAGGGAACGCCCGCGGTCATGACAAGGCGCTGGCCCTTTTTGGCAAGGCCGATCGCCGCTGCCTGCTCGACAGCCGTCTGGACGGCTTCACCGAAGGTTTTCTTGTCCTCGGTATAGACCGCCGTCACGCCGTAGGACAGCATCAGGCGGCGCGTCGTCGCAAGGGAATGCGACAGGCACAAAATCGGCATGGGCGGGCGCTGCCGCGCGGTGCGCAGCGTCGTCGAGCCCGACGACGTGTAATTGGTGATGCACGCGGCGCGGATCGTCTGCGCCACCTGGCACGCCGCCAGCGTAATGGCGTCCGAGGCGTCGGAATCCGCGTCCGGGTGGCTGGTGTCCATGATCTTGCGGTAGATGTCGTCGGCCTCGACCCGCTCGCAGATGCGGCTCATGATCGACACGGCTTCGAGCGGATAGGCCCCGGCCGCCGTTTCGGCGGAGAGCATCACCGCATCCGTCCCGTCATACACCGCCGTCGCGACGTCAGAGGCTTCGGCCCGGGTCGGTGACGGGCTTTCGATCATCGATTCCAGCATCTGCGTTGCCACCACCATCGGCTTTCCAGCCTGACGGACGGTG
>JACPDM010000093.1 GCA_016184045.1 Micavibrio aeruginosavorus | reverse complement strand
TGATAAAAATCAATGCCTTGCCATCTGCCAGAGGACCCATGCGGAATAATTTTTACACAAAAACTTAATAAATCTCCGGTATATTAGTTAATTGGGGTCAGCGTATCGGGGCGGGTCTCTTGGGGTCTTAAAAAGCAAGAAAACAATAGATGGCCGGGCAAAAGCCGCGGTCTTTGTGAACGGGATAATAAAGAGAAAAAATATGGCAACGGTCACGGGCGGCAACGGCAGCGATATCCTCGTCTTTCAAGGGACAATCGGGCAATACACGGCGACGCTGGTCAACCCTTATAGCGGCGCGTCGTTTTTCGTCGACGAGCAAAAGAACGTCAACAATTCGACCTATAACGGCCTCCTCGGCACGGATACGCTGCTGATGAGCAATATCGGCGACGTCTTGCTGCTGGACAGCAGCGGGACGAACACGGCGAACATCCAGAACACCGAGCGCATCATCGCGGGCGCCGGGGGCGATATCATCGTCATGGCCGACGACGCCCTGACGCTGGGCAATATCTATATTGACGGCGGTGCGGAAGGCGATCTTATCTGGTCCAATATCGGCAACGACACCATCAACGGTTTCGACGGCAATGACATCATCGACGGCGGTCCCGGCAACGATGTCATCAACGGCGGCAACGACAACGACATCATCAACGGCGGCGCCGGCGCGTGCTGATCGGCGGCGCGGGGACCGATACGCTTTACGGCGGCTTCGGCAACGATGTCATGAACGGCGGCGCCGACGACGATATCCTGTACGGCGGCAATGGCGCGCTCGACAATCCCAACGATTACACCCACACGATCACCTATTCCCATACCTTTGTCGGCGCGGCCTATCCCCAGCCACTGGACCGCCATCCGCACACGCCCGTTCCGGCGGAGAACAGCGGCGTGCAGCCGGGCAATCTCGATGTCGCCTACCAGACCACGGCCCATATTACCTATGTTGCTTCGGATGCCGGATTCAGGAATGGAGTCGGCGTCTATACGATCGGCGCGGATGGCACGATCAGGGACGTTGAAATCCTGTTCAAGAACCAGAAGTCCCTGACAGACGGAGAGACCTTCACTTACGAATTCTCCGGTCAGGCTGGAGATTCCATGGGATTCTTCATTGCCGCCAACGGCTACAGCATGAGCCTGCCGTTCCGCAACGCGGATCTCGACCAGGGGACGCTGAACTTCATCTACGATTATAACGGCCCCAACCAGCGTGCGGCGAACATCAACGACGACGGCAACATGGTCAGTCTTGTCTTCAATGACGGCGTCAGCGAGCAGGCCTATAACATGAACATTTATCACAGCTCGCTCTCCGGCGGGACCCCGTCCCTGAACAAGGATGGCATGGTTCATGCGATCTCCGGTCTTGCCGACGCGAACGACCCCTCCGCCCTGCGGATCGGGTTTGAGGATATTTATAAAAACGGCGACTCCGATTTTGACGACGTCATTTTCGATCTTTCGCTGGAAACGCGGGAAATTCTTGTCCCCGGGACGCAGACGGATAACGACCGCCTCAACGGCGGCGCGGGGGATGATACACTGTACGGCGGCTTCGGCGACGATCTCCTGATCGCAGGGCAAGGCGCGGATCGTCTTTACGGCGGCGACGGGGCGGATGTTTTCGCCTTTAATGTCATCGACGGGATGCTGGACCGCATATACGATTTCGACGTCGGGGCCGGGAAAGACGTCTTGAACCTGACCGATATTCTGAGCGGCTACGACCCGATGGCCGATGCCATGAGCGATTTCGTGCGCATGGTCCATAGCGGCGCCGACGATATTGTGGAAGTGAGCGCCGCAGGAGACGGCGTCTTCCAGCAACTGGCCGCCTTCGATGGCGGGCTAGGCGGCGCGACGCTGGCGGGGATGCTGGCTTCCGGCAATCTCGTTCTGGACAACAGCGCCATCGCCTAACGGACAAAGAACAGGCTCAGCTGCTCTTTTTTACCGGATCAGCTGCGGATCGCGAGGCCAAACCCACCCGGCCTCGCGATTCTTCTTCAGGGGTGCTATAACCCCGGAATGACCCATGACGATCCGGCGATGCAGGCGCTTTTTTACCCGTTGCGGCAAGGTTTTGTTCCGCCTGCGCCGGGCCGCGCCCTGATGATCAATCCCGGTATCCTGACCGGAGGACGGGCCTTTTCCCCCGGCGCACAGCCTGAAGTCTGGCAATGGGGAAAGGCGGCGGCAGATTTTTATACCGGGCAGGGCTTGCGGGTTTTCACGGATGCGCCGCCGCAAGGCGACTATGTCCGGATTTTTCTGCGTCTGCCGCGCCAGCGCGAGGAAGGCCTTGGCCTGATCGCCGCCGCGCATTCCTTGTTGGCCCCGGAGGGCATTGGCCTGATCGCCGCCGCCAACGATGCGGGCGGAGGCAGACTCGAAAAAATCCTGCGCCCCTTTGCGCCCGCGCTTCAGGGCGAAGCCAAGCATAAATGCCGGGTCGTCTGGGCAAGGAAGCAGGATATTGCACCCCTCCCGCCATCATGGGCGGAGGACGCGGCCTGGCAGCGTCACGCCGCAACGGGATTCTGGACCCGTCCCGGCCTTTTCAGCTGGGACCGCCTCGACACGGCGACGGCGATGCTGCTGCCTTTCCTGCCGCAGGGGCAGACGGGCGCCTTCGCCGATCTGGGCTGCGGTTACGGCGCGATTGCCGCCGCGATCGCCGCGAAAAACCCGGGGCTTTCGAAACTTGTCTGTCTTGATGCCGACGCGCGGGCGCTGGAGGCGTGCCGCCGGAATCTCTTGGAATCCGAAGTGTTCCGGAAAACGGAATTTGTCTGGGCGGATCTTTCCGTTCCCGGGAGCGGCGCACCCGTCGATCATGCCGTCATGAATCCGCCTTTCCATCAGGACCGGGCGCAGGCCGTGGCGCTGGGGCAGGCCTTTATCGCCCGCGCCGCCGGGATGCTCCGGCCCGGGGGCGATCTTTTGATGGTGGCGAACGCGCATTTGCCTTATGAGCATGTCTTGCAAAAGAATTTCGCGGCTTTCGAGAAACTGAAGGAAGCGGGCGGCTTCAAGATTTTTCAGGCAAGACGGTGAATTTACGGTAAAATGAAAGCATCATGGTAAAGGATCTAGGCGGCATTCAGGGCATTCTCTGGGATCTCGACAACACGCTCTATGCGGCGAACCAGCGGATTTACGATTCTTTCAATCTGGCCGTCGCCCGCGCGGCGCTGGAATGCGGGCTCGACATGCCGCTGGATCAGGCGCAGCGCATGGCGTGGGAATCGTATGAGCGCCACCGTTATAGCGGTTTGATTTTCGTCGAAGAATACAATATCCCTTTCGCCGATCTGCACAAGGCGATTGATCCTTTCCTTGATCACACCATGGTGGAACGCTGCGGCATCACGGAATCCCTTTTCGCGCAAACAGCGTGCGATCATGTCCTGATTACCCATTCCGGGCGCCCGTGGACGCTTAACGTTCTCTCCCGCATCGGGCTCAGGCCGTGGTTCCCGGACGACCGGATTTTCGCTTTTGAAAATTACGATTTCGAGAGCAAGGCCAGAAGCCGCAGGCCGTTCGATATGGCCCTTGGCGTCATCAACCGCAATCCGCAAGACGTCCTTATGGTCGAGGACACGGTCGAAAATTTGCGCGTTCCCCATGAAATGGGAATGACGACGGTGTTCCTGCATCATGGCAGCAAGCCCCGGGACCTCCCGGATTACGTCGATCATCAGTGCGACAATGCGCGGGTTCTGCTGGAGACAATCTATTCCAGCGCGTCCGGGTGAACGCCGCATTCCTTCGACATCATGTAATAGATCGATTTCCGGTCCAGCGTCGTTCCGCGTCCGAAATTCTTGACGTGGTAGGCGCAGGCCGCGTCCATGGTGATGATCGATTTGTCGGGCTGGTAGCGGCGTCGCAGATGCTCCTCCGTCAGCCGGACGATGCGGGCAAGCTCGTCGTCCGGAATGGTGATGCCGTGGTGTTTCTCGTAGCCGGGGCGAAGCGCCTTCATGATGTTGAGGGTTTCATCGGCGTTCGGGACATTCAGATTGACGCGCTGGAAACGGCGGTCCATCGCGGGGTCGAGGGCGACATATTCGCGGAATTCATCCAGAGTCGTCGCGCCGATGATGTGAAGATCGCCGACCGTCATATAGGGCTTGAGGACTTCTGACAGGCCCTTGTAGGAGCTGCCCGCGCAGGTCGGCATGATGGTATGCATCTCGTCGATGAACAGGACGAATTTCGGGTATTTGGGGTCGTGATAGCGCTCGGCGATGCCCTTGCAGATGGGAATGAAGCGCCCCTGGAATTCCGCCGGGGAGCTTGTTCCCGCGGCCATGCTGGCAAGATCGAGTTCGATGACGCGCGCGTTTTTAAGGTATTCCGGAACGGCGTCCTTGACCACCGTTTGCGCAAGGCCGACGACGAGGGCGGTTTTACCGACACCGGCAGGCGCCAGCAGCGCCGCATTCTTCCGGCCTTTTTGCAGCAGGATCAGGATAACCTGATCGATTTCCTCATCCCGTCCGGTGATCGGGTCGAAACGGCCTATACGCGCCAGCGCCGTGAAGTCGCGGCAGTATTTGTGGAGCATATCTTCCAGTTCATCGTCGGAAATTACTTGTTTGTATGTCATGGATGCACATCCGGAAATGGATTTGGAGGCGTTCGTTTTGTCCAGCCTCAAGGATGACAGGCAATGATTAAAGGATTCTGAATTGCCATAGGTCAGTGGGTGAGGGGTGCGATCGCGCACTAATGCCGGTTCGGGGCGAGGCCTTGCGCGAAAAGCGCCGCCGTCAGATCGCCATGGACAATCAGGTTATCCAGCCGCTCCGCCAGAATCGGCTTGGGGCGGAAGCCGATGCCAAGACCTGCGGCCTCCAGCATCAGAAGGTCGTTCGACCCGTCGCCGATAGCCATGACGTCGCCGGCTTCAAGACCCAGTTCCGTCATGTAATGGTGCAGGAAGGAGAGTTTGCTGTTCTTGTCGAGGATCGGCTCCGCCACCGTTCCGGTCAGGATATTGTTTTCGACCTCAAGGGTGTTGCCGTGGTGCCGGGCAAAGCCAAGGCGGGCGGCGACGTCGCCGGTAAAGCAGGTAAAGCCGCTGGAGGCCAGAACGCACAGCGCCCCGTGCTGGCGCATGCCGCGGACCAGGGTTTCCGCCCCCGGCGTATAGGAAAGATCGTCCAGAACCTGCCGCAGGACATCGGTGGACAGGCCGCGCAGCAGGGCGACGCGCTCGCGGATCGCGGCGTGCAAATCGAGATCGCCGCGCATCGTGCGCTCGGTGATGACGGCGCATTCCGCGCGCTTGCCGATTTTCGCCGCCAGTTCGTCCAGCGTTTCATTCTGCACGACAGTCGAATCCATATCCGCGAGGAGGAGTTTCTTTTTCCGCCCTTTGGTGCGGTTGACAAGAATATCGATCTTGTCGGTCATCAGCGCCTCGCGCATGGCCTGCATCTGTCCGAAATTGGGGCGCGTCGCGGTGTAAAGGTCGGCGGCTTTGTGCTGCGCCAGCCAGCGCGGCTCCGCTGAAAGGCCGATCCCTTGCGAATCCAGATAACGGGTCAGAACCGCCAGATGCGCGGTGGTCAGCGTTTTCCCGGAAGCGACAAGGGTCAGAACGAAGTCCATAAATGCGAAAGCCCGCCAGATGAATGACGGGCCATCATAACAGGATTATGACGCGATATCCTAGCGCCCGAATGACGGCGTCTGGCGCACGGCCATCGCGATTGCTTGCGTCGGCGTGCCAAGGCGGGCTTCACGCGTACCGTAAAACGCGTCGTTGACGGCGTCGCACAGGGTTTTCGGCCCTTCCTTCAGCAGGCGCTGCATATTGGCGTGCCTTTAAGGGCGGCCTGCTCGACCATGAAATTGACGGCTTCTGCGCTCAGCTCCTTCTGGTGCGGGGCGGGGGTCACGGCAAGCTGCATGGTCATTTCTGGTCCCCTTTATGATCTTCCAGTTCGCGGGTCCGGGCGGGCTGGGCGGCCCCTTTGGGCATCAGGGTAAAACGCCGCGCGTTGGGGTAGTTCACCACCGCGAGCAATTTCCCGTCCTTGATCCTGTATCCCAGCAATTCCGGCATAAAAGCCCTCCCCGGTCGTCATCTCCATGCCAATCTACGGGAAAAGGCTTAAGAAATTATGAAATATTACGGAAAGAATTTCGCAGTTGCAACATGGGCGGGAAGCCCATAAAGCTTGAAAGAAACATATTTTCAGAAGGGTGACGGCCATGACCAGCAAGCCAAGCGTGAAACCTGTTAATCCGTGCTTTTCTTCGGGCCCCTGCGCCAAGCGGCCGGGCTGGTCGCTGGCGGCGCTCGGTCATGCATTTGTCGGACGATCCCACCGTGCGGCGGAAGGCAAGGCGCGGCTGAAAGAGGTGATCGACCGCCACCGCGCCTTGCTCGGCATCCCCGATGATTACCGGATCGCCATCGTTCCGGCCTCCGACACGGGCGCGATCGAGATGGCGATGTGGTCGATGCTGGGGCAGCGCGGCGTTGACGTTCTCGCCTGGGAAGCGTTCGGCGAGGAATGGCTGAACGATGTCGTCAAGCAACTGAAGCTCTCCGATGTGCGCAGCTTTACCGCCGGTTACGGCGCGCTCCCCGATTTGGCGCAGGTCGATTGCGACCGCGACGTCGTCTTTACATGGAACGGCACCACCGGCGGCGTGCGCGTGCCCGATGCGAACTGGATCGCGGTGGACCGCAAGGGGCTGACATTCTGCGACGCGACGTCGGCGGTGTTCGCCTATGACCTGCCGTGGGACAAGCTCGATATTACCACCTGGTCGTGGCAGAAGGTTCTGGGCGGGGAGGCCGCGCACGGCATGATCGTGCTGTCGCCGCGCGCGGTGGAGCGCCTTGCGACCTACAAGCCCGAGAGGCCTTTGCCGAAAATCTTCCGCATGACTGCGGGCGGAAAGCTGGGCGAGGGGCTGTTCGCGGGCGAGACCATCAACACTCCGTCGATGCTGGCGGTCGAGGATTGCATCGACGCGCTGAAATGGGTCGAGCAGATCGGCGGCGTTGCTGCCCTCATGAAAAGGGTCGAGGCGAATTACCGTGCGATTGAGGGCTGGGTGGCGAAAACCGGCTGGGCCGAATTTTTATGCGACGCCGCAGCGGCGCGTTCGAAAACGTCGGTCTGCCTTAAAATCACCGATCCGTGGTTCATGCAAAAGGACGATGCCGCGCGTCAGGATTTCATCAAGGCGATGACCAAGAAAATCGACAAGGAAGGTGCGGGCTACGATATCGCCGGACACTCCAAGGCCCCTGCGGGGCTGCGCATCTGGTGCGGGGCGACGGTCGAGGCGTCGGATGTCGAAAAGCTTCTGCCGTGGCTGGACTGGGCCTTTGCCGCGACCAAGGCGGAGGCGCAGAAAGAGGCGGCCTGAGAGTCTTACGCGGCTCCCGTATTGCGGAAGACAAGGCAGTGCGTGTGGGCGTAATCCTTCGGCCCGCCTTCCCACGCAACGATGATTTCATTCTCAAGGCGCATGACACCGCCGATGGCGGCTCCCAGATCGTGGACCAGCGGCGTGTAGGTCCGGCCATGCAGATTATCGGCATGGACGATGACCGTGCCGCCGCGTTTCATCACGGCGGAGACGCGGCGGTAGATCGCTTTCATCCGCTTTAAATATTGCGCGTATCCGGCCTTGTCCGGGCTTCCTGCATAAAGCGGGTTCCAGCGGTGATCCCGCGCCATGAAGGGCGGAGAGGCCATGCAAAAATCCATCTTCGGAAAGCCCGCCTTCAGCAGGTCAAAACTGTCGCCGCAGACAAGGTTGTTCCAGTGTCGCATTTGCCCCGCGACCCATGCGTGACGCTGCGGATCGGCTTCCATGCCGTAGGGGATGCGGCCCATTTCCTCCGCCACGAACAGGGTCGTGCCAAGTCCTGCGAACGGGTCGAACACGGTCTCTCCGCGTTTTGTGAAGCTTTTGAGGAAATGTCGGACCAGCGATTCCGGATATTTGATCGCGTTCGATTCAAAGCGTGGCGCTGCGCGTTCAAGGCGGTAGGGCAGGGTGATGAAGGAAGGGTCCATTTTTTTAGGCCTTTCAGGCATTGCGGGGCCTTGTGATTTTAGGCAATCGGCTGTTATATAGCCAGTGTGTTGCATTGCAATAGAGGGATTAAAAAAATGCCAAAAGTGCTTATCGCCGACAAAATGGACAAATGCGCCGCCGAGATTTTTCAGGACAACGGCATCGAGATCGACATCAAACCGGGTCTGAGCCCCGAGGAACTGGCGCAGATCGCCAGCCAGTATGACGGCATCGCCGCGCGGTCTTCGGCAAAAATCACCGCCGCTGTCATTTCCGCCTCCCTGCCGCGCCTCAAGGTGATTGGCCGCGCCGGGATCGGCGTCGATACGATCGACGTCCCGGCGGCGACGGAAGCCGGGATTGTGGTTATGAACACGCCTTTCGGCAATTCCATCACCACGGCGGAACACGCGATTGCGATGATGTTCGCCCTCGCCCGCCAGATTCCGCAAGCGAACGAATCGACCCATGCCGGGAAATGGGAAAAGGCGAAATTCATGGGGGTCGAGCTTTACGGCAAGACGCTCGGCATCATCGGCTGCGGCAATATCGGCTCCATCGTCGCCAGCCGCGCGCTTGGCCTGCAAATGAAGGTGGTCGCGTTCGATCCGTTCCTGAGTCCGGAGAAGGCGCGCGAACTGGGCGTCGAGAAAGTCGAGGCGGTAGAAGATCTATATCCCCGCGCCGATTTCATCACCCTGCACACGCCGCTGACCGAATCGACGCGCGGCATGATCGGCGCCGCCGCCTTTGTGAAGATGAAAAAGGGCGTGCGCATTATCAACTGCGCGCGCGGCGGCTTGATTGTCGAGGCCGACCTGAAGGCGGCACTCGATTCCGGACAGGTCGCCGGCGCGGCGCTGGATGTGTTCGAAGAAGAGCCCGCCACCAGCAACATTCTCTTCGGCCATCCCAACGTCGTCTGCACGCCGCATCTTGGCGCTTCGACCTCGGAGGCGCAGGTTAATGTCGCCATTCAGGTTGCGGAGCAGATGTCGGATTTCCTGCTGAGCGGCGCGGTATCGAACGCGGTCAACATGCCCTCCATCACGGCGGAGGAAGCGCCGCGCCTCAAGCCTTACATGGCGCTGACCGAACAACTCGGCAGCTTCGCCGGGCAGATCACCGAAAGCGCGGTGAAAAAGGTCGAGGTCGAGTATCAGGGCGATGTCGCGGCGCTGAACGTCAGGCCGCTGACCGCGATGGTTCTGGCGTCCTTGCTGCGCCCGGTGACGGACGGCGTCAACATGGTCAACGCGCCGCAGATCGCCAAGGCGCGCGGCATTACCGTGTCGGAAACGAAAACCGAGCAATGCGCCGATCTGCATACTGCCATCATCGTGACGGTGACGACCGATGCGGGGCCGCGCAGCATAAAGGGAACCCTGTTCGCCGGGCGCGAACCGCGCATCGTCGATATCGAGGGCGTTCCGGTCGAAGCCGCGGTCGCCAGGAACATGCTGTTTATCCGCAACGACGATACGCCGGGCTTGATCGGCGCTGTCGGGACGCTTCTGGGCGATGCGCGGGTGAATATCGCCGATTTCCGCCTAGGCCGCATTCCGGGCAAGGCGGTTGCGGTGGCGCTGATCTCGATTGACGGCGACGTGCCGGAAGACGTGTTCGTGAAAATCGCGGCGCTGAAACAGGTGCAGCAGGCGCGGCGTCTGCGGTTCTAGGCGGGGGTTTTAATCCCCGCGCGTTTCAGGGCTGCGCGGGGGTGATGCCCATTTTTGTGTAGTAACGCTTGCAGGCGTCCTGCAATTCGTTTTGCAATTGCGCGCCGTGCGCCCCGCCGCTTCCGGTCATCTTGCTCTTGACGATAAGGCTCAAGGTTTTGTGGTGGGCTTCGACGATCTCCAGCACGCTCTTGTCGACGGCCTTGATGCTTTCAAGAAAATTGAGCACCGTGCCGGCGAGGCTGCCCACCAGTTCATAGCCGAACATCCCCGCATTGCCCTTGATCTGCATGACGGGCTCTACCATCCGGGCGATTTGCAGGGCGGCATCGCCGTTCCCGGCCTGCGCCTTTTTCAGGGCGTCTTCCAGCTGGTCGAGAAATTTCTGCGCCATCGGAGCGAAGTCGATCTGTGTTTCATCCATGACCTGCTGCATTTTTTCCACCACGTCGTCGGTGATGGTCCCGGAACCGACTTTGGCCTGGAGCAGGGGGCTTGCCTTGATGATGCGCGCGCGTTCGCCGGGGATATCCGATGTCATAAAAATTATGCCCTAACAAAAATTATTTTGATGCGGTTTTGTTTTCGCTCTGGTCGCCGGCGCGGCGCCACGGGCCTTTGTAGTCCGGACTGGCGCGGCGGCGGCGGTCGGGGCCGAAATAGGTCGAAGAGTCGATAAAATCACGCGGTTTATTGATGACATAGGCAATGCGCTTGGCCAGATCGTTGGCCGAGAACGGCTTGACCAGAAATTCCGTGACCCCGGCATCGCGGGCTTCTGAAACGCGGGCGATGGCGCTGTATCCCGTCACCAGAATGACCGGGGCCATGCGGTTGGGAGAAAGCATGTTCTTGCGGATCTCCCCCGTCAGGGCGATGCCGTCCATCGGCACCATGTGCCAGTCGGAGATGACGATATCGGGGTTGACCCTTTTGAAAATCTCAAAGCCGCGCTCCCCGCTGTCCGCGGAATAGACATGGCCGACCCCGAGCGATTCGAGAACAGAAACGATCAGCTTCTGCATCGGCAGGGTGTCTTCAACGACAAGGACGCTCAATCGATCGAATTTAAAAGCCATATTGAAAAACCGGGGTGGCAAAAACGGCAGAATCTATCAGTGCCAGACAATCATACCGCCGCATGAGGTTCAATGGTTATTTTCGCATAAATCCGGGCTGCGGCGCAGCTATCCCTCTGGTCTGAAAGAAAGATCGGGTAAAGATATGGCAATCCCGTCATATTGCAGGGCAGCAGTGCCTTCCGGTGCTTCATGCTATGGCCGAAAGGATAGGGTCGCCCCCACCTGCCGCATGCCGGGGGTTTGACCCTGACCGGTCCGGCGTCTAATCTTCCACATCCTTTAGGAACACAGAACAGCGGAGGGTTTTCAGATGGCCGGGTATCAGGATTTATTGCGGGACAAAGCCTATATCGGCGGCAACTGGGTCGCGGCGGACAGCGGCAAGACATTCTCCGTGACCAATCCGGCGAATGGCGCGGTTCTGGCCTCGGTCCCGGACATGGGCGCGGCGGATACGCGCGCCGCCGTCGCGGCCGCCA
>JACPDM010000087.1 GCA_016184045.1 Micavibrio aeruginosavorus | reverse complement strand
TTCGACGACATCGACGGCACCTTCCCCAATCACCACCCAGACCCGACCGTCGATAAAAACCTCGACGACCTGATCCGCGTTGTACGGGAGAAAAAATGCGACCTCGGCATCGCCTTCGACGGCGACGCCGACCGCGTCGGCGCGGTGGATGAAAAGGGCAACATCCTGCGCTGCGACACCCTCATCACCATTTATGCGAAAGACGTCCTCAAACGCCACCCCGGCGCGCCCATCGTCGGCGACGTCAAATGCTCGCAAGTGATGTATGACGAAATCAAAAAGATGGGCGGCAACCCGCTGATGTGGAAAACCGGCCATTCCCTGATCAAGGCCAAGATGTATGAACTGAAGGCCCCGCTTGCGGGCGAGCTTTCCGGCCATATCTTCTTCGGCGACGGCTGGTACGGATTCGACGACGGCATTTATTGCGGCATCCGCCTCATCGACGCCGTGATCGCTTCTAGCGGCCCGGCCTCGGCCTTGACCGCCGGCCTGCCGAAAACCTGCAACACCCCTGAAATCCGTTTCGAGGTCGATGAACGCGAGAAATTCAATCTCGTTGCCAGCGTGGTGAAATCGGTCAAGGCCGCCTCCGCCGCCGACCCGTCGATCAGCGTCAACGACATCGACGGGGCGCGGGTGAACACGCCGGACGGCTGGTGGCTGCTGCGCGCCTCCAACACGCAAAACGTCCTCGTCACCCGCTGCGAGGCGCAAAGCGCGGAAGGGCTTGAACGCCTCAAGACAATGGTCAAGAATGAAGTCGCCAAAATCGGCTATAGCGTCAGCTTCGTACAATAGGAAACCATGATGGAAAACCAGACCATCGACTCCGCCGTCCTCGAACTCCTCGCCTCGCGCATCTGCCACGACCTGATCTCTCCGGTCGGCGCGGTCAATAACGGGGTTGAATTTTTGCAGGAGGATATGGGCGGCGACGTCAGCGACGCTGTCGATCTGATCGCCATGAGCGCGCAAAGCGCAGCGGCCCGCCTCCAGGTCTTCCGTCTGGCCTACGGCACTGGCGGGCGCGATTCCACCATCAAGCCCGAAGACATCCATAAAACCTTCGGAGGCTTCCTTCAGGCGGAGGAAAAGGTCAAACAGGAATGGGACCCCTATTCCGTCTTCACCGGCTACGACCGCCCTGAAGGATTCTGTAAAATCCTGATCTGCGCGCTGATGCTCGCCCATGAAGCCCTGCCCAAGGGCGGCACGATTGCCGTCACGCATGCAAACGGCACGACGACCGTCACCGGCAGCGGCCCCGACGCCGGGCTGCGCCCGCAGGTTCCGCAGGCGCTGAGCCGCAAGCTCGACGTTTCGGTCATCGACCCGCGCCTGGTGCATCCCTATGTATGCGGCCTGATGGCGGCGCAATACGGCTTCGCCCTGACCATCGCCGAATCGGGTCCGGGGCAGGTTTCCTTCACGTTTTCGGCAGCCTGAACGGCTTCCGGCGTGCATTAAAGGTGAATTAACGAACTCCCGGCTAGAATACGGACAGGATTCTGGTTTGTACTCGTTAATATGGTGGTTCGTATGAAATCCTGTCTTGTTGTCGATGATAGCCGCGTAGTCCGCAAGGTTGCTGCCCGCATTGCCGCGGATATGGGCTTTCAGTGCTCCGAAGCCGAAGACGGCGACACCGCCTACACCTTGTGCGAACGCTCCATGCCCGATGCCATTATTCTCGACTGGAACATGCCGGTCATGAGCGGCCTTGAGTTCGTTGAAAAACTGCGCCAGATGGAAAACGGCGACCACCCGAAAGTGATCTTCTGCACCACGGAAAACGACCGCCTGCACGTGCAGCGGGCGATCCGCGCCGGGGCCGACGAATACATCATGAAACCTTTCGACAGCCAGATTTTGTTCAATAAATTCGAGCAGATCGGACTTTTGTAAAATCCTCCCCGCACTTCTCGCTTGTACGTTGTGACAGGTGCGGTAAACTGATCCTATGAAAATCAGCGACTTCGAACTTTACCGCGACCTCCTGCAACGCCATTCAGGACTCTCCCTGACTGCCGAGCGTTCCTACCTTCTCGATTCCCGCCTCACCCCTGTTGCCAGACGGTGGGGTTACCCGACTCTTGAAGCCATGACGCTGGCCCTGCGCGGCGTGCCGGAAACGCGCCTGGTCGAAGATGTCATCGAAGCGATGATGACCAATGATACCGCCTTCTTCCGCGACATGCGGCCTTTTGTCATGCTGCGCGATGTCATCCTCCCGGAAATCGTGCGCAAGCGCGGGCGCAAGCGCAATTTGCGGATATGGAGCGCCGGATGCTCTTCCGGTCAGGAGCCTTTTTCCATCGCCATGGTCATCCGCGAATTGCAGCCGACCCTGCTCAAGGGCTGGCGCATAGAGATCCTCGGGACCGATCTCTCCGGCCAGATGATCGCAAAGGCGAAAACCGGCCACTTTACGCAGTTCGAAGTGCAGCGCGGTCTGCCCGTGAAGGATCTGATCAGCCATTTCGATGAAACCGACGACGGCTGGAACCTGCATGACGACGTTCGCAACCTCGTGCATTTCGAAGTTTTCAATATCCTCGATACGATGGACGATCTCGGCCTGTTCGACCTCATTTTCTGCCGCAATGTCCTGACCTACTTCGATGCGAAAATGCGGAGCACGATTCTCAGCAGCATGGCCGACCATCTGGCCGATGACGGGTTCATGTTCCTTGGCGACGGCGAACGAATCGACGAAGCCAACACGCCGTTCCGCATGATCGACGAACGCGCCGGACTTCTGGGCTTTGCCGATCAGGAATATAATCTGACGCCGCAAACACAGATGGCGACATCCTGATTCCTGCCGGCTTTTTTCAATGACATCATTCAGCGAGAAACGGGCTTGACCGGGACCGAGTCGCCCGCGACCATGCTGCATGGCAACAACACATCCAACCCCCGCCCCTCAACCCGCGCCTGATGCATCAGGTCCGCGCCGCGCCCTCATCTCCGTTTCCGACAAGGCCGGACTGGCCGCCTTCGCCCGCGACCTGCATGCGCTGGGCATGACGCTGCTCTCGACCGGCGGGACGGCCAAGGCGCTGGGCGCGGAGAATCTTCCCGTCACTGATGTCGGATCCTATACCGGATTCCCCGAAATCATGGACGGGCGGGTCAAAACACTGCATCCGCGCGTTCATGGCGGCATCCTCGCCCGCCGCGACGACCCCGATCATATCGCGGCGATGGACGCGCACGGAATTGCCGCCATCGACCTTGTCGTCATCAACCTCTACCCCTTTGCCGCCACCGTGCAGGCAGGCAAGGATTTCGGCGAGTGCATCGAGAATATCGACATCGGCGGCCCGGCGATGATCCGCGCCGCCGCCAAGAACCATGCCTTCGTCACTGTTGTCACCGATCCCGCCGATTATCCGCTGGTGATCGCCGCGCTGCGCGATCATGGCGGTATCGTGCCGGACGATTTGCGCCGCGCTCTGGCCGCCAAGGCCTTTTCCCTGACCGCCGCCTACGATTCCATGATCGCCTCTTGGCTCGCGCCGATGCAGCTTACGCCCAGCCTTTCCTTCGCCGGAACGCTGGCGCAAACCCTGCGCTACGGTGAAAACCCGCATCAGGCCGCCGCGCTCTACCGCGACCTGACGGGCCGCCCCGGCGTGGCCACGGCCTGGCAGATTCAGGGCAAGGAGCTTTCGTTCAACAACCTTGGCGACACCGACGCCGCCTTCGAACTCGTCGCCGAATTCGAAGACCCGGCCATCGCCATCATCAAGCATGCCAACCCCTGCGGCGTCGCGCTGGGAACATCGATGCTTGATGCCTATCACCGCGCTTTCGCCTGCGACCCGGTCAGCGCCTTCGGCGGCATCATCGCCCTCAACCGCAGCCTCGACGCCGAAACCGCGCAGGCCATCCTCGGGCAATTCTGCGAAGTCATCATCGCGCCCGATGCGAGCGCGGAAGCGCTGGAGATCGTCAGGGCAAAGCCGAATATCCGCGTGCTGCTGACCGAATCCCTGCCCGATGTGACGCAGCCGCGCCTGACCGTGAGGACAATCTCCGGCGGGCTGCTGGTGCAAGGGGCCGATACCGGGCGCATCGCCGCCGCCGATCTGAAAGTCGTCACCCGCCGCGCCCCGACCGAAGCCGAGCTGCGCGATCTGCTCTTTGCCTTCCGCGTCTGCAAGCACGTCAAATCGAACGCCATCGTCTATGCGCAGGACGGCAAAACCGTCGGCATCGGCGCGGGCCAGATGAGCCGCGTCGATTCCTGCCGCATCGCCGCGTGGAAAATGCAAAGCCCTGCCCCCGGCATGGTCGTCGCCTCCGACGCCTTCTTCCCCTTCGCCGATGGTCTGCTCGAAGCGGTCAAGGCCGGAGCCACGGCGGTGATCCAGCCCGGCGGCTCGATCCGCGACGACGAGGTCATCAAGGCTGCCGACGATGCCGGAATCGCCATGGTTTTCACCGGAATGCGCCATTTCCGCCATTGAATCAGCGCATTAACGATCCATTGCCATATTCATAATTTCATGGAAATCCGGGCCCGGTTTCTGTATGATAGGGGTATCAAAAACAAGAAAAAAAGCCCGAATAAAGGGCCTTATGCGTAGAGAGGGAATATGGCTGATCAAAAACCTGATGAAGAAAAAGGCGGTTTTCTCAGCGGCGCGGCCAGCGTTGCGAAATGGGGTTTTAAAGCCTTCATCTGGGACACGGACGATTCCCTCGGCGCGAATCTGGTGAAAGTCGGCCTGACGGCCGGATCTGTCGTCCTCATCCCCTTCAGCGCCGGCGGCAGTCTGGCCGCCCGCGGTGCGATCACGGCGGGTGCCGTCGCCACCAAGGTTCCCGCGGTTGCAAACGTTCTCTCGAAAACCGGCCTCGTCGCCGCAAGAACCGTCGCCAAGGAAGGCGCTGAACTTGCCGCCAAGACCGCCGTCAAAGCGGCTGCCAAGGAAGGCGCCGAAGCTGCTGTAAAAACCGGCGCGAAGGTCGCTGCCGAAGCCGTCGTCAAGAAAACCCGCCTGACCGGCGCCAGCGAAGAAGCCCTTTCCGCCCTCAAGGCCGCCAAGGAAGCTGGCGAAGCCGCGCGCGCGGGCGGACAGGCCGCCGCGAAAGTCGCAGCCCAGTCTGCTGATGACGTTGCCCGCGCCACCGCCAAAACGGCCACGACCTCCACCGCGCAAAAAGCGGGGGTTGAAGCGGCTGAAGTCGCCGCCGGGGCCGGGTCAAAGCTGGGCTTCTGGCAGGCAAGGCACATTCTCAAATCCGACAACCTGTCGCTGGCTGAAAAGCTGACCCAGCTCAGCAAGGGCGGACGCGGCGATTATTGCGAAAAACTGCTGATGCAGGCCCGCAAGGAAGGGCTGAAGGCGAGCGACATCGACCTCATCCGCAAGGCCGATGGCATCCCTGCCGCGCTCAAGACAAAATTTGAAACCCTTCACACCCTGCAATCGGCAGGCGGCGTTTCCGCCAAGGTGGACCAGACCCTGGCCTACACACTCGATGCCGCCAAGCACCCGCTGAGAACGGGTAAAGACCTCCTGACCGCGCAGGTGACCGTCCCCGTTGCAGCATTGAAGCTGGCCAATCAGCACCGGATCATGACCGCGGGCGTCGTCGCCGGCGGCGCGGCCCTGCACGGCGCGACAGACGGCGCCAGCACCAGGGCAGTCGGAGATGCGGCCCATGCCGTTGGAAGCGCTTATTGGAGCGTCGATAAATTTCTTGCCGGGACGGCGCTGAATATCGGGGCTGCAGGCATGAATGCAATCTCCCCCGAAAGCGCGGAAGCCTTTGTCAAATCCACCGGCCAAATAGCCGAGGATGTCGCCAAACAGACCCCGTCATTCCTCCTGTCGCTCAGCGCTCACGCCGCCGGCACGACGCCGGAAGAAATTACGAAAGACCCGGTCAAGTTCGCGGAAGAACACCCGATCCTGAATTTCATGCTGCCAGCCCCGGTGAGACACGCCGTGACGGGGGCGAAAATCGCTGACAAGGTCAATAATAAAGACGCAAACGGCCCTGCGCCCGCAGCCGGTGACGGCACGATGACGCAGGTGCCCGGCCAAACTCTGGCCGAGCGCGCGCAAGGCGCCGTGGACAAGGCCCGTGAAGTCAAGGATGCGGCCGAGGAAAAACTTCTGGGGGACCTCGACATCCCGTCCATGATGGCCGACCCGAAAGCCGCGTGGGACAAAGTGAAACTTGCGGCCGAGAAAAACCCGCAGCTCAAAAAGCTTGTCGAGATCGGTGAAAATCATCCCTACATGAAATACGGGATCATGGCCGGCATGGCCTATGGCGCGCTGACCAATGAGGGCAACCGCCTAGCCGGCGCAATCAAGGGTGCACTGATTTTCGGCATTCTTGGCGATCTGATCGGTACGCTCTTTGGCCAGAAGAGCTTCGTTCTCGATAAAATCAGGGAAATCCGCAACAGCAACAGCGCCGTTCCCGGCTTTGAAACGCCGCGCCCCTCGACCCATGCCGCGCCTGCTCCACGGCAACAAAGCCGTGGCGTCGATGGCCCGGGTATCGTGTCCGATGCCAGGCCGAGAGAGGATTTCGGCAAAAATACAGCCGTGCAGCCTGCTCCCGTCGTCGCTCAGGCGCCATCTTCGGAAGACGCAGCGCCCGGCGCCGACCGCCGCCGGAGATTTCAGGATTATGAGATGCAGCGCAGCCCGATGGGCAGCAACACTCCCGCCCTGACACCGGTGCCTTCGCTGGGCGGATAAACCCGGCGCCTGCTCAAGCTCTTTAAAACCGCCGCTCTTCAAAAGAGCGGCGGTTTTCTTTTTCGCGCGAATCGGAAAAAATCCTGCGTCTTTCCCTGCCGGGTAAACCGAATTTTAAAGATTTTTCTTCATAGTGAGAGGGCCGGAGAAGGCCTGTGAAAAAAGGAATCGCGTAATGCCGCTGTCAGCCGCGCCGATCGAAACGACCATTCAGGGTTTGCCCCTGCGCACGCCGCTTGGCGACGTGATGAAATTCGAAATTCTGATCAACGAAAAATCCCGCGTCTGGATCTTTCACGATCAAGCCCTGCCCTATCGCCTTGCGTGGGTGGAGTTCAATCCCGAAACGGGGATGCTGGAGCTGATGCCGCACGACATGAGCCGCGGCATCCTCTATACCGAGGTCCCGGCGGCGCTGCATGCCCGCTTTCGCGTATCGGATCTTGTCTGCCTTTATCGCACGGACGGGGAGAAAGTAACCGGCTTCCAGAAAGCCCCCCTCCGGGTCAGAAAAAATTGAGGAGCGTAAAATGACACAGGAAATAACAGAAGACTACAACGATGCCGCCAGCCAGACATATGAAGGAGACGCTATGAATTATCTGCCGCAAGGGAATGTGATCGGCTTTGGAAATGCTTCGCTCGCCGCCGCCGTTGTGCCGGGGCTCAGTGTACGCGCCGCTCCGTCCTATGGGCAGTCGCCGCGCGGCCCGGGCCTGAACTCCTGATCCATACGGCAAGCGCTTTTCCGCGTACAGAATTCTTCAGGCGGGCTCCGGCCCGCCTGAACGATTCCGGGGCCCCAAAAAGCAACTTTATTCTTATGGCAATTTAACCGGACTTTAAGGCTTTTCCTGTCTAATGGGCATTACAAAAACAGGAGAAGACGACGCCATGTCCCGCTTGATTGACCAGTATGTCGATAACGCCGATCAGGCGGTTTACGCATCAGAGATCGACGACCCGGCCTTCAAGCTGAACCTTGCCGTCAACAACGAGGCCCGCGTCGTCGTCTTCCACAGCAAACCGTTCCGCATGAAGCTTTCCTGGCTGGAATTCGACCTGAACAGAAACAGGCTGGATTTCATCATGAACGACGGATCCGTGCGCAATTTCGGCATCCCGGTGCCGCCGGACATGTCCCGGTACATGCAAAACGCCTTTCAGGTCCTGATGGTCCTGATGGATGAAAAAACCGGCGAACCCGAAGGCGGAAACTATCTTCCGCTGATCGTGCACAGGGCATAGGCGATAAGAAAAAACGTGAAGAGGTGTGATCATGGCAATCAAATCTGAATTCGGCAAAAGCGCCCTCGGCGTCCCCGACCTCAATGACGGCAGCTGGCTTGTCGCCGATATGAGCGGCAAAGGGCTTTTCGTCGGCCAGCAGCAACAGCCCGCCGCCGCGCCGGAACAAACCGTTGCCGCCAAGCCGCAAAAACTCGACATATAGGCGCGTTTCAAAAAGCTTAAAGCCGGAAACAAAAAAAGAGCTGCCATGCAACGGGCAGCTCTTTGCGTTTTTGGAAAAGCGTATGACGCCCTAGCCGCAGGTGACCCCGGTGACGACGCCGTTCTCATCCACATGCAGGTTGATGCGCTCGGCGCTGAAATCCATCGTCGCCATAGCGTTGGGAGGAAGGACGCGGTAAGGGCGATCAAGCGGGCGAACCTGCTCCAGCGCCGCATCGGTTTGCAGCCCGATCAGGAAATCGAACGCGCAGGACGGGGCAGGCGCTTCGCCCGCGGCGGTGGCGGCATCGGCGGCGACGCCAGCGTCATGACCTTCCGCGCCCGGAACGGCCATGCCTTCTTCCGTCGCGGTCCCTGTTGCCTGTGTCATGCCCTGCTCCGCCGTGGCGTGGGCCGGCAGCGATGCGGCTTGCAGCACGAAGTACACGAGGCCTCCCAGAACGATAATCACCGCCATCAGCGGGAAGATCACGGCGACGCGGATTTTCTGTTTCTTGTCCATTTCTGACCTTTTAAAAAGACGTTGTTTCCGGGCCGGATCATGCCCAATCCGCGCCCTTTTGACAAGGGCGCCGCCGGGCCGGGATGCGGCTTATGACAGTTCCGGCGGCTTGGGCATCTTTTGCTGCGGGCGCATGTAAAGCACACTGATTACGCCGCCGTTGCGCGGGGCGAAATCCTTGGAAAATCGCGCCGCGCCGCGCCCGTCCTCATGGCTGACATGCGCATCGTTGCGCAGCGCTTCCCTCGGCTGCGGGCAAACCGTTTTCAGCGCCGTAACATAAACGCTGGCCAGCGCCGTTTCATGCGCCCCGTCCAGAAGGTAAAGCCCGTGATCGGCCAGCGGCGCCAGCGGGACATAAAGATCCTCCGGCGCAATCAGCGTCCCCTTCGACCCCGGCCGCGCATCCGGCCCGATGCGGTAGAGGAAAGGAATTTTCCCCGAAACCGCGCTATCGAGGATATGATGCGCCGCGCCGACCCGGGCCCACGCCCCGCCCGCCAGAATATTGTTCAGCCCGCTCTCCTGAACGGCGGACTCGATCGCGTCGAGGAAATTGCTCGCCCGGATGAAATCATCCTCGCCCGCGCGGTCCCGCACGGTTTTAAGGCCATGGCGCACCATCTGGACATAGGCCGGATCGAGCAGATCCTCCTCGGTCAGGGCCGGCTGGCCTTTCTTTTTCCCGAAAAGTATCGTCGCCAGTTTGCTGAGAAATGTCATCTTGGGTTCCTTATCCTTTTAAATCCATCGCCGACGCCTTGAACGTCGCTGTTTTCTAAGAGCCGTGCGGAAAGCCCCGTTATAGGCCAAATCCCGCCCCCGCGCAATTTAACCCCGCTGCTGCAATGCGGAAAAATCCTGCGAAAATCCGTTCAATCGTGCGCTGCAAGGGCGCGGTTCAGCGCCTGCAAGACCTGCCCGGCCCCGTGCTGCGTGAGATGCGATCCGTCGAAATAAGCCTCGGGATCATTGCGCAAGACAGCATATTCCGGGCCGTTCATATCGAGGATAATCTCCCCCGGCGCGAAAATTTTCTCCATCTGCGCCCTGTAATCCGCCCATTCGCCCGTCGCTTCAAGAAAATCGAATTTCACACCGATTTGCGGATGGTAATAGGCGGCAATTCTGACGCCCTTGCTCCGCGCCAGAGTTAACAGCGCGTCCAGCTCTGCCATGGCCGCAGGATCGATCAGCGCCCTGGCCGGAGCCGCATCAGGGTTTTTTCTGCGCTCTTCCAGATCCCGCCGCAGCATGATTGCTATTTCTTCAATCGCCTTTTCATCGCGCGGCTCGTCGAAATGGTTCCATCCCGCTTCGCTCTGTTCCAGAGCCGCGTCGCCGATGCCGGCGAAATGCTGAAGCTTCGCCAGCCAGATATTGATCGGGATGATTGAAAAAAGGGAGCCCGCAACCTCGCTCTCGTCGATCTGAAAACTTTTCATCCCGCTGTTCTTGGTCAGATAGGGATGAAGACTGACGATAAGGAGGGACTTCTCTCCCGGCGCTTCCAGATATTTGCGCGCCGCTGCGGCGGTTTCGGTGATATTGCCGCCGGCCATGGACAGATTGTAAACCCTGTATTTTTCTATCTTGCGCGTATCAAGATTGTCCGAAACCGACGATCCGATCATGATCGCATCGAAATTCTCCGGAATATAGCGATGCGCCAGAAGATATTTGGATGTCTTTTCCACCGCCCAGATGCGAGCGCTGTCGCGGTGCCGCCACAATCCGAAATCGTTGGCCGCGTAATTGAGCGCCGTGAATCCTACCCCCAGCAGGACAACCATCGCCGCGACCGCTGCGATGAATCGGCGCGGCGGCAACGGCGCAAGAGCCCGCGAAAGGAGTTTCCTAAAAATCAAAATAGATAAACTCCTCGCCAAGATGCGATTGCATGAACATCACCCCGATCAGGAAAATCGCCGCGATCCACACCGCCCAGAGCAATGAAGGTGCCCACTTCACCCGCGCCCCCGGCGCGGGGAAAATCAAGGCCATGCTGTTCGGCAAAAGAAGGACGGCTACCGTCATCACACCCAGCATCCCCCAGTGCTTGATGCTGCTCAAAAGGTTCCGGGACAGGCCGGATTCAAGATTGCCAAGCCCCTCCAGCATCGCCAGCGCCCCGCCAAGCGTCTGCGCCCGGAAGAAGACCCAAAGCGCAGTCACCAGCATGAAGGTCGCCCCGATGCATAAAACGCGCCAGCCATATCGGGCGATGCGCGGCAACCCGGCGTGATACCGCGCCAGCCCCGTTCGCTGCGCCGCGTGGCGCAGGCCGTGATTGACCGCGATCATGACCCCGTGCAGCAGCCCCCACAAAACGAAGGTCCAGCTCGCCCCGTGCCAGAGCCCGCCCAGCAGCATGGTAACGACGACATTGAAAGCCTGCCGCCCGCGCCCGCAGCGATTGCCGCCAAGGGGAACGTAAAGGTAATCGCGCAGGAAACGCGAGAGGGTGATATGCCAGCGCCGCCAGAACTCGATCATCCCCGTCGCCTGATAGGGGGAGTGGAAATTTTCCGGCAGGCGCACCCCGAACATCAGGGCAAG
>JACPDM010000088.1 GCA_016184045.1 Micavibrio aeruginosavorus | reverse complement strand
GGTGAATTTCACCTTGTCGCCTTCCTCGAGGAATTTCTGCGCCGCGCGCAATTTGACCTGATAATCATGGTCTTCGATCATCGGGCGGAGTTTCAATTCCTTGACCTCGATGACCTTTTGCTTCTTGCGCGCTTCGTTGGCCTTTTTCTGCTGTTCGTATTTGAACTTGCCGTAGTCGAGGATCTTGCAGACCGGCGGCTCGGCATTCGGGGAAATCTCGACCAGATCAAGACCGGCCTCATCGGCGGCGGCCAGAGCCTCGCGGATCGAAACGACGCCGATCATCTCGCCGTCGGCGCCGACAAGGCGCACCTTTTCATTGCGGATCTGGTTATTGATGCGAACGCCGTCATCGGGACGCGGCGGCGGAGTCGGAGCTTTGGGCGGACGAATGGTGATATTCCTTCAATTGTTGACGTTCAAAACAGTCTTTCAGAAAAGTACGAATACAGCGGATTCCCTTGGTTTGCAAGGATATAGGGGAATCGTATCCCGGGTTTTTGTTGACATAAAATCAACCGGGCGCGGAGCCGGTGGCCGGGCGGGTGCGCGCCAGAAATTCCTCCCGGCTCAGGCCCCGTGCGCGCAAGGCTTCGCCAAAGCCGGGCAAGGCGCGGTCGTCGTCGATTCCGGCCAGCGCGTTCAGCACGATCGGCCCGTCCTTTTGCCACCAGCCAAGGGAACGCGGGCGAATCAGGCGCTCCGCCCGCATGGCCGCCGGACCCGCCGCTGTCACGAGCTCCTGAAGATCCTCTTCCTCCAGCCGAACATACTCCGGCCTCGGGGGCCGCCCTTCACTGTCTTTTTGCGCCAGATGATACGTCCACATCGCCCGGTAATCAGGGTAATAGGCCGAAGCCGTCACCACCCACATAAACGGAGCCATGCGCCGTTCCAGCCTGCGCGCCATGCCCTGGAACGATTCCGCAGTCTGCGGCTTGCCGGGCTTTCTGCCGATCATATCCTCAAGCAGCGCGGCGCGCAGATACGCATCGCGCTCCATCAAAATCGACAGCCAGTAAGAATCGCGCGGGCACAGGCAAACCTCCGCCCCGGGGCCCGGAAAGCGCGCGGATGCCGCCGCGATACGGTTGAACTGAAGGGCATGCGTTTGTTCATGAAGCCTTGCGTTCATGAATTCCTGACGGGATACCAGCACGCTGGAGCCATAAAGGATCGTATTGCGCGGCACGGACCCGCCGACCGGGAAGAAGGCCGCACCCTTGACGCCTAGGTGGATTTTTTCTCCCACCCCGGTCCCCCGGACTGCGGCGTTGAACTGGCGGGTCAGGACACCGGCGCGCTCGGCCAGCGCGTCCTGCACGGCGATTTCCTGCCGCAGCCAGTCCACCTGCGCTTCTTCGCTATCGATGAAGCGCAGCCAGTCGATGTGAAAGGGGGGCGTCTTGCTCATCGTTCCATTCCCTGTTTCGCGCGGTTATATTTTTCTTTGTATTCCGCGGCGCCTAATATGGCGGCTGCGCTTGTTTTACCAGCGCGGCCAGCGCCGCATCCAGCTTCTCAAACGCCTGTTTTTCTTCGCCCAGCCTGCGGATGGCGACGGTTTTTTCCTCCGCCTCGCGCTTGCCGAGAACGAACATCACCGGCACCTTGGCCAGAGAATGCTCGCGGACCTTGTAATTGATTTTCTCGTTGCGCAGATCGGCTTCGACCCGCAGCCCCGCGGCCTCGAGCTGCCGCACCACGTCCAGCGCATAGGCATCGGCCTCGGATGTGATCGTCGCCACGACACACTGCACGGGCGCAAGCCAGAGCGGCAATTTACCCGCATAGTTTTCGATCAGGATGCCGATAAAGCGCTCGATCGAACCGAGAATCGCCCGGTGCAGCATGACCGGGCGGTACCTGGCCCCGTCTTCGCCGATATAAGAAGCGTCAAGACGTTCCGGCAGGACGAAATCGAGCTGCAAGGTGCCGCAGGTCCATGAACGGCCAATCGCGTCACGGATATGGAACTCGAGTTTCGGCCCGTAGAACGCGCCATCCCCAGGTGCCTCGACATAGTCGAGCCCGGCGGCCTTGAGCGCATCGCGCAGCCCGGCTTCGGCCTTGTCCCACGTTTCATCGCTTCCGGCGCGAACCGCAGGCCGCGTCGCCAGTTTCACCGTCAGATCGCGGAAACCGAGATCATCATAAACCTTGTGCAGCAAGGTGCAGAAGGCGACGCTTTCGCTTTCGATCTGGTCTTCGCGGGCGAAGATATGCGCGTCATCCTGCGTGAATTGCCGCACCCGCATCAACCCGTGCAGCGCGCCATGCGCCTCGTTGCGGTGGCAGCAGCCGAATTCCGCCATGCGGATCGGCAGGTCGCGGTAGGACTTTATCCCCTGTTTGAAAATCTGCACATGGGCCGGGCAATTCATGGGTTTGAGCGCCATGAAATGCCTTGGCTCTTCTTTAAAAATCTTCTGGCCCGGCTCGGTATTGGGGACGACATCAGGGACGACGAACATATTCTCGCGGTATTTGTCCCAGTGGCCGGACGCCTCCCAGAAACGGCTGTCCATCAGCTGCGGGGTTTTGACCTCGATATAATCGGCGTTTTTGAGACGGCGGCGGACATAACCCTCCAGCGCCAGCCAGATGCGATAGCCCTTGTCGTGCCAGAACACCGAACCCTGCGCCTCATCCTGCAGGTGGAAGAGATCCATCTCGCGGCCCAGTTTGCGGTGGTCGCGTTTTTCCGCCTCCTCAAGCTGCGTCAGATAGGCTTTCAGTTCGGCTTCCGTGCGCCAGGCCGTGCCGTAAATGCGGGTCAGCATCGCCTTTGACGAATCCCCGCGCCAGTACGCTCCGGCGACCTTCATCAGCTTGAAGGCAGGACCGACATGTTTCGTCGTCGGCATATGCGGGCCGCGGCAGAGATCGAGCCACTCGCCCTGCTTGTAAATCGTGATCGTTTCCGTGCCCGGCAAATCGCGGATCAGCTCGGCCTTGTACATCTCGCCCTTCTTCGTGAAGAAGGCGATGGCGTCGTCCCGGTCCCAGACTTCGCGCTCGAACGGCGCGCCGCGCTCGATGATCTGGCGCATCTTCGCCTCGATTTTGGGCAGGTCTTCGAGGGTAAAAGGTTCGTTGCGGGCAAAATCGTAATAAAAGCCGTTTTCGATGGACGGGCCGATCGTCACCTGCGTGCCGGGGAAAAGCGCCTGCACCGCTTCGGCCATGACATGGGCGCAGTCGTGGCGGATCATCTCCAGCGCGGCATCGTCTTCGCGCTTCAGGATTTTCACCTGCGCGTCTTCCTCCAGCGGGCGGGAGAGGTCGCGCAACTGCCCGTTCACCTCAATCGCGATCGCAGCCTTGGCCAGCGATTTGGCGATCGACTCGGCGAATTCCATACCGGTCGTGCTGCGGGCGACGCTCCGGGTGGACCCGTCGGGCAGGGTCAGGGTGATCTGGTTCATGACGGCGGCGGTCTGGTTCATGCGCGGGTCCGGATGCATTCTCTGGTATTGATCATAGACCCACCGAAGAAAGACCATTCATCCGCAAAATGCAAGGTTTGCGTACGCCTGAATGCGCCCCGGCGGCGCAATCCCCCGCATCCCCCCTTTACAAAACCCGGTTTTCTTTTTCTACTATCCGGAGGCGTGAGGCCTTTATGATTCTGTAAATAATTCCTTCAGTTTTCCGCATTAGACTGTCTTTATATTTTCATCGCGCAATTTCACAGAAGGCTAATATTCGTGCCCGGAAATTTCATCATGCCGCAATCCGACGACCGGGTGCTTTGCGTATGCATTACACAGCGGATCACCCGCGACTGGTTCTTGAACAACGCGCGGATCGCCGATGAAATCATCGCCCGCCACGGCGAAATGCGCCTGCTGGTTTATTACAAGGGCTATGAAGGATGGGATGAGGACGCCACCCGGGAGGATGCGTCGATCTTTATCAGGCAAGGACCCTATTTCCGCAAATTCGCCTATGTGAATCCGCCGGAAAAAACCCTGCTGCGGCAAAAAATGCGGCTTTCATTCTTCAGCGGGGAATTGCGCATCTTCGAGGAAGACGAACTGGAAGAGGCCATAAAATGGACAAAAGAATAGTTTAAAAATTAAAGAACGCACTTATATTGATCTGACGTATTGCTTGTTGCGTATATTATATAAAACTTATTTATCCAAAGAGGGCTGCCATGTCCGAT
>JACPDM010000085.1 GCA_016184045.1 Micavibrio aeruginosavorus | reverse complement strand
GAAGACGAACGGGACGCTGTATTGCTGGGGGAGTGATTCGAGCGGCCAGCTTGGCAACGGGGCGACGACGGGCAATCAGGTGAGCCCTGTGCAGGAATCGACGGCAGCGACCGACTGGGCCAGCGTTGCTGATGGAAATCTAAATGACCACACCTGCGCTTTGAAGACGAACGGGACGCTGTATTGCTGGGGGAGTGATGCGAGCGGCCAGCTTGGCAACGGGGCGACGACGGGCAATCAGGTCAGTCCGGTTTCGATTGGCCCTGTATGGGCCAGCGTTGCGACGGGATCTAGCAATACTTGCGCCATTGCCACCGGCGGGGGGGCGCTGTATTGCTGGGGGGCAAATTCCAATGGTCAGTTGGGCGGGGTTCCGTATGGGGACAGCCCCGTGTTCAGCGATGTTTGCGGTGTCATCAATAGCGTGGAATACCATGCTGGATCGTTTTTCTATAATACGACAAGCAATGTCCTGCAATATTGTGACGGGGCTGGCTGGGTCAGGGCCGGGCGATAGCCGGGGCCGGGATCGCTTCCAGCTTCTAAAACTTAATTATTCCAATATGTTGATAATTTCCCGCGTCTTCTTGATCCGTTAACCATCGTTGCGATAAAATTAGGAAAGAAACTGGCGAATCAGTTGGATGCCGGAAAAGGCTTGCCTTGCGAACCTTGCGCCATGGCGGTCGGCATCCCGGGGACAGAGAAAAACGGCTTTGCATCAGGCAGCGTTTTTTCTGATTTTATGACGATGGGGATAAGGATGGGGCGCTTGCGGATGATGATGGACTTTACCCCTGTGAGAGCAGGGTTCTGGTCTTTGCTCGTCCTCCTGCTTTCGGTAGCCTTTTCTCCCGCCGCGAACGCGCAGGTCGATACGGACCTGAGCACGGGCGGCGGCGTCCGCATCGGCTGGACCGCGGACACCTGCGCCGCGGGTATCGCCGGGGCCATCCGTTACAACTCAGCCAGCAGCGGCACGGTCGATCTGTGTAATGGCTCGAACTGGATCACGGTGGGGCCGGGCAGTGGCGGAACGCCTGCCGGGGCGACGCGCGAGATCCAGTTCAACAGCGGCGGCGCGTTTGCGGCCAGCAGCAATTTCAAATATATGGCCGATGGTGATTTTTTGCTCGCTGGTACCTTTACCGGAACGGCCAGCGTTCCAGTCACGGGTGCAGGCACCCGCATGTTCTTTGACACGCAAAAAGGGGCATTCAGGGCTGGGCGGGTGACCGGCACACAGTGGGACAATGCCAACATTGGCGATTTGAGCGTGGCGATTGGGGACAACACGGTTGCCAGCAACACTTCCAGCGTGGCGATGGGGTGGACTACGACCGCCAGCGGTCAATACAGTACGGCGATGGGGAACGCTACGACCGCCAGTGGCCACTTCAGTACGGCGATGGGGACGTGGGCGACCTCCAGTGGTGATTACAGCGTGGCGATGGGGGACAACGCGGTTTCGAGCGGAAGCAAGAGCGTGGCGATGGGGACGTTCACGACCGCCAGTGGTGTCGCCAGCACGGCGATGGGAGCCAGCACGACCGCTAGCAGCAACTACAGCACGGCCATGGGCGGCTACACGATTGCCGCTGGCGACTACGGTATGGCTGCAGGTCGCGAGGTCAATGTGACAGCCACCGGCGATGGCTCGTTCGGCTTCGGCCTGACAACCACTTCTCCGGCCACCGACCCGCAAGTGTCGGGGGCGCAGTCCTTCGGCATATTCATGGGCAACCATAGCGGGGTAAATTTCTCTTCCGCGAACACCATGGGCCTGTTTGGCGGCAAGATGGTGATCGATCCGGCGGTCCCGGCAACGCAGTTGACGGCGCGGGGTGTGATCGACGCGGGCGCGGCGACGGATGCGATCGTGTTCCCGTCGGGTACGACGGCGCAGCGTCCGGGCACGCCGGTCAACGGGATGACCCGCTATAACTCCACGACCTCGAAATTCGAAGCCTATCAGGCCGGGGCATGGGTTGACATGATTGGCGGGGGCGGGTCGTCGACATTCCTGTCCCTGACCGATACGCCTGCGACCTATGCGGGCGCTGGCGGCTATTTTCTTAAGGTGAATTCAGGGGCGACAGCGGTTGCCAGAGCCTCACCTATAACGGTACCAACTGGGTAAATTCTTCTGCCGGCGGCGGCACGCCCGCGGGCGCGGATCGCGAGATCCAGTTCAATTCCGGCGGCGCGTTCGGGGCATCGTCTACATACAAACTGATGGCTGACGGCGACCTGCTGCTGACCGGTACTCATACAGGCACTGCCAGTGTTCCGGTTTCGGGTGCGGGCACGCGAATGTTCTTTGATACGCAGAAAAGCGCATTCAGGGCGGGTGCTGTAAGTAGCACGGAATGGGATAACGCGAGTATCGGAAATTATAGCGTGGCGATGGGGCGGAACGCGACGGCCAGCGCAAATAACAGCACATCGATAGGATTTACAACGATGGCTAGCGGTATTGGTAGCACAGCGTTAGGAGCCAGCACGACAGCTAGCGGCCAATACAGTACGGCGCTAGGGTCAGGCACGGTAGCCAGTGGAGATTACAGCACGGCGATGGGGCAGGGTGTGGCAGCTAGTGGAGATACCAGTACGGCGCTAGGGAGAAATACGATAGCCAGTGGCATATACAGCACAGCGTTAGGCAATTTGGTAACAGCCGGGAACGGGACGGCGGGTAGCGGGTCTGGCGACGGATCTCTTGCTATTGGTCTCATGGATGATGCTGTCGTTATCACCACAAGACCACAGGTGACAGGCATCCAGTCCCTTGGCATATTCATGGGCGATCAGGACGGGCTCGTCTTCTCCTCCAGCAACACGCTGGGCCTGTGTGGCGGCAAGATGGTGATCGATCCGGCGGTTCCGGCGACACAGCTGACGGCGAGGGGCGTGATCGATGCGGGCGCGGCGACGGATGCGATTGTGTTCCCGTCCGGCACGACGGCGCAGCGCCCGGGCACACCAGTCAACGGGATGACCCGCTATAACTCCACCACCGGAAAATTCGAAGCCTATCAGGCCGGGGCATGGGTGGACATGATCGGCGGCGGGGGCGGGTCGGCGCTTGATTCGCTGTCTGACGCAAAAACGGATTATGTCACAGACTTCAACCTGTTCCTCGGCACGCCCGCGGATGCATGGACGGCTGCGGCAGGCGCGCAGTATAACCTCGCTATCGGTCAGACCGCATTGGATGCGGGCCTGACGGCAACAGGCGATAGTAACCTTGCCATCGGCCATAATGCACTTGGCGCTAACACATCAGGTTCTGGAAACCTTGGTATCGGCAAGGATGCGCTGTCCACGAACGTCGCTGGACGGACCGCTACGGCGGTCGGTTTTGAGGCTATGCGGTATGCCAACAGCTCGGGCACCGGGTTTAATAGCCAGAATACGGCTTTTGGTTATCAGGCTCTGCGTGGCAGCACCACGGCTTCTGCGAATACTGGAGTCAATAATACTGCTGTTGGCTTTAATGCCTTGATGGTTACGACCTCTGGCACATATAACACCGCCGTTGGCGATAGCACATTGATTGCAAACACGACTGGTGGTGGCAACGTGGCGATTGGTGCCGGTGCGCTGTATACAAACGTCGCCAATAGTCAAAGTACAGCGATTGGCAATGAAGCAATGCTCTTTGCCAACGACACGGCTTCGGGGGCTACTACATACAACACGGCCGTGGGCGCCCTGGCCATGCGCGGCAGCCCTACGGCGGCAAATAATACGGGAAGCAAAAACACAGCTATAGGTCATTCAGCCTTGTATAGCTATACAAGTGGCACCTCCAACTCCGCCTTGGGCAACGGCGCTCTCCTCAATACGACTACAGGTTCGCGCAACGTGGCCGTCGGTGATGGGGATGGTGCAACTCAAGCCACGCTTATCAGTAATACCATTGGTAGTAATAACACGGCAGTTGGTTACTTGGCGATGAACAGCAACGTTGCCAAGAATGAAAGCACGGCAGTGGGTTATAATGCAATGAGGTATGCCGACAGTACGGTGACGTCGTCCACGACCTATAACACTGCGCTCGGTGCCTACTCCTTGCAGGGCAGCGCAACGGCGGCGTCGAATACAGGAACCAGCAATACTGCGATCGGCCACAGCGCCCTGATTGCCGTCACGTCCGGCAGCGGCAATATCGCCATCGGCGACCGCGCGGCGGACGCGCTGACGACCGGGTCCAACAATATTACGATTGGGTCCAACATCGACGCCGTTTCCGCCACAGGCAGCAACCAGCTCAATATCGGCAACGCGATCTACGGCGATCTTTCGACTGACAAGGTGGGGATTGGCGTTGTCGCGCCTTCGTATGCCCTGGATGTCTTCGGGACCATCAAATTCAGCAGCAGCATGATTATGGGGTCGATTTCCGGCGCGGCCGCTCCGGTCACCAGCAGCGTCGCCTTAAACGACCTGAGCGATGTCGTGATCACGGCGGCGGCCAACGGCGAATGCCTGACCTATAACGGCACCAACTGGGTCGATGGCTCGTGCGGCGGCGGGGGCGGCACGCCTGCTGGCGCGGATCGCGAGATCCAGTTTAATTCCGGCGGTGCGTTTGGCTCATCCTCGACATTCAAACTGATGTCAGATGGCGATCTGCTGCTGACTGGCACCTATACAGGTACGGCGAGCGTTCCGGTTTCGAGTACAGGGACGCGAATGTTCTTTGATACACAAAAGGCAGCGTTCAGGGTCGGCGGCGTCAGTGGCTCACAGTGGGATAATGCAAATATTGGCGCTTATAGTGTTGCGACGGGGAACGACACAATAGCCAACGGTAATTACAGCACGGCGATGGGGTATGGCTCGAATGCCAGCGGTAATTACAGCACGGCGATGGGGGATGAGACGATTGCTAGTGGTCTTTATAGTACAGCGATGGGTAGCTTTGCTACTGCCAGCGGCGATACTAGTACGGCGATGGGCATAGGCACGAATGCCAGCGGTGCTTACAGCGTGGCGATGGGGAATACTACAGTCGCCAGCGGAATTTCCAGCGTGGCGATGGGCAGGAGAGTGACGGCGGGCAACGGCACGGGGGGAAGCGGGTTCGGCGATGGGTCTATGGCGCTTGGCCTGATCGATGATGCGGTCGTGATTACGGCGTCTTCTAAAGTTACAGGCATCCAGTCCCTTGGTATTTTCATGGGCGATCAGGATGGTCTTGTGATGTCGGCGGCGAACACCATGGGCGTGTTCGGCGGCAAGATGGTGATCGACCCGGCCGTTCCGGCGACGCAGTTGACGGCGCGGGGCGTCATTGATGCGGGCGCGGCGACGGATGCGATTGTGTTCCCGTCCGGCACGACGGCGCAGGCACCGGGTACGCCCGTCAACGGGATGATCCGCTATGACACGACGCTGGGCAAATTCCGCGCCTATCAGGCCGGGGCGTGGGTGGACATGATCGGGGGCGGTGGTGGTGGGCGTTGGACGCGGGCCTGACAGCGACCGGTGACTACAATCTTGCGATTGGGCATAACTCTCTTGGTGCCAATACGACCGGATTTGGTAATCTCGGTATTGGCAAGGATGCATTGTCCACGAATGTCGCTAATCAAGGCAGTATAGCTATTGGCTTTGAGTCCATGCGCTATGCAAACGATACGGGAACTGGGGGTTTCACAGGTAATACGGCCCTTGGTTATCGGGCTTTGCGCGGGTCAACGACGGCATCGGCGAATACGGGGACAAGCAATACGGCGCTGGGTTACTTGGCTCTGATGAATAACACGACAGGCGGGAGTAATATTGCGGTTGGGGGTAGTGCCCTTCAAAATAATACCACGGGAACTAATAACGCCAGTTTAGGTCTTGCTGCCCTTCAAAATAACACCATTGGCACCAGCAATACTGCTATGGGCTCAGTGGCTCTCAATTCTAATGTCGCAAAACAGGAAAGCACAGCCGTCGGTTTTGAGGCGATGCGCTATGCCGACAGCACGGCGACAGGCGCTATCACATACAACACCGCCCTCGGCGCTTATGCCCTGCGCGGCAGCACCACGGCATCGGCCAACACGGGGGTCAGCAACACGGCCATCGGTCACAGCTCCATGCTGAACAATACGACAGGCAATTATAATACGGCAGTCGGCCACGATTCCTTGAAATATAATACCACCGGTGGCTACAACACCGCCGTCGGTCAGGACGCGATGCTCGGGATTTCCGGTACGCCGCTGACGGGTAGTTATAACTC
>JACPDM010000086.1 GCA_016184045.1 Micavibrio aeruginosavorus | reverse complement strand
GTCATTCTGGTCTGTGCCCACGATTCCAGCGGGGCCATGGGGCTTGTCATCAACAATGCGCTACCCGGCGTCGGTATGGCGGCGCTGCTCAAGCAATTGAACATCGTGGCGGATAATGCTGATCCCGGCGCGACACTGGATATCCCGGTGATGAACGGCGGCCCGGTGGAGAATGCGCGTGGATTTATCCTGCACTCCGGCGAGTTCCGGCAGGCCGACACCATCCGCATCAGCGAGGACATCAGTGTCACCGGCACCATCGACGCCTTGCGCGCCGTCGCCGCCGGAAACGGCCCGAAAGAGATGATTTTTATCCTCGGCTATTCCGGATGGACGGCAGGGCAGCTCGATCAGGAAATCCAGGACAATGCCTGGCTTGTCTTCGATGCCGATCCGGCGGTGATCTTCGACATCCGCGCAGAACAGAAATGGGATACCGTTATCCGCAAGATGGGCATCGATCCGGCCATGCTCTCATCCAATATGGGCCGCGCCTGAAAACAGATTCAGGCTTCAACGTCCAGGGCGTGATCGGCGGAATCAGCGCACAGGCCGAAAAGGATATGATCCTGATACGCGCCGTTGATCTGGATGTAATTTTTGGCAAAACCTTCTTCGATAAAACCAAGGCGGCGCAGCATTTTTATGCTGCGTCCGTTATGCGGCAATGTCGCGGCGTTGATGCGGTGCAACTCCATGGGCCCGAAGGCATGGGCAATCAGCAGCCGCGCCGATTCCTGCATATAGCCGTGCCCTTGATAAGGCTGCCCCAGCCAGTAACCAAGGGAGCAATATTGCGCCGCCCCGCGGCAGATATTGTTGAGATTGATTCCGCCGATGACGGAATCATCTTCTTCAAGAAAGATAAGGAGGCTGCGCGAGATACCCAACCGCCAGTCGCGCTGCTGGCGCTCAAGGCGCAGGCGAAAAGCGCGTTCTGTCAGGCTGTCTTCCGCCCATTGCGGCTCGAACGGGGTCAAGTGGTCACGGCTTGCCGCGCGCAATTCCGCCCATGCGCGCCAGTCTTCCTCCCGGCCCGGGCGCAGATAGACCCTTGACCCGCGCAGCAGCAGCGTCGGTTTTTCCGGGGCGACCTTTTTACGCGCCCAGACGTTTGGCAATCCGGTCATAGGATTCGAGGTTCTTTAATGGACCAAGCCCCGCCAGCGTCGGCTGGCAGCAGAAAAGCTGTGCCGCAAGTTTTTGCACGGAATCCGCAGAAACCTCGTCAATGTCCCTGAGGAGTTTTTCAACTTCGATAATGTCGCCGAAATGGACAAGATGCTTGGCTTGCTGCCCGGCGCGGGTCATCATCGATTCCCGCGACATCAGAAGATTGGCGCGCATCTGCGCCTTGGCGCGGGCCAGCTCCTCCGGCAAAACGGTTTCCTGAATGATTTTCTGCAATTCGTCGCAGATCACGGGTATCAGTTCCTGCAGGCGCTCCGGCCCGGTTCCGGCATAGATGGAAAACTGTCCGTCGTCGTCATAGGCGGAATGGAAGCTGTAAACGGAATATACAAGCCCGCGTTTTTCACGCACCTCCTGAAACAGCCGCGACGACATGCCGCCGCCCAGAATGGTGGACAGGGCAATAGCCGAAAAATAACGCTCGTCATGGCGCGAGATAGAGCGAAAACCAAGAACGATGTGGCTTTGCTCGAGCGATTTCTCCATGCGGTTTTCACCGCCTTCATAACGGGCCTGCGGCGTGCGCACGTCCTGATCCGCAGGCAGAGAATCGAACGCGCTGGCCGCAAGGCGCACCATGTCCTCGTGCCGGATATGCCCCGCCGCTGAAATGACAAGGCGCGAGGGCGTGTAGAAATGGCGCACATAATTGCTCAAGGCGTCGCGATCCATTCTGGAGACGATTTCGGCCTTGCCAAGAATGGGCGCGCCGAGGGCCTGGTCCGGATAGGCGGTTTCCTGATAATTGTCGAAAATCAGGTCGTCCGGCGTATCCATGCTCATCCCGATTTCTTGCAGGATGACGGCGCGCTCGCGCTCGATTTCCTCCGGCGGCAGGGTTGAATTCTGGAGAAGGTCGGACAGAATATTCACCGCCAGCGGCGTATGCTCCTTCAAAAGATGGATATGATAGGCGGTCATTTCGCGGCTGGTATAGGCGTTGATGCTGCCGCCGACATCCTCGATCTGCTCGGCGATCTGCCCTGCGTTGCGGTTGGCCGTGCCCTTGAACATCATATGCTCGACCATGTGGGCGACGCCGTTCACGGCCATATCCTCATGCCGCGTTCCGACTCCGGCCCAGACGCCAAGGGCCACGCTGTCAACCGATGTGACCGTGTCTGTAATGATGCGAAGGCCGTTCTCGAGGGTGGTGCTTTGAATGCTCATGTCTTTTGAAATAGGCGATATTTTGCGTTCCGTCCAGTCTTGATGCGGATTTCAGGCGTCCACGCCGCGGATAAAGCCGATCACTTTCTGCAGATCGTTGGCGATGACGGTGTAGTTTTCCGGGCGATCCATCAAATCCGCCAGATGGGGCGGCAGGGCCGGGCGGATGCCGGTGGCTTGCTCGATCGCGCGGAGCGCGTCCGGCGCG
>JACPDM010000082.1 GCA_016184045.1 Micavibrio aeruginosavorus | reverse complement strand
AAAGCCTTCGGCTTCCAGCGCCATGGACACGGAGGTCAGGATGTTGCGGTCGTCATCGACAAGGGCGATGGTGTTGCCGGACAGGGCTGTGGTCATCGGACGGGCCTCTTGGGATCGGGTCAAACCTGTTATCACAGCTCTCACAATGCACGGGAAATGTGAAGCGAACAAGGCTGATCCGGGGAGTTTTTGCGGCAGGATTTGCCGAAATCACAGACCCCGGACCGGCAGCGGGGCGGACCTGCGGTTCATCAGCATGGAGGCATGAAGGATCGTCGCGAAATCGTGCAGCGGCCCGACATCGGCGGCTTTGCCGATAATCCAGTACTCGTTGGCGTTATGCTCGGGGTCTTTCAGGCGAATAAAGGGCATATGCGCGGAATCGAGCACGCGCTCCAGAAAGCTGCCCTGTTTGCGGTGCTGGCGCTCGGCCGGGTCGATATAGAAATTTCCGGCGAAGAACCCGTCTTCGCTGAACAGGCTGCGGAGTTGCTGCGGCACGTCGCGGCTGACCATGAAATGCAGGGCATAAACAGCGACGCCGACGCTGGTTTTACCCTCGGGCTGGGCAGGTACTCCGCGCCAGTCCGATGCGGAAACATTCATTTTGTGCAGGGCGTCAACATTGACGGGGTCGGTATCGATCCCGTGATAGGTGATGTCCGCATTCGCGGGGAAGTAGCTGGTGATTGGGTAGCGGCCGCAGCCCGCTTCGTTCACGTGAAAGGATTCGCGGTTGAAATAGCGCGACAGCGCAAGGCCAAGATCCTGTTTTACAAGGCGATTGAGCTTTCCTTCATGGGTGTCGCACAGATTGTTGATTGCTGCGATGTCCTCGCCTTTCAGCTGGCTGGGCAGGGCGGAGATATAGACCTGATCCGTGCCGTCCTTGCCGTGGCCGGTCCGGAACAGGTTGAATTTCCGTCCGTCGATCGACAGGAAAGGGTTCGAGGACCCAGCCACGGATTTGGGCACGGCAATCACGTTGTCCGAGAGTTTTTGCACGGATTTCGCTGATATTTTCGGCAGCATGGCCCATCCCGTTGCGTGGCGAATACGGGCCTATCTTACTGTATAAATATGTAAATAATGTAAAGGCGGGAGAGGCAGAATGGCCGGATTCAGCCGAAAAGCTGGGCCAGATGCAGCGATCCGGTCACCAAAATGCGCCCGCCCGCCGGGTCGTTCGCCGCCAGATCGCGCAGAATGGAGGACAAATCACAATCCACCGCGACCCGCACACGGGGCGCGCCCGCATCGCTCCACACCCGGGCGAGGAGAGGTGGTGGTGACCCGGGATGGCGGTGACGCTGCTGGCGAGGCCGGCGAGCGGGCCTGCAAATCGAGCGGCGTCCTTATGCCCCATCATCGCCGTGACGATATGCAGTTTCCGTCCGTCCGCCGCCTGCCAGGCACGCGCCTGATCAGCCAGGACAAGGGCGGCGCTGTCATTGTGCCCGCCATCCAGCCACAGTTCCCACGAAGGGGGCAGAAGGGCGCTGCCGATTTTTTGCAGCCGGGCGGGCCAGCTTGCGCAGGTCAGGCCCTTGGCAAAGGCTTCATCGGGGATTTCAAAGCGATCCTGCAGCATCAGCGCCGCCACGGCGGTTGCGGCATTGTGCAATTGATGCGCGCCGTGCAGGCAGGGCGCAGGCAGGTTCGAAACCGTTCTTGCGGCGGTTGCAACGCGCAAAAGGTCGCCTGCGCGCCCGGATCCTTCCGCGCGCCAGCCGTCGTTTTCGGAATAGAGCGGGATGGCCAGCGCCCCGGCGCGCTCCCGCAGAACGGGCAGGACTTCGCCGTAAATCTGGTGGGCGGCGACGCAAGGGGCTTCCGGTTTCATGATCCCCGCCTTGGCTGCGGCGATGGCGGTCAGATCGCTGCCCAGCGTTTCCGTGTGGTCGTAGGACAGTGTGGTAATTACCGTTATCAGCGGATGCTCCACGACATTGGTGCAGTCCAGCGCTCCGCCCAGCCCGGTTTCCAGCAGCAGGATATCGGCAGGGCTGTGCGCGAAGGCGGTGAAGGCGCAGGCGGTGAAGAATTCGAAGAAGCTGAGGTCCGGGTGCGTGGGGTCGGGGCAGCGGCGCAGGGCCTCGTCGATCAGGAATTCGAGCATGTCATCGACGATTTCCCCGCCGCTCAAGACGATCCGTTCATTCGCGCGCAGGAGGTGCGGCGACGTATAAACGTGGACGCGCAGTCCTGCTGCTTCAAGAATGGCGCGCATAAAGGCGATGGTCGATCCCTTGCCGTTGGTCCCGGCGACATGGATGACGGGCGGCAGGTTGCGATGCGGATTGCCGAGGGAATCCAGCAGCGCCATGTAAGCGGAGCGAAATCGCGTATCGGCCCGGTAATCGCGCCGCAGGCCGCATATAAAATCGAGTTTCCCGGCCAGAGTCACGAACGATCCCCGGGGCCGGTGCGGAAAAAAGACGGGGCCGGATCAGGCTGCTTTTTTACGTTTGGGGGCATTGTTGTTGCCGGGGATGTCCTTGCTGGCGACGGTCCTTGCAGCGGACGCGGCGTTGCGGATGCTTGTCTTGATCTCGCCGCGCACCGTGTTGCCGCCGCTTTTGCCGCTTTTTCCGTCCCGCGCCTTGAAACCGGGCTTGAGGATCAGGGTGAGCAGGCGGGAGAGCGTTGCGCGCATTTCCTTGCGCGATACCACCATATCGACCATGCCGTGTTCCATCAGGTATTCCGCCGTCTGGAAACCGGGGGGCAGGTCTTCGCGGATGGTTTCCTGGATGACGCGCTTTCCGGCAAAGCCGATCATGCAGCCGGGTTCGGCAATATGGATGTCGCCGAGCATGGCGAACGATGCGCTGACCCCGCCCGTGGTCGGGTCGGTGAGCAGCACGAAATAGGGCAGGCCCGCTTCCTTGACCATTTCCACGGCAATCGTGGTGCGCGGCATCTGCATCAGCGACAAGGCGCCTTCCTGCATCCGCGCGCCGCCTGAAGACGGAATCGCGAGCAGGGCTGCTCCGGTTTTCACGGCTTCTTCCGCGGCGCGGACAATCCCCTCGCCCACGGCGATACCCATCGACCCGCCCATGAAATCGAAATCGAATGCCGCAACGACCAGCGGGATGCCGCCGACCGTTCCCTTGGCGACGATGATGCCGTCGTCGCGCCGTGCCTTGGCCTGCGCCTCTTTCAGGCGGTCGGCATATTTCTTGCGGTCTTTGAATTTCAATGGGTCTTGCGCAACTCTGGACAGGCGCACCTCGTCCCAGTTGCCTTCGTCGAAGATGAGGCCAAGGCGGTCTTCGACCGCGATTTTCAAATGATGGCCGCAGTGGTAGCAGACCTGCATGTTTTCGGCGAGGTCGCGGTTGAACAGCATTCCTTCGCAGGAGGGGCATTTTTGCCACAGATTATCCGGGATTTCCTTCTGGTGCTGGACCAGGGAGCGAATCTTGGGGCGAATAATATTGGTGAGCCAGTTCATCAAAGCACTCGCGGGTTGTTGGCAACCGGGTCTTTATGGCCCGGCGGGCCTGTCTTGTCAAGGAAAAGAAGGCTATCTTGTTGTTTTCAAATATATTTATTCTTGACGGGGGCAGTGTTCACCACGTTCTGGCCCGCCAGAATTGCCGCCGCCGCCGCGCCGGGATCGGCCGCTTCTGTAATCGGCCTGCCGATCACCAGATGGGTGGCTCCGGACCGCAGGGCTTCTTGCGGTGTCATGATGCGTTTTTGGTCCTGGGCGGCGCTGCCAGCCGGGCGGATGCCGGGGACCATCAGGACGAGATCGCCGCCAATGTCTTTTCGCACCGGCGCGATGTCGTGGCCGGAGCAGACGATTCCGGCAAGGCCGGAATCCTGCGCCAGTTTCGCCAGCCGCAGCACCTGCCGTTCTACCGGCGGGACCTGCCCGATGGCGCCGAGCGCCGCGTCGTCCAGCGAGGTCAGGACCGTTACGCCCAGAAGGGCCATGGGCGCGATCCCAAGACGCAAGGCTTCTTCGTTCGCTGCATCCTGTGCCGTTCGCATCATCGTTGCGCCGCCGCTGGCGTGCAGGGTCAGGTAGGCGGGTGCCAGCGATGCGACCGCGCGGACCGCGCCGCCGACGGTATTGGGAATGTCGTGGCATTTGAGATCGAGAAAAAGCGGCAACTCCGGATGCGTATTGCGGATAGCGGAAATTCCTTGAGGGCCATTGGCATTGAAGAATTCGAGGCCGAGCTTGATGCCGCATCCGGCTTCCTGCATCGCCGCCGCAAGATGCCGCGCAGCGTTCATGTCAGGCGTGTCGATGGCGCAGAATATCAGCGGCAGGGATACAGACATGGGGGTTTTCCTTGTAAAGCCAGTGCGGCCTTGCTATGGGGAGCGGGAGGCAGCTCCCTGATTTCTAGCAAAAGGACGAAGTTTATGCCACAGGCGCATGAGGGTTATTGTGCGGAGGCGAT
>JACPDM010000081.1 GCA_016184045.1 Micavibrio aeruginosavorus | reverse complement strand
TTGCCCATGAACGACGTCGCCGTGCGCATCACATCCATCGGGTGCGCCTCGCCGGGGATCAGTTCCAGAACGTCCTTGAGATCGGTCGGCAGGTCGCGCTGGTTGGCGAGATTCTTTTTATAATGCGCCAGTTCGCGCGCATTCGGCAGTTCGCCGTAAACGAGGAGATAGGCAACCTCTTCAAATTCCGCCTGCTCAGCCAGTTCGTAAATCGAGTATCCGCGATATTCGAGCGTATGCGCCCCGCCAGCCGCGGAAATCTTCGTTTCCCCGGCGACAACCCCGGCAAGGCCGCCGGTTTTCTTTTTCTCGGGGGGCTTTGCGGCTGCGTTCGCGGTCATGTTCATTCCTCTCCTGCCCGGTTCCATGGCTCCGTTTTCTCTTATAACGATCCGTTACCCGTGGCAAGCATGGCCGGACCTGACTAGGGTTGTTGCCCCTTGCATTTTTATATGCCATAACTCAATTTTTAAACAAAAAGGAAAGGCCGTTATATCTTGCTGAAAAAATCATTCGCCATCGCCGCCGCCTTCTGCGCCTCCATGGCCGCCTTCGCACAGGCGGACAGCATCTCCCGATACACGGTCGATGTCCCTTCCGTCAGCGGCGAAGCGCCGGTGCAGGTGACAAGAGCCGTCAAAACCGATGGGACCGTGACAACGACCTCGCCCGGCGAAAAAGAAACAGTCCAGACCTGCGGCGACTATGCGAAATCGACCATGGAGAGCGCCGGGTTTTACGCCTATGTCATCGCCATGATCGCGCAAGGCCAGCCCGCAAGCCCCCCGGCAGAGGAACAGGGCCGCGCAAAGGCGCTATCGGCCTTCGCACGCATGATTGAAACCGACCAGTCGATCATTGACGACTGCCAGAAAACCGCAGCGCCCATCCCCGCCGATATCTACGGAAAAGTATCCTCCACCCTGCGGCAGATCGACGCGCAGATGCAGCAGATCAAGGGCGCGGCGCCCCGCCCGTAAACGGCTATTCCCGCATGCATTCGGGGAGGTTTTCGGCGTTGCCATAGACGATCTGCGCGTATTCGGACAGGACGCCGGACAAAGCGTCGTCGTTTTCATGGACCATCAGGAGTTCCTGAAAATCGCAGCCGATAGCGGCGCAGCGGTTTTCCTCAAGCGCGTCCGCCAGGAATGCCCGGCGTTCCCCGTCATACCCCTCCTCCCCTTCAAAATGGGCGCAGGCATTGACGCGGTCGAGCCAGCCTTGAATATCGGCGGGGCAATCGTCAATCGCATAGCGGGTTTTAAACGGGAACGGATCGCCAGTCATGCAGGTCGCCGCATGAGCGGGCGCGGCGCAAAACAGCAAAGCGGCAAGACAAAAACGCTTCACAGCAGTTGCCCTCTATTTTTTCTTCCCGAACAACGCATCGAGTTTTTGTTCATAGGTGTAATAATCCAGAACCTTGTACAGTTCCTCCCGCGTCTGCATATACGGCACGACGGATTGCTGCGTGCCGTCCTTGCGGATCGCGCCGTAAATCACTTCGGCGGCCTTGCTCATCGCGCGGAACGCGGAGAGCGGGTAAAGCGCCATATCGACGCCGACCTTTTCCAGTTGCGCGGTGGTGTAGTAGTCGGTTTTGCCGAATTCGGTCAGGTTGGCGAGCAGCGGCACCTTCACGGCGTCCCTGATTTGCCGGTAATGCGCGAGGTCGGTCATGGCTTCGGCAAAGATCATGTCCGCGCCGCATTCGACATAGTAAACGCAGCGTTCGATCACGCCGTCCAGCCCCTCGCCCGCCAGCGCGTCGGTGCGGGCCATGATGAGAAGATCGCTGCGGGCATCGACGGCGGCCTTCACCCGGTCGCCCATTTCAAATTTATCGACCAGCTCCTTGCCCGGGCGATGGCCGCAGCGTTTCTGGCTGACCTGATCCTCGATATGGACGCAGGCAACGCCCGCGCGCTCCATCTCCTTCACCGTACGGGCGATATTGAACGCCCCGCCCCAGCCGGTATCGATATCGACCAGCAAGGGCAGATCGACCCGCGCGGTGATGCGCCGCGCGTCCTCGGTCACGTCGTTGAGCGTGGTGATGGCCAGGTCCGGCAGGCCGTGCGACGTGTTGGCGACGCCCGCGCCGGAGAGATAAAGCGCCCTGAACCCCGCCGCTTCCGCCTGAAGCGCGGCATAGGCGTTGATCGCCCCGACGATTTGCAGGGGTTTTTCGGCCTGAAGGGCGGCGTTGAATTTTTGCGAAGGGGTCATGGCGTTCCTGTTCCGTCGATTTTACCACTAAGACACTAAGGGCACGAAGCAGAATATCAAGAAAAATCTACGCCCCTCCACGCGCCCCGCGTTTTATAAGGAATCACACCACAGAGGACACGGAGAAGCACAGAGCATTCGGAGTGTTCCTCAAGCACCGGAACCGGGCGCGGTTTTTCTTCTCTTTCGTCATCACCCGGTTTAGCCGGGTGATCCATTCGATGGTATGGATTGCCCGCATGAAGCGGGCAATGACGTGGGCGGGAGTGACCGCGGAGAAACAGGGAGGGCTCAGGAATGTCGGAAGTGCCGGATATAGGCGCGATCCCTCTGTGCCCTCTGTGGTAAAAACCCTTTCTTAAATCAAAGAAGCCGGGATGACGAATTGGGGTTGCTTACTTCGCCGCCAGCCTTGCCGCGCCGTCGAGGCGGATGACCGTGCCGTTGAGGTAGGCGTTATCGACGATGTGGAGGGCGAGCTTGGCGAATTCTTCGGGCCTTGCCATGCGGCTGGGGAACGGAATTCCGGCGGCGATGGAGTCCTGCAATTCCTGCGAGATCGTGCCGATCATCGGCGTATGCACCGCGCCGGGGGCGATGGCCATGACGCGCACGCCGACCTTGGAGAGGTCGCGCGCGGCGGGAAGGGTCATGCCGACGATGCCGCCCTTGGAGGCGCTGTAGGCGACCTGCCCGATCTGCCCCTCGAAGGCGGCAATGGAGGCGGCGTTGATGATCACCCCGCGCTCCCCGTCATCGTCATTGACAGGATCGGCCTTCGCCATTTCGGCGGCGACAAGGCGCAGGGTGTTGTAGGTTCCGGCAAGGTTGACGTTGATGACTTTCATGAAATGGTCGAGATCGGCGGGGCCGTCCTTGCCGACGATGCGCTTGCCGATCAAAATCCCGGCGCAGTTGACGAGAACGCGCGGCGTCCCGGCGTGTTCCAGCGTCTGGGTGAGCGCGGCGCGGATGCTCTCCTCATTCGTGACATCGCACTGGAAGGCAAAGCCCCCGGTTTCCCCGGCGACCTCCTCCGCCGCCGCGAGATTCATGTCCCACAAGACAACCTTCGCCCCGGCCAGCGCAAACGCCCGCGCCGTCGCCGCCCCCATGCCGGAGCCGCCGCCGGTGATGATTGCCGTTTGACCTTTGATGTTCATGTATAATTCTCCAAAAATGAACCACTAAGGACACTAGGGACACGAAGTCCTTAGCCATAAAAATCTTAGTGTTCTTCGTGCCTTAGTGGTTAAACTTTCTTATTTCACAATCTCCCGCGCGATCACCATGCGCTGGATGTCGCTGGTGCCTTCGTAGATGGTGCTGACGCGGACGTCGCGGTAGATGCGCTCCAGCGGGAAATCTTTCAGGTAGCCGTAGCCGCCGTGGATCTGGATGGCGTCGCGGATGACGCGCTCGGCCATTTCGGAGGCGAAGAGTTTGGCCATGCAGGCCTCTTTTTTGCACATCTCCCCGGCGTCGCGCAGGCGGGCGGTGTGGTGGAGCATTTGCCGCGCCACTTCGATCTGGGTCGCCATGTCTGCGAGTTTGAAAGCGATTGCCTGATGGTCCATCAGGGTTTTGCCGAAGGTCTTGCGCTCGCCCGCGTAGTGCAGGGCGGCTTCATAAGCGGCGCGGGCCATGCCGATGGATTGCGCGGCGATGCCAAGGCGGCCGCCCTCGAGATTGGCGAGCGCGATGCCGTAGCCCTGCCCCTCCGCGCCGAGGCGGTTGGCGGCGGGAACGCGCATGTTATCGAAGACAAGGGCGCAGGTATCGGAGGAATGCTGGCCCATTTTCTCTTCGATGCGGGCGACATTATAGCCGGGGGTGTCCGTCGGGACGATAAAGGCGGAGATGCCCTTCTTGCCCGCAGCCGGATCGGTCACGGCGAAGACGATGACGACATGGCCGTTTTTGCCGGAAGTGATGAATTGCTTGGCCCCGCTAATGATGTAATCGTCGCCGTCGCGCACGGCGCGGGTGGTCATGGAAGAGGCGTCGGAGCCCGCCCCCGGCTCGGTCAGGGCGAACGCGCCGATCATCTCCCCGCGCGCCAGCGGTTTTAGAAATTTTTCTTTCTGGTCGTCGTTGCCGTATTTGAGGATGCAGGTCGAGGACGGCGAGGAATGGACCGAGAGAATGGTGGAAAGCGCCCCGTCGGCGGCGGCGATTTCCTCCAGCGCCAGAACGAAGGCGAGATACCCGGCACCCGCCCCGTCATATTCCTCCGGGATCAACATGCCGAGAAGGCCAAGTTCGGCCATGGCCTTGAGCTCGTCTTTCGGGAATCTGCCGTCCCGGTCGCGCGCGGCGGCCCCGGGGGCGATTTTATCCTGCGCCAGTTCGCGGGCCATGGTCTGGATCAGTTTTTGTTCTTCGATGAGCATGATGCCTGCCAGTTTAACCACTAAGTTCACCAAGGACACTAAGTTTTTTTGTCATTTCCTTAGTGTTCTTAGTACCCTTAGTGGTTAATGCCGCTGCTTTACCGCTCCACCGCCACGGCGACGGCTTCTCCGCCGCCGATGCACAAGGTAGCCATGCCGCGTTTCAGGTCGCGCTTTTCCAGCGCCGCGATCAGGGTGACGAGAACACGCGCTCCGGACGCTCCGATGGGGTGGCCGAGGGCGCAGGCGCCGCCATTGACGTTCACTTTATCATGCGGCAGGCCGAGATCCTTCATCGCCGCCATCGTCACCACGGCGAAGGCTTCGTTGATTTCAAACAGATCGACATCCCCGAAACCCCATCCGGTTTTTTCGGACAGGGCCTTGAGCGCGCCGACCGGCGCGGTGGTGAACCATGCGGGGTCCTGCGCGAAGGTGCTGTGGCCCGTGATCGTCGCATGGATTTTCAGGCCGCGCTTTTCCGCCTCGCTCCGCCGCATCAGCACCAGCGCCGCCGCGCCGTCGGAGATGGAGCTGGCGTTCGCCGCCGTCACCGTGCCGTCGGGTTTGAAGGCGGGTTTGAGGGTCGGGATCTTGTCGAGGCGCGCCTTGCCGGGTTGTTCATCGATCATGATGACTTTTTCTTCCTTTCCGGCGCGGACGAAAACGGGCGTGATTTCCGCCTCGAAATCGGCGTTCTGCGCGCGGGTCAGGGATTCGATCGCGAAGGCGTCCTGCGCCTCGCGGGTAAAGCCGTATTTCCCGGCGCAAAGCTCGGCAAAGACGCCCATCAGCTTGCCGCGGTCATAGGCGTCTTCCAGCCCGTCGAGGAACATATGGTCCATCACCTGCCCGTGGCCCATGCGGTAGCCGCCGCGCGCCTTGGGCAGCAGGTAGGGCGCATTGGTCATGCTTTCCATCCCGCCCGCGAGCATGACCGTATTGGTCCCGGCGAGAAGGAGGTCGTGCGCCAGCATCACGGCCTTAAGGCCAGAGCCGCACATTTTATTGATCGTCGTGCAGCCGATCCCGTGGGGAATGCCCGCGCCGATGCTCGCCTGCCGCGCCGGGGCCTGCCCCTGCCCGGCGGAGAGGACGTTGCCCATGATGACTTCCTCGATCTGGTCCGGGGTGAGGCCGGAGCGCTCGACCGCCGCCTTGATCGCCGCGCTGCCCAGCTGCGCTGCGGAAAGGCTGGCGAAATCGCCCTGAAATCCGCCCATGGGGGTGCGGGCGTAGCCGGTAATGACGATGGGGTCGTGTGCCATGATGTTCTGTCCTTCCGAATGATTCGTCCAGTGATATTAGGACGGCGGAGGAGTTCTGCAAAGGGAGCCCCAAAAAAACAGCACCCCCGAAGGGGTGCTGCTGACCCGGGGCGGGGACAACGGACTTCAGGCGGCGATGTGCATGGCATCGCTTTTCTGAAGAATCTCTTTGACGTGTCTTTTTTGCTCATCGCTCAGGGTATCGACGGCCAGCAGAACATTGCCGCTTTTCAATTCCTTCTCGTAAATCCGGGCTTCGTGCTCGGGAATGCCCGCGCCGATCAGGGCGCCGACAAGGCCGCCCGCCGCCACGCCCGCGCCAAACCCGGCAAGGCCGGAGGCCAGCGACCCGGCGACGACGAGATTGATTCCGGGGACGACGATGACGCTCGCCGCCATCAGCGCGCCAATCACCGCGCCGACGACTCCGCCCGCCGTCGCGCCAGCGGCAATGCCCTTGTCCATCTTGCTATGCTCATCAATGCCGAAATGGCGACCGCGCCCGATATCGGTGACAAGAAGGCTGATCTGGTTTTTCGTGATACCGGATTTTTCCAGACGGGAGAGCACGCTCTCCGCCGAGTGGCGGTCGTTGAACGTCGCGGAGACAATATGATGCGGCATGATCGCGCTCCCTTGATCCCTAGATCACTGCGTTTTGCAGCCATCCAACGCCGGGAGACGGGTTTAGTTCCCTGCCCGCATCTCCTCCAGCTCAAGCCAGCGCAGCTCTGCCCGGTTCAAATCCTCGCGGCGGCTGACGAGTTGCTTCGAAAGCGCATGGAACGCGCCGGGATCGCGGCTATAGAGATCAGGGTCGCTTAAATCATCGACGAGTTTTTCAATCTCCGTCTCCATGCGGGCGATGCGGTCGGGAAGATTGTCGAGTTCGTATTGCAGTTTATAGGACAGGCGCTTGTCGGTTTTCTTTTCCGGCTCCGGCGCAGCGACTTGCGGCTGCGGTTTGGTTTTTGGTTTTTCAGATTCCGGCGCAGCCGCCTGCGGCTTGCGGGCGGCGAGATAATCGCTGTAACCGCCGATATAGCCCTCCACCCGGCCATCGCCTTCAAAGGCGATGATTTTGGTGACCGTCTGGTCGAGAAAATCGCGGTCATGGCTGACGATGAACAGCGTGCCGGGATAGCCGATCAGGATTTCCTCCAGCATGTCGAGCGTATCCATGTCGAGGTCGTTGGTCGGCTCGTCCAGGATCAGGAAATTGCCGGGCCGCGCCATGATCCTGGCCAGCATCAGGCGGTTCTTCTGCCCGCCGGAGAGCGTCGCGACCGGGTGCAGCGCCTGACCGGGGTCGAACATGAAGTCCTTCAAGTAACCGCAGACATGGCGCATCTTGCCCATGACGTCGATATGATCGCCGCCGCCGGGGGCAAGCGTCTTCCACAGCGACCATTCCGGCACGAGGTCCTTGCGGCGCTGGTCGAAATAGGCGATCTCCAGATTCTTCGCCAGCTTGACGGTCCCGGCATCGGGCTCAAGCTCCCCCACCAAAAGGCGCAGGAAGGTGGTCTTGCCTGTGCCGTTGCGGCCAAGGATGCCGATGCGGTCGCCGCGCATGATCCGCATGTTGAACTGGTCGAGGATGACCTTGTTGCCGAATTTCTTGCCGACCTGCTTGAATTCCGCGACGAGCTGCGAGGACATTTCGGCTTCGAGATCCGGCATGTTGATTTTGGAGAGCATCCGGCTCAAGGCGTTTTTGTCGCGTTTGAGTTTCTCGCGCTCCTCCTTCATCAGGGCGAGGCGGCGGACATTGCGCTTGCGCCGCGCCTTGACGCCGCGGCTGGCCCATTCGACTTCCTGATCGACGAGCTTTTGCCGCTTGCGCAGCTCCCGCTCCTCCTGCTCCAGCATCATGGTGGCCCAGTCGTCGAATTGCTTGTAGCCATAGGGGCAGACGCGCAATTTTCCGCGATCGAGCCAGAAGACGCGGTCGGAGACGTTTTCAAGGAAGGTGCGGTCATGGCTGATGACCATCAGCGCCCCGCGCCATGATTTCAGATACCCTTCCAGCCATTCGATGATGTCGAGATCAAGATGGTTGGTCGGCTCGTCCAGCAAAAGAATATCCGGGTCCTCCACCAGCGCCCGCGCCAGCGCCGCGCGCCGCAACTGCCCGCCGGAAAGATTGTCCATCCGTTCATGGATGTCGAGGTCGAGCGGCGCGACGACCAGATCGACTTTATAGGCCTCGGTTTCGCGCTGCTCTTTCGTGGTGAATTGCTCGAAGATGAAATCGAAGACGCTTTGCCCCGGTTTGGGATGGATGTCCTGTTGCAGGTAGCCGATTTTCGTCCCCGCAAGCTGGAAGCGCTCCCCGTCGTCGAGGTCGCGCGCGCCGGTGATGATGTTCATCAGCGTCGTCTTGCCCGAGCCGTTCTTGCCGACAAGGCAAATCTTCTGGCCCTCCTGGATATTGAAGGTCAGGTCGTCAAACAGAACCTTGTCCCCGAAACTGACCCGGGCGTTCTGGACACTTAAGAGGAGCGTGGCGGCCACGGCTTTACCCCGTTTTTTTAAAAGGATGACGTTGATAACAAAATTTATGCCGTTCCAACAGGTTAAGGCCTATTTTTACCATAATCTACATTTCCGGTTAATCTAATATTATGGGTCGCTAATCCATACTATATGGAAAGCACAATGTGAACTACAGTTGAGTCTTCAGATGGCCCAGAAAACCCTGCTCCAGCCTTCCGATGCCCGCATCCTGATCGTCGAGGATGTGCCGGTCAATCAGGTCGTCCTGCGCGCCCAGCTTGAAAATCGCGGCTATCATGCTGAAACCGTGAGCAACGGGGCGGAAGCCGTCGCCCTTTTACGCCGGGAAAAATTCGATCTGGTCCTGATGGACGTCCAGATGCCGGTCATGAGCGGCATTGAAGCCACATTGCTGATCCGCAACGAGCTGAGACTGGACCATAACGCACTGCCGGTTATTGCCATCACTGCCCATGCCCTGCCTGCCGAATTGCGCCAGTGCCTTGAAGCGGGGATGGACGATACGCTCAAAAAGCCGGTTTTGACCGATGCCCTTTATGGCAAACTTGACGAATGGCTCGGCATGGTCGACGACCCGTTCATGTTCACGGCAAGCGAAGCGGCGCAGGCGCAGGACGCCGATCAGGCGGCGCTTTTGGATGAGCGGCAGCTTGGCGATTTCATTGACTTTATCGGGCCGGATATGGCGTCCGACGTTCGCAATGCCTTTGTCGAAGACTGTCAGGCCAAACTCTCCCTGTTCCGGGAACAACACGCCCTGCCCCACGGCGAATTGCTTGCCCTCTCTGCGATGGCCGGGAATCTGGGGCTCAACCGCCTGACCGGAGTCTGCAAGGCCCTGATGGACCAGATCAAATCCGGCCAACTGCACGATCCGGACACGGCAATTTCCATGCTGGAAGCCGATCTCTGCGCCAGCCTTGCCGCCTTCGAGCGCTTTATGGCCAAGGCGCAATCAGCTTCCTGATTACATCCTCTATATTATGACTGTCTTCATTATGACTGTCTTCTGATTTTGCGGTGCAACATAAGCGCCGCAATTGCGCACAGATGATTCTTGTCATATTTCCGCGCACTCTTTACGCCCCTCTCCCGCCCTGCTACGACAATTCACCGCCATTATATAAAAAACCCGGGAGGATGAATTGGCCCCTGCATTGTCACAGCGCCACGCGCCGGATGGATATTACCCTCAAGGCGTCTACTGGGACGCCCCGATCCCGCCCCGCACGCTTATCGATATTCTGGATAACGCGGTCGAGACCTACGGCGACCGCCCGGCGCTCAGCTTCATGGGTTATGAAATGGACTACGCCGAATTCGGCTACCGCGTCGAGGATGTCGCGCACGGGCTGATCGACATGGGCGTCCAGCCCGGCGACCGCATCGGCCTTTACATGCCGAACACCCCTTATTACCCGATTATGTTCTTCGCCGCGCTGAAGGCCGGGGCGACGGTGGTGAATTTCAGCTCGCTCTATGTCGAGCATGAACTGGAAAAGCAAATCGAAGACAGCGGCACCAAAATCATGGTGACGATGGACTTGAAGCAGTTTTATGCCAACACCAAAAGCCTGCTGGATAAAAAAGCGCTTGAGAAGATGGTCGTCTGCCCGATGAGCGAGACCCTGCCCTTCGTCAAATCGCTGGCGTTCCGCTGGCTGAAGAGCAAGGAAGTGGCAAAGCCCGACAAGAACAATCCCGGTGTGGTGATGTTCGGCACGCTCTGGAACAAAGGCGCGGAGACGATTGGATGGTTGCAGGAACCGCGACCGGAGGATACGGCCATTCTGCAATATACCGGCGGATCGACAGGGACGCCCAAGGGCGCGGTCTTAAGCCATTTCAATGTGGCGGCGAACGCAACGCAGATCGGGTACATGTTCGGCCACCGCAAGAACCGTCCCGATGCCAAGCCCCTGATGCGCCCGGGGCAGGAAAAATTCCTGGTGACGATTCCGTTCTTCCATATTTTCGGCCTGACCATCGGCCTTGTGAACGCGATCAAGAACGGCGCGGAGATCGCCATCCTGCCGAACCCGCGCGACATTGGCGCGACGCTCAAAGCCATCGACAAGCAAAAGCCGACAATCTTCCCGGCGGTGCCGCGCATCTTGCAGGCGATCACCGAAAACAAGGACATCGGCCAGTACAATCTGCGCAGCATTCGCGCGGTGATTTCGGGCGGCGCGCCTCTGCCGCCCAATGTGCATGAAGCCTTCACCAAGGCGACAGGCTGCGGCATCTATCAAGGTTACGGCCTGTCCGAAACCAGCCCCGTCGTCGCCAGCAACCCGCCGACCGGACCGAACAAGCCGGAGAGCGTCGGCGTCCCCTTCCCGCAAACGGAAATCAGGATCGCCAGCCTGAGCGCCCCCAGCGCCGAGGCCCCGCACGGCGAGGACGGCGAAATCTGCATCCGCGGACCGCAGGTCATGTCGGGCTACTGGAACAGGCCGGAAGAAACCGCGCAGGTCCTGAAAGACGGCTGGTTCCATACCGGCGATATCGGCCATTTCGACGATGACGGCTATCTGCACATCACCGACCGCCTCAAGCGCATGCTGGCGATCAACGGGTTCAAGGTTTATCCGAACATGGTCGAGAACGCGATCTGCCAGCATCCGGCCGTTGCGGAATGCGTCGTCGTCGGCGTCAACAAAGGCACGGTCAATGAATCCGTCAAGGCATTCATCCGCTATAAAGACGGTGCCAAGGCACCGGGCGACGCGGAGATGCGCGACTTCCTCAAAGACCGGCTGAACCGGATGGAGATTCCACGCTTCATCGAGGTGCGCACGGAAGAGCTGCCGAAAACATCCGTCGGCAAGCCCGACTGGAAAAAACTCGAGGACGAGGCTACGTCATGAGCAAACACGCCGTTATCGTCGATTATATCCGCACGCCCTTCACCAAGGCCTTCGATCCGGGCAATGACAGCGGCAAGCGCGGGGCGCTGGCGCATATCCGCCCGGACGACATGGTGGCGGAACTGATCGCCGGCCTCATGGAGCGCAACGCGCAGGTCAACCCGAAAGACATTGAAACCGTCCTGACCGGCTGCGCCTTTCCAGAAGCCGAGCAAGGATTCAACGTCGCGCGCATCGCCCTGATGAAGGCGAAACTGCCCGACAGCGTCGGCGGCGTGACGATGAACCGTTTTTGCGGATCGTCGATGCATGCGATTCACGACGCGGCGGCGCATATCGCCGCGGGCGCGGGCGACGTCTTCCTCTGCACCGGGGTAGAGTCGATGAGCCGCATTCCGATGGGCGGCTGGACGCCGCTGCCCAACCCGTCGCTGATCGCGCGGCGGCCCGAGGCCTATGTGTCGATGGGCCTCACGGCGGAAAATGTCGCGAACAAATTCAAAATCTCGCGCACGGCGCAGGACGCCTTTGCGCTGGCCTCGCACCGCAAGGCGGAGGCGGCGCGCCTTGCCGGGAATTTCAGGCACGAGATCGTGCCGCTGTTCCACGCGCCGCATATTCGCATGGACGACAATCTGCGCGCGGATTCGACCGTGGAGATGCTAGCAAAACTCAAGCCCGCATTCAAGGCGGCGGGGTCGGTGACGGCGGCGACGTCATCGCCGATCACGGACGGCGCGTCGGCGGTGCTGGTCGTTTCGGAAGATTACGCCAAAGCCCACGGCCTGAAGCCGATGGCCAAAATCATCGGTTTTTCAGGCAGCGGCTGCGCGCCGGAGATCATGGGCATGGGCCCGGTCGAAGCCAGCCGCAAGGCGCTGGCGCGGGCGGGCATTACCGTGCGCGATCTGGACGTGATCGAACTGAACGAAGCCTTTGCGGCGCAGGCCCTTGCCTGCATCGGGCAGCTTCAGCTCGACCCGGCCAAGGTCAACCGCGACGGCGGCGCGATTGCGCTGGGCCATCCGCTCGGCGCATCGGGCGCGCGCATCACCGGCAAGGCGGCACAAATTCTCCAGCGCGAGGAAGGCCGCTTCGCCCTTGCCACCATGTGCATCGGCGGCGGCCAGGGCGTGGCGACCGTTCTTGAGCGGTACGTTCCATAAGCGAACAAGACGCGCGGAAGGCCGCGCGTCTGTTTAAAGCAAACCCCCGCAAAGGGGGGAACAAGAGACATCGGGAGAGATGACAATGCGCGGGTTCTTGACGAAAATTGCGAATATGTTTTTTGGCAGCGGAAAAACAAATGCCGCGCCGGCGCCTGTAACGCCCCCTGTTTCCGCACCCGCGGCGGCGAAGACGCCGGAAAAACCCGCGATCCGCAAGGCCGCCGTCATCGGCGCGGGCGTCATGGGCTCGGGCATCGCGGCGCAGCTGGCGAATGCGGGGATCGACGTCGTGCTTCTGGACAAGTTTCCGGGCGCGGCGGACAAGGCGATCGAGCGGATGCTCAAAGCCACGCCCGCGACCGACCCGATGAATGCGGGGCTGATGCACCGCGACCACGCAAGGCGCATTTCCACCGGAACCACGGACGATCACATGTACAAGATCGCCGATGCCGACTGGATCGTCGAGGTGGTGCCGGAAATCCTGCCGATCAAGCACGCGACGTTCAAAGCTATCGACGAACACCGCAAGCCGGGATCGATCGTTTCCTCCAACACCTCTACCATTCCGCTCTCGCAACTGGCAGAAGGGATGAGCGAGGGTTTTAAAAAAGATTTCCTCATCACCCATTTCTTCAACCCCGTGCGCTTCATGGATCTGCTCGAGATCGTCGCCGGGCCAGAAACAAGGCCGGAAGTCGTCGAAACCATGAAAGCCGTCTGCGACATCGACCTTGGCAAGAAAGTCGTGGTGGCGCAGGACACGCCGGGATTCATCGCCAACCGCATCGGCACGTTCCTGATCCAGCGGGCGATGGCGGAAACCATCGATAAAAACCTTAAAATCGAGGCGGTGGACGCGGCGCTTGGCGTCGCGGTCGGGTTCCCGAAAGACGGGGTTTTCGGCCTCATGGACATCGTCGGCCTCGATCTCGGCCCGAAGGTGACGCAAAGCCTGCAAAAATCTTTGCCTGAAAGTGACGCATTCCAGAATCTGATGCGCCCCGTCCCGACGCTCGACCGCCTGATCGCGGAAGGGAAAACCGGGCGCAAGAGCAAAACAAAAGAAGGCTTCTACCGCATGGTGCCGGACGCCGAGGGCAAAAAGACCCGGCAGGTCATCGACCTTGCCACGGGCGCATACCGGAATGCGGACAAGGTGAATTTCGAGAGCGCGAAGCTCGGGCGCAAGGGCCTGCGCGCGGTGATGGAACACGGCGACGAAGGATCGCAGATCGCATGGAATGTCCTGCGCGACACCCTCGCCTATGCCGCCGGACTGACAGAAGAAATGGGCGGCGATATTGCCGCCGTCGATACGGCGATGCGCGCGGGCTATAACTGGAAGAACGGCCCGTTCGCGATGATCGACAAGATGGGAACGGCATGGTTCGCGCAAAAACTGGCGGATTCCGGCATGAGTGTCCCGCCGATTTTGCAGGCGGCAAAGGGACGCAAGCTCTTCACCCTTGACGACAAGGGCAATGCCGCGCAAATGACGCTTTCCGGCGATTATGCGCCTGTCACGCGCCCCGCCGGAATTCTCGACCTTGCCGACGTCAAGCGCACCAGCCAGCCCGTCAGCGCCAATAATTCCGCAAGCCTGTGGGATCTCGGCGACGGGGTGCTGGGCGTGGAGCTGCACGGCATGAAGAATACGCTCGATCCCGACAGCATCGGCATGCTGAACGAGTCCGTCGATACGGTTCTGGAATCCGGCGGGAAGTACAAGGCGCTGGTCATCTGCAACGCCGACAAGAATTTCGCCGTCGGCGCCAATCTCGGCCTTGCGGCGCGGGTGATGAATATGGGCCAGTGGGATATGATGGACGATATCCTCGGCGACGGGCAGCAGGCGATGCAGCGCCTCAAATTCGCGCCTTTCCCGGTGGTCGGCGCAGTCAGCGGACTGGCGCTGGGCGGCGGCTGCGAAATCCTGCTCCACTGCGATGCCATTCAGGCGCATGCCGAAAGCTATATCGGCCTCGTCGAAACCGGCGTCGGCATCGTCCCCGGCTGGGGCGGGTGCAAGGAATACCTGCTGCGCGCGCAGGACGCATACGGCGACAAGGGACCAATGTTCTTTGTCCGCAAGACGTTCGAGGCGATCATGCTTCCCAATCTTTCGACATCAACGTCCGCGCATACGGCCAAATCCAATCTGTTCCTGCGCGCGGAAGACGGTATCAGCATGAACCGCGACCGCTTGCTGGCCGACGCCAAGGCGAAAGCGCTGTCCATGGTGGACGGCTACACCCCGCCGCAGCCGCGCACGCTGCGCCTGCCGGGACCGGAGGGCAAGGCGGCCCTGAGCATGGCGCTCGACGATTTCTACGCCAAGGGCGATGCGACATGGCACGATATTCGCGTTGCGGAGATGCTGACCACGGTTCTGACCGGGGACGATACCGACCATATGAAGCCCTTGAGCGAAACCGATATTTTAAGGCTGGAGCGGCAGGCTTTCCTGACTCTGGCGAAAACGGCGCAGACGCGGGCGCGGATCCAGTTCACCGTCAATAACGGCAGGCCGCTGCGCGAGGCGCCGCTGGTCCGCCCGGTGACGACGGCGGAGCTGCGGGCGACGCTCCCCGCCCATACGCCGAAAGCGCGGGAGATCGTCCTGACGCAAAAGACCGATGCCCCCGCCCCGGCGGCTTCAGCCGCCGCGATGCCCGACGTCAAGGGCATGAAGCCGATGGAGGCCGTCATCACCATCCTGAAAAAGGACGGTTGGCTGCCCGCAGCGCCGATGCAAGATGCAAAACTATCCGCCGCCTTCAACGACGCGGCGCAGAAAACCAAGCAAGGGACGCTGGAGCGCATGAACAAGAACAAGGGCATGGCAGGGCTCCTGCCGTCCGAGAAAGTGCGCGAGGAAATCCTCAAAGGCTTTGAGGGCAGCATCGCCAAAGCCGAAGGAAAAATTCCGGCGACGCAGGACGCCGAGGAAAAAGCCCGGTTGCAAGCGTCTATGGCGGTGATGGCGCATTACCGCGACGTGGTCCGGGAACTGAAGTTTTAAGGGAGAGATAAAAAAATGCCGATCTATAATCCGCCGCTCGACGATATCCGCTTCGTCCTGAACGAGGTTCTGAAAGCCGGGGCGCTGGCGAGGGAAATTCCGGATTATGCCGAAGCCGACTGGGACACGGTCGGCGGGATGCTGGAGGCGGTGAGCGAATTCGCTCGCGACGTCGCCTTTCCGCTGAACCAGAGCGGCGACAAGGAGCAATGCACTTACAACCCCGCCGACAAATCGGTCAAAACGCCCAAGGGATTTGATGAAGCGTATCAGCAATATGCCGCGCTCGGCCTCATCGGCATGTCGGCGGACCCGGCCTATGGCGGGATGGGGATGCCGCAATACCTGAACGTCGCGGCGAGCGAGATGCTGACGGCGGCGAATTTCTCCCTCTCCAGCTATCCCGGCCTGACCGGCGGAGCGTACAAGGCACTGCATAAATTCGCCAGCGACGACCTTAAAGACATCTACCTGCCGAAGATGCTGAGCGGCGAATGGTCGGGGACGATGTGCCTGACGGAGCCGCAGGCGGGGTCGGACCTCGGCCTCATCCGCACCAAAGCCGTGCCGCAGAACGACGGCAGCCACGCCATCACCGGCAGCAAGATTTTCATCACCTGCGGCGAGCATGACCTGACGCGCAATATCTGTCACCTCGTTCTGGCGCGCCTTCCGGACGCGCCGGAAGGGGTCAAGGGCATCAGCCTGTTCGTCGTGCCGAAATTCCTGCCCGACGCGAACGGCGAACCGGGCGCGCGCAACCCCGCCTTCTGCACCGGGATCGAGCACAAGATGGGGATCAACGCCTCTTCCACCTGTTCGATGAGCTTTGAAGGGGCCAAAGGCTGGCTGGTCGGGGAACCGCACAAGGGCATGAAGGCGATGTTCATGATGATGAACGACGCCCGCCTGAAAGTCGGGATGCAGGGCCTTGGCCTGTCCGAAATCGCATGGCAGAACGCGGCGACCTACGCCAGCGAACGCGTGCAGGGCAAGGCGCTGAAAGACTTCAACAACCCCGACGCAAAATCCGTCGCCATCATCAACCATGCCAGCGTGCGCCGTCACCTGATGGACATGAAGGCACAGATCGACGGCTTCCGCGCTCTGGCCTATGACGTCGCGATCAGGCTGGACCTTGCCGCAAAACACCCGGAGCCGACGGTGCGCCGGGACGCGGAGGAATATGCCGGACTGATGACGCCGATCCTGAAATCCTGCCTGTCGGATTTGAGCTGCACCGTGGCACAGCGCGGCATCCAGCTTCATGGCGGGATGGGGTTCATCAATGAAACCGGGGTGAACCAGTATTACCGCGATTCCATCATCGCCACGATCTATGAAGGCACCAACGACATTCAGGCGATGGATTTCACTTTCCGCAAGGTTCTGGATTTTAACGACCATATGAACCGCCTTGGCCTGTTCATGGCGCCGCTGACCGAACAGGTCGAAGCGGCGAAGAGCAACCCGGCGACGGCGGAGGCGGCCAAGGTAATGGAAGAAGGCATCAAGATCTTCCAGAACACCTGCACCGCCTTTATGCAGCTCGGCATGGCCGGGAAGCTGGATGAAATCCACGCGCAGGCGGATCATTTCCTCAACATGACCGGACGCCTTGCGGTGGGGTCGATGTGGCTCAAAATGGTGGATGCGGCGAACGAGGGCCTCGCCGCCCTGCCGGAGAATGACGGGAAGGCCGCATTTTACCGTAACAAACTGGCCCTGTCCGATCATTACTTCACCCACATCATGCGTCCGGACATGAAACGCATGGAGCTTCTGGTCGCCGCCGGGGCTGCGTTCCTGGGCAATATTTCCCGTGAACAACAGGTTCCGGGGCCGGAGCTTGGCATTGCCAAGAGCGAGTCCAAGCCGGATAATCGGGGACATGGACCGTTTTTCACGTTTTAATCGTTTTTGCCTTCTGGCGGTTTTGAGTCTGGGTTTTCTAGCAGCGTGCGCGTCATCGCCGCAGGAAACGCAGTACGCTGCCAACGGGCCGCTCACACCCCTGCCCCATGACCTGATCCCGCAGGATCCGGAAGACCGCGTGCTGGACGCCGCCGTGCAGGAATACCTGAAACTGGCCAAAGCGCCGCTGTTCAGCCGCTACGACTTCACCCGCGTCGATCTCGACAATGACGGGCGGCGCGAT
>JACPDM010000084.1 GCA_016184045.1 Micavibrio aeruginosavorus | reverse complement strand
GCCTTTTGCGCTGGCTGGCCGGGCGGCTGGCGGACGAAACGGCGACTCTGGAGGATACCGCCCTGCTGCCCGCCTTGCTGGCGGGGTATCCGCAGCTTGCCAATATCGCCATCCTGACGCCGGAGGGAAACGTCACCGGCAGCGCCCACCCCTTGTCCGGCCCTGTGAACATGCATGATTACGACGCGGTGCGGCGCGCGCTGGAATCAAAAAACATTGAAGCGGGCCTTTATGTCATCGGGCCGATCGTCAAGCGCCCCATCCTGCATCTGGCCTATGCGGTGCGGTCGCCGGAAGGGGCGGTGCGGCGGGTCGTCTTCGTCGCCATCGATCTGGAATGGCTGGGGCGCCTGATGGAGCAGGTCGAGCTGCCGGCGGAACATATCCTTCTCATCGCCGATCGCAAAGGGGTGGTTCTTGCCAGCTCGGCCAAGCCGTCATCCGCAGCGGTTCCCGTGGGGGCGCAAATACCCGGGCTTGCAGAAAGCGAGCGCGGGGAGAAGACCATGATTAATGCCCATATCGACGGGCGGATGCAGCCCTTTATCCTTGCGCCCATGGAGGAGCTTCCCGGCGTCATGATCGCGTCCGGACTGCCCTACAGCCAGATATACCAAAAGGCGAACGGGGTGTTCTACCGCATGATCGTATGGCTTTTCCTGCTGACCCTCGGCACGGTCTTTTCCGTTCTGCTGTTCGAGGAGGTCGCCCTGATCCGCTATCTCCGCGGCCTGTCGCGCGCCCTCCGCCGTTTCGGCGAAGGCGATTTTTCCGCCCGCGCGGCCGTGCCGTTCGGCAAGGGGGAGCTGCAGGACATGGCCAGAACCTTCAATATCATGGCGGAGACTCTGGCCGCGCGGCACCGCGAAATCACCGAGGCGCACGCCCAGCTCGACCTTCTTGCCCGCCATTTGCAGGTCGCGCGCGAGTCGGAAGCGCAGCGTATCGCGCGCGACCTGCATGACGAGGCGGGGCAGGTTCTGACCAGCCTCAAGATGGATATCGCCGATATTCAGAAAAAATGCCGGCAATGCGCCCTGTCCCGGGGCGCCGGCGACAGGATCGAGGCCGACACGGCGGCCATGAGCGAAAAGATCGACAACATGGTCGATTTCATCCGCCGCCTGTCAGCGCGGGGCCTTCCTTCCGCCATTGAATTGCTGGCGGCGGACATGGAGAAAAACTCGGATCTGGCCGTTGAGGTTGATATTACGGATATCGCCGGCCCGCTTGACTGGCTGGTATCGACAGCGCTCTACCGCATCGTGCAGGAGGCCCTGACAAATGTCGCCCGCCACGCGCAGGCCAGCCTCGTCCGGGTCGATCTGCGTTATGACGGCGCGGAAATCGCCCTGACCATCACCGATAACGGCCGGGGCATCGGTTCCGCGGGCGGCCGGAGCGGGGCGCTGGGCATCATCGGCATGCGCGAGCGGGCCAATCTGGTAGGCGGCAGCTTTTCGATTGAAGGAATATCCGGTAAAGGAACAGTCATTGCGGTAAAAATCCCGCTCAGGGAACGGGGGGAGTATAATGAAAATTCTTCTGGCTGACGATCACGCGCTGTTTCGCTCCGGCCTGCGCCGCATCCTGGAGGAAGAGCTTCCCGATGCCGGGATCGAGGAGTCGTCTTCTTGCGAGGACACCATCAAGGCGCTGCGCCGGAAGGGCTTCGATCTCCTTATTCTCGATATTTCGATGCGCGATCAGAACAGCCTCAATACCCTTCCCGATATAAAGGCGCTGCATCCGGCCATGCCGGTTCTGATCCTCAGCATGTATAACGACCGGCAGTTCATCGTGCAGGCGCTGCGGGCCGGGGCTGCGGGGTACCTGACCAAGGAAAACGCCCCGGATGAATTGATCCGCGCGATCCGCGCCATTTCCGCAGGGCGGCGGTATATCAGCGAATCGATGGCGGAACAGATCGCCGATCATCTTGCGGCAGGCAATGAGTCGCAAAACCCGCATGAGACGCTTTCAGTGCGGGAAAACGAGGTCTTTTTGCTGATTGCCTCGGGCGCGGGGATATCCGATATCGCCGCGAAGCTCTCTTTAAGCGTCAAGACGGTCAGCACCTACCGCGTCAGGATCCTTGAAAAAATGGGCCTGCATTCCAACGCTGACCTTATTCGCTATGCCATCCGCCACGGGCTCGCTGAATAGGATTTCGTAGGAAAAATCCTACAAAGAAATGCGTTTATTCCCGCATTGTTTCCGCCGTTCCGCCGATACCGGACCGAGGGCACCATGCCTTACAATAAGGCTATGGGCAGGAATTCAAAGAGCAGGCAGACGGTTTCCGAATATCTGAAAAAGCGGCTGGGCGGTCTCCACCCCGCTTATTTCGCGCTTGTCATGGCGACGGGAATTGTATCCATTGCCTGCCTGACATTCGGGCTTGATGACCTTGCCCGCGTGCTGTTCGCGATCAATATTGCCGCCTACGGAACCTTGTGGGCGCTTTATCTGGCGCGGGCGGTTTTCTTCCGGGCGCAATTCGCGGCCGACTGGCTGTCGCACCGGCGCGGCTTCGGTTTTTTTACCATGGTCGCCGCGACGAATGTTCTGGGCTCGCAGTTTTTTCTGCTGGACGGCAATCAGGAAATTGCCACCGCCTTATGGTGGACGGGGCTGGGTTTGTGGGTTGTCTGCACCTACAGCATTTTCGTCCTCCTTGCCGTACGGACGGAAAAACCGCCGATCGAAGAGGGGATCAACGGCGGCTGGCTGGTCGCGGTGGTCGCAACGCAGTCGGTCTGCGTCCTTGGTTCCCTGCTCAAGCCGGCCATGCCGGGCGGGGAAGATTTTACCCTGATGTTCCTGCTGTCGTTCTGGCTGTTCGGCGGCATGCTCTATATCTGGATCATATCCCTGATTTTCTACCGCTATATGTTCTTCCGCTTCGAGCCGACGGACCTGATCCCGCCTTACTGGATCAATATGGGATCTGTCGCCATATCGACGCTGGCCGGGGCCAATCTGATCATGGCCGTTGAAGGATCGTCGCTGGCGGACCTCATGCCGTTTCTGAAAGGGTTTACCGCCCTGTACTGGGCGACGGCGACCTGGTGGATTCCGATGCTGCTGAT
>JACPDM010000083.1:1896-5660 GCA_016184045.1 Micavibrio aeruginosavorus | reverse complement strand
ATCATGTCCTCGGGCGCCATATCGCCCAGTTCAGCAAACTCTTCAGCGGCTATATTCTGGGTGAAAAGGGCAAGGTGCGCGCGGATATCCTGATCGGCTTTGGCAACCGCGCCGATTTCGACCCCAAGCGGCACAATGAAAACTACGTCGAGAACGGCCGGTCGCAGGCAATGCTGATGCGGATTCAGGAAAAAAACGAACTGCTCTGGGCCTGGCTGGAAGCTGACAATTACCAGATGCGCCGCTGCCACGACATCGACCGCATGTTTTCGATCCCCGGGCTGCCGCGCCTGCCGAACTGGACCCGCAGCGACATTTTCCGCTGCCTTGAGAAAGAGGCCATGAAGCAAGTTTTTGCCATGCGCCTGATCGAAACCGACCCGGCCCTGAAACTGCTGCCGCGCCAGCCGCAGATCCGCGCCGGGATCGAGGCCAGCGCCAGCGGGCAGATTGACGAGGGATTGCAACAATTGCTGGGCCAGACGCTCACATCCGGAACGCCTTATGCAGGCTCCGCCACCCGCTTCCACGCCCGCGCGCAGGAACGCGCCCGCGAAGCCAGAACGCTTTAATGAAAATTTCTCAGCCTTGCTTTCGCGCCGCTTCTTCGGCGAGGAGATCTTTGCGCGAAAGCTTTCCGATCATGGTTTTGGGCAGGGGTTTTTGACGAATTTCGATGGTGCGCGGCACCTCCATCTTTGAAAGCCTGCCTTCCAGAAAATCTTTCAGCTCCCTCTCGCTGACCGCCGCGCCTTCGCGCAACTTGACCCAGGCCTTGACCGCTTCACCCCGCGACGGGTCGGGCAAGCCCGCCACAATGCATTCCTCCACGGCGGGGTGCAGATAGATCGCCTCCTCGACATTCCGGGGATAAACCTTGTAGCCGTTGGTGATGATCATATCCTTGATGCGATCGACAATATAGCAATACCCATCCTCGTCCATGATGGCGATATCCCCGGTATGCAGCCGCCCGTCGATCAGGACGTTGTCCGTCTCTTCCTTGCCTGTCGGCACGGGCGTCTTGCGGTCTTCGGGGTCAATGATCTCGATAATCGTGCCGGGAAAAGGCAGCCCGATGGACCCGGCGCGGTTTTCCCCCTGCACGGGGTTGCAGCACAGCACCGGCGCGGCTTCGGTCAGGCCATAACCCTCGACAACCACGCAGCCCGTGTTCTGCTCAAACTGCTTTTTAACCTCGACCGGCAAAGGTGCCCCGCCGGAGATGCAAAAGCGCAGTGATTTCAGACTGTATCTGTCGCGATGTTTGTGATTGTTGATCGCATTGTAAATCGCGGGAACCGCGGGGAACAATGTCGGCTTTTTTTGCGCGATCAGCTTCAATGTCGCGTCAAGATCGAATCGCGGCAGGGCGATAATCTCGAACCCGCCGTGAACGCTCATGTTCATGACCGCCGTCATGGCAAAGACATGGAAGAAAGGCAGAACGCCTAGCATCTTTTCCTCGCCGAAACCGCCCTGCCCCAGCCATTTCATCGCTTGCTCGGTATTGGCCACGACATTCGCATGGGTCAGCATCGCGCCCTTCGGCACGCCCGTTGTTCCGCCGGTGTACTGCAAGACGGCAACGTCCTCCAGCGGATCGATAGCGACCGGATTCGCCTTGCCGTCATTTCTGATAAGGTCGTGATACCAGACGACCCACTCCGCTTCCGGAAGTTGCGCGATATCGCCGCCCTTGGCCAGCTTGAAAAGAACGTTTTTGGGAAAGGGCAGAAGATCGGCGAACCGCGCGACCACCACCTTCTTCAGGCGGCTTCCCTGCGTCACAATGTCCTGCACCTTGTCGCACAGCATGCGCAGATCGAGCGTAATCAGCATATCCGTTTCGCTGTCGTTGATCTGGTGCTGCAATTCCTTGACGGAATAAAGCGGGTTGTAATTGACGACCGTTCCGCCAGCTTTGAGAACCGCATAATAAGCGATCAGAAAGGTCGGCGAATTGGCCAGAAACAGCCCCACTTTCGTCCCTTTCCCGACTCCTGCCTTTTGCAGCCCTGCGGCTAAATGATCGACCTGATTGCCGATTTCGCCCCAGGTGGATCTCTTGCCAAGGAAATCAAACGCGGGACGGCTCGAAAAGTTCCGTACTGTTTTTTGCAGCATTTCAGGCACGGAATACAAAGGTACCGCCGCCGCCCAATCGAGAGTCGGCGGATAGGATTTGATCCACGGATAATCCGGGCATGGGGCCGGGGCCGTCATGGTCATGAAATCATTTCCTTTTTCTTTAAATTGCACTGCGTCGCCTGAGATCGCTACAGGAAAAAATTGTAGGGGAATTGCCGCCTCTTCACCACACGCATTTTTGAATTGTTTCTTTTTTGTATCTGCATTTACATTAGACGTTCACAATATCAGAGATCGCTAAACTACCGATATATAAAGGTTTTTCTGGATTCAATCGCAAAATTTCGGCATCATCGCACCACTGCGACAACATTTTTTCGGTTATATGAAATGAGTGATTTGGCACATAAAATTGACGATGCGTTTTACCCGCAAGAACAAGACAACTCCGCCCCCGTTCGCGCAAAACTGAAATGGTTCAACGGACCGAAAGGCTTCGGCTTTGTCGTTCCCGTCGATGAAGAACTGGATGCGTTTCTTCACGTGACAACCTTGCAACGCGCGGGCATCAATACCATCGGCGAAGGCGCGGACATCATGTGCCGCATCCGCCGGGGGCCGAAAGGCGCGATGGTGACGGAAGTCACGCAAATCCTCAACTGCGGCGACATCCCGGACATGGTGATGATGCAGATCAGTCGAGCGCAGCAAGAACAGGATAATTACGCACACATCGAGATGAAGGGCGTTGTGAAGTGGTTCAAGCCTGAGAAGGGCTTTGGCTTCATTATCCCGGAGGACGGCGGCAAGGATGTCTTCATTCACAAGGCATGCCTTGAAAAACACGCCCTGCCGCCGCTGGAATGCGGGCAGACCGTGCGCATGACGGTGCGCAATGTCGCCAAAGGCCGCGAGGCCGTCGCCATCACCCTTGACTGAACATAAAGAAACGGGCTGCCCGGAAAAGGGCAGCCCCTGAAGTTTGGATCGCTACTCAAAACCTTGCGATGCGGCCTAGCCCGCAGCTTCCTTCAGATCATCCTCATAATCCGGACGCGGCTCACGCTCGAAATCTTCGGCGGCAAGAATGCGCGAGCGGCTCGGAGCCTGATAGGCGACCTTGGCATGCTCGTCGCAATAGGGAAGACCGGGAACGATCTCGTCGCCGCAGAAGTAAAACCCCGGCTCTTTCGGGTCGCCATGCGGCCAGCGGCACATTCTCTCGCGCAGTTGCACCATCTGGACACCGGAGCCCCGGTTCTTGATGGTTTTCGCGGCGGCGGGCTTTTTCACGTCCACGACCTTGATAGGCGCCTGAGGCTTTTTATTGTTCTGCTGAATGGGGGAAACACGGTTCGAGAGCTTCAGGCGATGCGCCTTGCCGATCACGGCATTGCGGGTCAGCCCCCCGCCCAGCATTTTGGCGATTTCCGCTGCGGACTTCCCTTCGACCCACAGCTTTTTCAGAAGAGCAACGCGCTCGTCAGTCCAGCTCATTAAATGTCCTCCCGCTTATGGTGCGCGTAACAGCGATAATGCAGGGATTAAACCCGCTTGCAAATTTTTTTCGTCGTTGCGATGGAGGTGAGATTAACAGCGCGCCGATTCGCCGCCTAGAGTCGCGGCAGAGTCAACGGTTTCTTATCCACAAAAAACAGAAAGTTGCGATTTTG
>JACPDM010000083.1:0-1835 GCA_016184045.1 Micavibrio aeruginosavorus | reverse complement strand
AGTCCCCACGTGCTGTAGCGCTCCGGGTCGTCCATCCAGTCTTCGCGCACCTTGACGAAGAGGTTGAGATGCACGCGCCGGTCGAGAATTTTTTCTAGCTCAATGCGCGACTGCTGCCCGATCTGCCGGATGCGCGATCCGCCCTTGCCAAGGACGATCGGGCGATGAGCCTCGCGCGTGATGAAGATAACCTGCGAAAGCTTCACGCTGCCGTCGTCGAATTCTTCCCACTTCTCCGTCTCGACGGTCATGGCATAGGGCAGTTCTTCATGAAGCTGGTTGAAGATTTTCTCCCGCGTGATTTCGGCGGCGAGGAGGCGCTCGGGGAGATCGGAAATCTGGTCCTCGGGATAGGCATGGAATCCTTCCGGAGCATGCGCGGCAAACCAGTCCGCAAGGTCGGACACACCGTCCTTCTTCTCGGCTGAAATCATGAAAGTCGCGGCAAAATCGTATTTTTCATTCAGCGCGGCCGCCAGAGGCAATAATTTCTCACGCTGCATTTTATCGATCTTGTTCAGGATCAAGATGATCGTTTTCGGCATCGGGCCGTCATGACGCTGCCTGAGCTTTTCAATGATATGATCCACATCCTGCGCCGCACCGGAGCGGCTGGCATCGACGATCAGGGCGGTGATGTCGGCATCCTGTTCCCCTTCCCACGCGGCAGCGACCATGGCGCGGTCGAGGCGGCGGCGAGGCTTGAAGATCCCCGGCGTGTCGATCAGGATGACCTGGGAGTCCCGATGCATCATGATGCCGCGCACCCGCATCCGCGTTGTCTGCACCTTGGATGAAACGATCGTTACCTTGGCCCCGACAAGCGCGTTGATCAGGGTCGACTTTCCCGCGTTCGGCGCGCCAATGATCGCAACGAAGCCGCAGCGCTGAGGGTTTTGATTTTCATCCATTACGGCATTGCTCCGATATTTTTTAAAAGCATGATGGCCGCCGCCTTTTCTGCCGCCCGGCGCGACGACCCCTCGGCCTCGGCGGGGGCAAAGCCCTCAATCCTGACGCTGATGCGGAAGGACGGTGCATGGTCCGGGCCGGATCGGCCTTCCAGCGCATATTCCGGCAAAGGCAGCCCGCGGCCCTGCGCCCATTCCTGCAACGCGGTTTTGGGGTCCTGCGGCGGCTCGGCCATGGTGTGCAGGATTTCCTTCCACAGGACCGAAATGACGCTCTGGCAGGCCGAAAGCCCGGCATCGAGGTAAGTCGCCCCGATCAGGGCCTCCATCACGTCCGCCAGGATATTCTCGTTTCTGGCGCCGCCGGAGGCGCGCTCCCCTTCCGAGAGATGTAAAACCCCGCCGAGGCCGATCCGGTCGGCCACGACGGCAAGCGTCGCCCCGGAAACCAGCGCTGCGTGGCGCCGCGCCAGAAGGCCTTCCGTCTCATCGGGGAAGGCATTGTAAAGCAGATGCGCGACCACCAGCCCCAGCACCCGATCGCCAAGGAATTCCAGACGTTCATAATTGCAGTCTGCGCCGGTAGAGGCGTGGGTCAGCGCAAGGCGCAACCCCTCCCGGTCCGTAAAACGATGTCCGAAACGCGCCTCAAATTCCTGAAGCGCTGCATGCTTATCCGTTGCTGTCATCCGTCCCGGCCTCTGCTGGGCTGCCTTCCGGCGCACGAACCGGTTTTACCGACTGGAAAAGCCGTTTATAGCGGATGCTTTGCGGCCACTTCCAGATCTCTGCAAGATTGGCATAGCCGTTGGTTGAAAAGAAGATGAACGAGGCACGCCCAACGATATTTTCGAACGGGATGAACCCGACCACGTTTTCAACCCGGCTATCCTGCGAATTGTCGCGGTTGTCGCCCATCACGAA
>JACPDM010000080.1 GCA_016184045.1 Micavibrio aeruginosavorus | reverse complement strand
AGACGGCGTAGAAAGTGAACGGTCGAACAGCAATAAAACCTTGTCATCGCCGCTGGTGAACTCGACGCCGCTGGCGCGAATTTTCGCATTCCAGAGGAATCCGCCGATCACCACGGCCTCGCCGTCAAAGACGATGCGGCTGCCGCCCGGGCCTGTAATAATAGCCCGCTTGGCGGAATGCGATGTTACGGCAAATCCATCCAGGACGCTGCCCGGATCGATATTCTGATCCTTGACGATAATCTGCTCGGCCTTCACCTGGGTATCGCCCGGCGCCAGAGTCACAGCTTCAACATCGCCGGCCAGACGCAGCGCCTTGTTGTCCTTGCTGACGATGCCGGTCGAAACGCCGCGCACCGGCAGAACCAGAACGCCGCGCGCGCCGTCATGGACGATCTGGATATCATCGAGAATCGAACCCTCGCGCACCGGGGTCCAGGTCAGGGTAAGCGGACAGGCCTGAATCGGCTCGAGCACCATTTTTTCCTTGCACCCGGATTGACTGATGGAAACGCCGCTATCCGACCCGGCAAGGCGAATATCATCAATCGTCAGCGCAGCATCGCCGACATTAACCAGAGAAACGGTGATGGCAGAAGCCGTCTCAACACTGGAGCCGAAATCAACCGTTGCCTGCGAGGACACAAGCAACCCCTTGCCGGGGACGGCTTCAGGAAAAGTCGTCGCTACCTCGACGCTCTCTGGCGTGAATTCCCCCAGAAGCGGAACGCTGGCAACGCTGGTGGGACCGTTATGCTCGACCACCAGAACCCCCGTTGCCTGCCCCTTCAGGATCGGCGACCAGATCATGGTGACGATACACGCCTGACCGGGCGCAAGCTGCTCGCAATCGGTGCGGAACGTAAACCCGGCCTGTTCTGCCGCCTCAACATAAATCGCCTGAATATCGATCGGCGTCGATGTGATATTACGCAAGACCACGGGCTGAACTGCGGGCTGGCTGGTCGTCAGCTTCTCGAAATCAAGCTCGGCCGGAATAGCCTCGACATCGCTTTTAAACGTGTTTTTATCGGCCTCGCTGCTTTCTTCGATATTCCCCTGCAACGTCGCCGTGACCAGACGGGTCAGGCCGGTATGGCGCATCAGCATTTCGACGCGCCAGCGTCCAGACTGCAGACCCTTGACTGAAAGGCCGACGGCGCAAACGGCCCCCGGCGGGATTGCCTCCTCGCCCTGACACTCGTTCAGGGCTACTGTCGCCGAAACGGTCGAAGACGGATAAAGATTGATTGCCCCCGCCGCCAGCGCCCGCCCGCTGTCGTTGCGAAACAAAACCACGACCTGCGCGGTTGCGCCGACACTGATATTCCCGGCATCAACACTGGGCTGAACCGGCACGAAATCGCCGACTGCCCCGTTTTTACCCGTTGCCGTCCGCCCCGGATCGTCAAAAGCGGATTGCGCAAAAACTGGTCCGGAACTGGCCGCAATAAGCATCAGACCGCAAAGCCCGGCAAGAGCAAGACGGGGCAGATCGCGCCCTGCCCCTACCAGGGGGGGCGTCTGCTGTCTGGCTTTAACTGCTGTTTTGCGTGGCTCAAACATCGGCTTCAGGCTTTTTCTAGCGGTATCTTGGTTGCGGTGAGGGCGGTGCCTGCGCCCCGCCGGAATAATTAGAGTTTAACAGATTTGTCGGCGCAATACCCGCGGGAATACTCTCCTCAAGCGGAGCAACCTCGACGGAGCTATCGATTTCTTCTGGCAGAGTATAGGCCGACGCCACAGGGACCGCCGATGCGGGTGACGAGGAGACCTCCGGGCTGACCGGGGCGGCAACCACAGGCAAGGACTGAGCTTCGCCACGCAGCGGATCGCTTGAAACGTTTTCTATGCCGCCTTCTTCGGCAACCGGCGAAGCATCGCCCTTGGCCGGAAGCTTGCGAACGGCATTGTAATGCTCTTTTTCATCCGGGTTGGTGTAGACGATGACGCGCGGGCGCATCAGGAATACAACCTCGACATTCGACGTTTCCGCCGTCCGGCTGGTCGGAATGGCCGGAGCCTCAAGGCCGGGGCCGCTGGACTGGAAGTTATCATCCTCGCGCACCAGTCCCGCCAGAAGCAGAGAGTCACCCGGACGTATCCGCACTTGAGTCGTTACCTCGCGCTCGGTCGTGCGCGGCAACTGGATCTGCGTTGAACTGCCGCCGCCGGACTCGAACGCAAAATCATCAATGCTCAGAACGTCAGTCAGGCTGATATTGATATCGGCATAGACCGTCGCATTGTCCCACGCACTGGCAATCGTCAAGGTAAAACCGGTATCGACGGAATCCGTACTGACCGACGTCGTGGACTGACCGTTATCCAAAGTTTCAGAAATATTGGAGACGAAGTTGGTCCGGTCCGCCGCCCGCAGCGTCGCCTCAGATCCCGAAAGGACCGTGATCTGCGGCTGCGAAATCGTTTTGACTGCGCCGAAACGGGAAAGAAATTCAAATACTTTCGATGCAGCAAAGTTGCCGTCATCATCCTTGATGCTGCCCGTAACCGGCAAGCCGATGCTAACCGGGCTAGAGAAGGATTCATTTGCGCCGATTCCGATCGACCCCGTCAGATTGATACCGGTATTGAACTTGCCGATGCTGTCCAGAAGCTGCCAGTTCACGCCAGTGGAATTTCCGCTGTCGAGAGAAACTTCCCAGATATAGGTTTCAAAGACGATCAATGCGGTGCTGGTACGCATGCGCTGAAAATAGCGCAGAGCAAGATCGGAAGTCCGCTGAGATGCGTCATAGATGATCGTGCGGGTCGACTGGTCGATGATCGGATCGGTACCTGTAATTGCTTTCAGGCCGCCAGCCACATTCTGCATGAAGCTTTCATCCTGGCTGATCGGCGGTATCTTGACCGTGAAGGTCTGCGTATCCTTGACCACCATAATGCCGTCTTCATATGCGCAGTAAAGCTCGGCCAGGCCGCACAGGTGACGCACGACCTTGTTCAGCGGCCCGCGCAGATTGGCTACGGTGATCGGCTTGGTCAGGCCTTCATCGGTTTCAAACGCCAGCGGCACGTCGTAATCGGCAAGAATAAGCTGCAAGGCCCCTGCAAGCGTCTCGCCGCGCAGCTCAAACGGGCCGACCTCATCCGTCGGCAGATCGTCGTCCGACGCCACTTCCGGCATCAGGACATCGCGCCCCAGCGGCAGATACATTACACTGTCCGGGCGCTCATTCACAGCATCGCGGCGTTTTTCGGCAAAGGTAGGGCTGGGAATATTGACATTGCGCGCATCCGGAATATCGGCGGAAGCGCAGCCCAGCAAAAACACGAACACGCCCGACATCAGCAGCGCTGCAACCTTGCCCGATGATCGTTTCATGCCCCGCGCCATCCCCGTTCCCGTCATGCCGTTCGCCCCTTGGCCGCAATCGCCCGCTGGACTGCCTTGATCAGGCGCTCTTTCATCACCGGCTTGATCAGCACGGCATTGACGCCCCATTTCGCAGCCTGCTCCAGCAGGTCGGTATTCTGGTCCCCGGTCATGAAAATGACCGGGATATCGATATCCTTGCCGCGCAGCGCGCGAACGAAATCCAGCCCGCCCATGGGTTCCATGCGCACATCCACGATCGCAGTCGCCATTTCCGCGTCCATTGCCTGCAGGGCCTCGTTACCATCTTTGGCCTCCACGGTCGTGAAGTCTGCCTCTTTAAGATAGCGAACCACCTGCATACGAACGAAATCGTTATCTTCAACGATCAGGATTTTCTGTTTTTGATCCATCAAACTGAACAAAGGGCTGGTTACGCGACACCATAAAAGAGGAGCCTCCCCCGGGAAGGAGAGCATTAAGATGTGAGTTGAAACCACTTTCCAAGGCGGAACAAGGCATTCAGGGGAAATATTCGGGGTTATCCACATATCCGGCCACAATGCTGTCCATTGTATAAGCCGCAAAAAACAGGCAGAACAGAGAGCATGATGACCGCAATTCCGGCACTGGCCTGCCTTGGCGGCGCGATCGGGCTCCTGATTGCGCTCTCTGTGATTGACCTGCGCGAAAGACTGCTGCCCGACAAGCTGGTGCTGCCACTTGCCCTGCTAGCCATCATTTTTCATAGCACAACATCGTTCGCCTATCTGGCCTTTTCGGATATGGCGCTTGGGGCATTCCTTGGCGGGGGGATTCTTTATGGAATACGCATGGTCGCCAACTTCATTTACAAGCAGGACACGCTCGGACTCGGCGATGTCAAGCTGATGGCGGCGGCAGGCCTGTGGCTCGGGCCGGACGGGGTTCTCATGGCCATGACCCTTGGCGCGGCCTGCGGCCTTATGCACGGCCTTGGCGTCTCCTTCTGGCAAACGATACGCCACAAAGCCCCCTTTCGCCTGTCGACCCTTGAGGTCCCCGCCGGACCGGGCTTTGCCGTTGGCATTGTCCTGATGGGGCTTTATAAATTCAGCGATATTCTGACAGTGACAGGGTGAGCGGCATCATGAGCGGTCCATTGGCGGGTTTACGGGTTCTGGATCTTTCGCGCGTGCTGGCGGGCCCCGCCTGCACGCAGATTCTTGGTGACCTTGGCGCAGATATTATCAAAGTTGAACGCCCCGGCGTCGGCGACGATACGCGCAAATGGGGGCCTCCCTTCCTGAAAGATGCGCACGGCAATGATACGAAAGAAAGCGCCTATTACCTTTCCTGCAACCGCAACAAGCGCTCCATCGCCATCGATATGCACAGTCCTGAAGGGCAGGATCTCATTCATCGTATGCTGGAGAAATCCGATATCCTGATCGAGAATTTCAAAGCGGGCGACCTGAAAAAATATGGCCTTGATTACGATTCCGTCCACGCCCGCCACCCGCATGTGATCTATGCATCGATTACCGGGTTCGGACAGACCGGGCCCTTGTCCAGCGAACCGGGCTATGACCTTCTGGTGCAGGCGATGGGCGGCTTGATGGCGATCACCGGCGAACCGGACGGCGCACCGATGAAAGTCGGCGTCGCCTTGAGCGACGTCATGACCGGACTTTATGCCGCTATCGGCATCCTGGCAGCCCTGCATGCGCGGCAAGCGACCAGCAAGGGTCAGCATGTCGATGTCGCCCTCCTCGACTGCACCCTCGCCAGCCTGACCAATCTGGCGCAATATTACCTGACTGCGGGAGAACCCGCGCCGCGCTACGGCAATGCGCATTCCACCATCGTTCCCTATCAGGCTTTTGAGGCCAGCGACGGATGGATTGTCGTCGCCGTCGGCAACGACAAACAGTTCCAGCATTTCGTGCAAGGAATAGGTCACGGCGAATGGGCGGCCGATCCGCGTTTTGCCACCAACAGCGCCCGCGTTAAACACCGCGACACCCTTGTCCCCATGATCGCGGAGGCAATCAAGTCGCGGAAGACCGCCGCATGGGTCGATCTGATGCGAGAAATCGACGTCCCCTGTGGCCCTGTCAATCGTATGGATCAGGTTTTCGCTCTGGACCAGATTGCTGCGCGAGAGATGAAAATCACCATGGAGCATTTCTCTGGTAGCGCCATCGACCTGGTCGGCAGCCCGCTCAAACTCTCCGGCACGCAAGCGGAATACCGCCTCCCGCCCCCCGTGGAGGGGCAGGATACGATGGAAATCCTGAAAGACGTTCTTGGCCTCGATGAGAACGACATCAAAAAACTGACGGCATCCGGGATTGTAAAATGAATCATTTGACCGGCATCAATCATCTCTCGGACGACGACATCCGATCCATCCTTGTCCGTGCCAAAAATCATGCTGACATCTTGCGCAAAGGCGAGAAGGTCGAACGCACCCTTAAACGCAAGAACATCATCACCATGTTCTTCGAGAATTCCACCCGCACGCGCCTGTCTTTTGAGATGGCGGCAAACCGGCTGGGGGTGAACGTCATCAACTGGGACGCAGAGCACAGCTCGATGAAAAAAAACGAAACCTTCCTCGATACCGTCCTGACCGTCGGCGCGATGAACCCGGACGCCGTCATTGTACGCCACAGCGAATATGAAGCGCCCGTGTTCATGGCGAACCGCATGCGCTGCTCCGTTATCAATGCCGGAGACAGCTGGCGCGAACACCCGACACAGGCCTTGCTCGACGCCATGACGATTCTCGAGGCCAAGGGGACGATCGAGGGCCTTACGATCACCATCTGCGGGGATGTCGCGCATAGCCGTGTCGCGGCATCCAATTTCCTTTTGCTTTCCCGCCTTGGCGCAAAACTGCGCGTGATCGCGCCGGATTTCCTGATGCCGCATAAATGGACAGTAGCGGGAATAGAAACATTCACGCACATGGATGAAGGCCTGCCGGGCTCAGACATTATAATGATGCTGCGGAACCAGAAGGAGCGCATGAATGCAGCCTTCATCCCCGACGACATCACCTTCCACCGCCAGTACGGTCTCACCCGCGAACGCCTCGACCTTGCCGGGAAAAAGGCCTTGGTCATGCACCCCGGCCCGATCAACCGCAACGTCGAAATTGCCGACGATGTCGCCGACGACCCGGAACGCAGCCTGATTTTAAACCAGGTTTCCAACGGCGTGCCGCTGCGGATGGCGGTTCTGGAACATTGCATTCAAGGACATGCGGCATGATTTCTTATATTCTCTTCGCCCTGCTGGGTTACCTTCTTGGCTCTGTTCCCTTCGGCCTTGTACTGACCAAAGCCGCGGGACTTGGCGATATCCGGTCGATCGGATCGGGAAATATCGGCGCGACCAATGTCCTGCGCACCGGCAATAAAAAACTTGCCGCGGCGACCCTTGTTCTCGACGGCGCGAAAGGCGCCGTTGCCGTGCTGATCGCGCGCGCCCTTGCTGATAACGATGCCGCGCTTCTGGCCGGGTTGTTCAGCATCATCGGCCATATCTTTCCAGTCTGGCTTAAATTCAAGGGCGGGAAAGGAGTCGCCACCACCCTTGGCATGCTGCTGGCGCTCAGTCCCCTCACAGGGATGATAGCTTGCGTGACATGGCTTTTGATGGCGGCGACCCTGCGTTATTCCTCTCTCTCTGCCCTTGTCGCCATGCTCTCCACGCCAATATCGGCCTATCTTGCCTATCACGATTTTCGCCTGAGCCTTGTCTGTGCGATGGTTGCGGCGCTGGTGTTCTATACGCACCGGGCGAATATCAAGCGGCTGCTCAAGGGCGAAGAGCCGAAAATCGGGAAAAAGAAATGATGAAAACGGAACTTCCGGACCCCGAAAAGCTGAACTGGCTGCGCCTTGCCCGGACGGAAAATGTCGGGCCGATGACCTTTCATCGCCTGATCCAGCGTTACGGAACAGCCGCGCAAGCGCTTGAGGCGCTTCCCGATCTCGCGGCGCGCGGGGGGCGAAAAAAGCCGCTTCAGGCCCCGCCCGCCGCCATAATCGAAAAAGAATACGATGCCTTGATAGCATTCGGCGGGAAAATCGTCTGCGCCGCGGAATCCGCCTATCCGGTCGCCCTTGCGGCAACCGAGGACGCGCCGCCGATTCTAAGCGTGATCGGCAACCCTGAGCTTATGAACCGCGCCTGCGTCGGCCTGGTCGGGGCGCGCAACGCTTCGCTCAACGGCCGAAAATTCGCCGAGATTCTGGCCCGCAATCTGGGGCAGGCCGGACAGGCTATCGTCTCCGGCCTGGCCCGCGGCATCGACACGGCGGCGCATCAGGGGTCGCTGGCAACCGGAACGATTGCAGTAATCGCCGGAGGCCTTGATGTCATCTACCCGCCGGAGAACAAGGCCCTCTATGCCCAGATCCGGGAGCAAGGCCTGATCGTCGCGGAAAGCCCGTTCGGGGTCGAGCCGTTTGCGCAAAGCTTCCCGCGCCGTAACCGCATTATCTCCGGCCTGTCGCAGGGGATCGTGGTGGTCGAGGCCAGCCTGCGCTCCGGCTCACTGATCACCGCGCGCATTGCGGCAGAACAGGGGCGCGATGTTTTCGCCGTTCCCGGCCACCCGCTTGACCCGCGCGCAGAAGGCACTAATGCCCTGCTGCGCGATGGCGCGATTCTGGCCCGCAATGCCGAGGACGTCCTGGCCGATATTGGCCGCTACGCCGGAGGCGGCCTGCGCGATGCCGCCTTGCAGCGTTTTGACCCGATGCCGGAACCCGAGTTGCCCGCCAACGACGCAGGCGATCTGAGTGCCGCAATTCTGGAGCAACTCTCAGCCACGCCCGTCCATGTCGATGACCTGATCCGCACGGTCAGCGGCGCTGCCGGAACGGTCTCCGGAACCTTGCTGACGCTCGAGCTGGCTGGAGAAATCCAACGTTTGCCGGGAAACCGGGTGGTGCGGATCGCCCGTGCCTGACATGGGGCAAACCTGCCCAAAATTTTCCAGAATCATATAGAGAGTTGACGCGGGGCGTCATCCGTGTCAATTGCATTATAATGTGCTGTTTTGATTTTTGGACATAATCACACTTGAGCGCCCCCAATCTCGTTATCGTCGAGTCTCCGGCCAAGGCCAAGACCATCAATAAATATCTTGGCCCGGACTATGAGGTGCTGGCCTCCTACGGCCATGTGCGCGACCTGCCCGCCAAAGACGGGTCGGTGGACCCGGAGAACGGATTTGCCATGCTCTGGGAGCTGGGCGACCGCGCCGGGAAGCCCGTAGGCGATATCAAAAAGGCCGTCAAAAAGGCGAAAGCCGTTTTCCTGGCAACCGACCCTGACCGGGAGGGCGAGGCGATTTCCTGGCATGTTCAGGAGATTCTGAAGAACGAACATTTGACCGACGGCAAGGACGTCAAGCGCGTCACCTTCAACGAAATCACAAAGAAAGCGGTACAGGAAGCGTTCAGGAACGCGCGCGACCTCGATACCCACCTGATCGACGCCTATATGGCGCGGCGGGCGCTCGACTATCTGGTCGGGTTCAATATCTCCCCCGTGCTCTGGCGCAAGCTGCCCGGATCACGCTCAGCCGGACGGGTGCAATCCGTCGCGCTGCGCCTCATCTGCGAGCGCGAAACCGAGATCGAGAAATTCCGGGCCGAAGAATACTGGTCTATCGAAGCCCGCCTGCACAGCAAGGACGGAGCCCCCTTCACTGCCCGCCTGACCTATCTGGCCGGCAACAAACTGGACAAGCTTGATATCAGCAACGAAGCGGAGGCCAAAGCCGCCGCCGCGCGTATCAAAGCCAAAACGCTGACGATCCAGAGCGTTGAAAAGAAACAGGTCCGCCGATTCCCAGCACCGCCGTTTATCACGTCAACCCTCCAGCAAGAGGCATCGCGCAAGCTGGGCTTTGCCGCATCGCAGACCATGCGTCTGGCGCAGCGCCTGTACGAGGGCGTTGATATCGGCGGCGACACGGTCGGCCTCATCACCTATATGCGTACCGACGGCGTCACGCTCTCGGACGACGCGATCGCGCAAGCGCGGGACGTGATCAAAAAGAATTACGGCGACAAATATCTTCCCGATGCGCCGCGTGTTTACAAATCCAAGGCCAAGAACGCGCAGGAAGCGCACGAAGCCATCCGCCCGACCGATTTGTCGCGCACACCCGATGAGGTACGCGGCGTGGTTGACGAGCAAATGGCCCGGCTGTACGAACTGATCTGGAAGCGCACCATGGCCTCGCAGATGGAAAACGCCGTCCTCGATCAGGTCGGGGCGGATATTTCCGACGGCACCGATGATGTCATCCTGCGCGCAACCGGCTCCACCGTGGCGTTCGACGGCTTCCTGACCCTCTACACCGAGTGCACGGACGGCGACGATGCGGGTGAAGAAAACCGCCGCCTGCCGCCGCTCCATGAAGGCGACCCGGCGAAACTGATCGACGTCATCCCCGAGCAGCATTTCACCCAGCCGCCGCCGCGCTTTTCCGAGGCTTCTCTGGTCAAGCGTCTGGAAGAGCTGGGTATCGGCCGCCCTTCGACCTATGCCTCGATCATCCAGGTTTTGCAGGACCGGAAATATGTCCGCCTCGACAAAAAACGCTTCTTCCCCGAGGATCGTGGACGCCTTGTGACGACCTTCCTTGAAAAATTCTTCACGCGCTACGTCGATTACGATTTTACCGCCAATCTGGAAGAAGAGCTGGACGCCATCGCCGACGGCCATGTGAAATGGAAAGAAGCCCTGCGCCTGTTCTGGACTGATTTTTCAAAAGCCGTTGGCGACACCAAGGAACTGACGATCACGCAAGTGATCGACCACCTCGACGCGGAGCTTGGCCCGCATTTCTTCCCGGTCACAGAAAAAGGCAAAGACCCGCGTGTCTGTCCCGCCTGTAATGAGGGACGTTTGTCCCTGAAGCTGGGCAAATTCGGCGCTTTTATCGGCTGCTCGAAATACCCGGATTGCCGCTACACACGCCCGCTGGTCGTGCCAGAGGAAGGCGAGAACGGCGAGGAAGGATCGGGCGAGGACGCTACAGCCGCAGCCCTTGCCAATGCACCTAAAATTCTCGGCACCGACCCGAAAAGCGGCAAGCCCGTATCCATGCGCCGCGGCCCCTACGGCCCCTACGTGCAGATCGATGTGGAAGAAGGATCGAAAGACAAGCCGAAACGTCAGGGCGTGCCGAAGGGCGTGAAGCTGGACGATGTGACGCTGGAATCAGCTCTGAAACTGCTGGAACTACCGCGCGATGTCGGGCTCCACCCGCAGACAGGGGAGATGATCAAGGCCGGGGTCGGCCGCTTTGGCCCGTTCCTTCTCCACCAGAAAACCTATACCTCGATCCCCAAGGGCGATGATGTTCTGACCATCGGCATCAATCGCGCCGTGGACCTGATCGCGGCCAAGGCGGAGCGCATGGCCAATGGCGGCGGGCGCGGGCGCTGGGGCAAGAAAAAAACCGAAGACGCGCCGGAAGGCGAAACCAAGGCCAAAAAGGCCGCGCCCAAAAAGGCGGCAGTGAAAAAGGCGGCGGCAAAGAAAGCCGCGCCCAAAAAAACCGCCGCCAAAAAACCTGCCGCAAAGAAGGCTGCGGCGGCAAAATCCGCGACAAAACCCAAAAAAGCGGCGGAATAAACCGCTTTTTGAACATATGGCCCCCGTGCCATGGAATTGACACACCCCTTTTGCTATCCTTGTTCCCATGAAGCATAAATCACTCTCGGGCGAAGACGTCCTCCGCCTCCTCTCCTCCAGCCCGGTGCCTCTGACCAAACGCGAAATGGTTCAGGCCTTTAATTTAAAAGGCGAGGAGCAGCGCATGATTCTGAAAGTCGCGCTGCGCGATCTTGAGAAAGCCGGGAAAATCGCCAAACTGCCGGGGCAGGCCTATGCCATACCCGACGCCCTGCCGGAAATCGGCATCGTCACTGTCATTGAGATCGATGTCGACGGCGATGTTCTGGCCGAGCCTGTGGAATGGGACTTTGAAGAAAAGGGCGCGCCGCCGCGCATCGAAATCCAGCCCGGCGGCAAGGGCCACCCGGCGCTCGAAGAAGGCGACCGCGCCCTTGTCCGTTTCAGCCGCATCGACAAAGATTTATATCAGGCCAGCGTCATCCGCCCGGTCGATTCCGAATCCGGGCGCGTGCTGGGCCTTGTCGTGCGGCATAAGGCCGGGTATCTGCTGCACCCGACCGACCGCCGCGCTAAAACGGACTTCGACATCCCTGAAAATGCGCTGGGAAATGCAAAAGAAGGCGACCTTGCGATTGGCGAGATCCAGCCCGGACGCGGTCTGCAACGCAAGAAAGTGCGTATCCGCGAAGTCATCGGCCAGCAGACCGACCCCAAGGCCATCAGCCTGATCGCCCTGCACGAGGCGGGCCTGCGCATTCCATTCCCCGAGAAAGTCGTTCGCGAAACCGACGGCATGATCGTCCCGCCGCTGGGCGCACGGGAGGATTTGCGCGGTTATCCGCTGGTAACGATCGATGGGCCCGACGCGCGGGATTTCGACGATGCGGTTTATGCGACGCGCGACGGCGACGGCTTTCACCTGATCGTCGCGATTGCCGATGTCGCGTTTTATGTCCGGCCCGGAACGGCATTGGACGACGAAGCCTACAGGCGCGGCAATTCAACCTATTTTCCCGACCGCGTCGTGCCGATGCTGCCCGAAGCACTCTCCAACGATCTGTGCTCCCTGCGCCCGCATGAGGACCGCGCCTGCCTTGCGGCGCATATGTGGATCGACCGCAACGGCAACATGAACCGCCATAAATTCGTGCGCGGCCTGATGAAGTCACGCGCGCGCCTGATCTATGAGCAGGTGCAGGCGGCGCAGGACGGCCTGACCGACGAAATCACCGGGCCGCTGATGAATGACGTGATCTGCCCGCTTTATGACGCCTATAAGATCCTGCTCGAAGCGCGGGAGAAGCGCGGCGCGCTGGATCTCGATATTCCTGAGCGGAAAATCCTCCTCAACGACAAAGGCGAGATGATCGGGGTCAAGCCCCGCGCCCGCCTCGAAAGCCACAAGCTGATCGAGGAATTCATGATCCTTGCCAACGTCGCCGCCGCGCAGGCGCTTGAGGCCAAGCGCGCGCCGTGCGTTTACCGCGTCCATGACCGCCCCTCCCCGGAAAAGCTCGACAACGTGCGGGAGTTCATCGAGAGCTTCGGCCTGTCCCTGCCCAAGGGACAGGTGACGCAGCCGCGGCAGATCAACGATCTCCTGAAGAAGGCGGATACGCTGGAATACGGCCATCTGGTGCATGAAATGCTTTTGCGCGCGCAGATGCAGGCGCATTACAGTCCGGAAAACCTTGGCCATTTCGGCCTTGCCTTGCAACGCTATGCCCATTTTACATCGCCCATACGCCGTTATGCCGACCTCCTTGTCCATCGCAGCATGATCCGCGCATGGGGCCTTGGCGACGGAGCCATGAGCGACGAAGAAACAGTCCAGCTTGAAGAGATGTCAGATCATATCTCGCAGACCGAGCGCATTTCCGCGGAAGCCGAGCGCAATGCGGTTGACCGCTTCGCCGCCGCCTATCTGTCCACGAAGACCGGGGCGATCTTTTCAGGCCGCATCAGCGGCGTGACGCGGTTTGGCCTGTTCGTAAAGCTGGAGGAAAGCGGCGCGGACGGGCTTGTCCCCATTCGCTCCCTGCCGCAGGACTACTATATCCATGACGAGCGCCAGCACGCCCTGATCGGGCGCAGCAACGGGCTGGTGTACCGCCTTGGCGCAAGCGTGCAGGTAGCCCTGATGGAGGCCGAACCCCTGACCGGCAGCATGATCTTCGAAATTATGGGCAAGGGCGCGGATATTCCCGGCCTGACCCTGAACCTGCCCCCGCAGCAGCCGGGGCGGGGACCCCGTGGCCGTCCGCGCCGGGACGGAAAAACCGGACCCGGAAAGGGCCGAATTTCAGGAAAAAAGGGACCCCGGGACGGTAAAAAGGGGCGGAAACGTTAATTTCTTGACTCTCCTGCCAAAATCCGTAAATTGCCGGTTCAATTCAATGGAGTGTTGATCATGGCCAAAAAAGGCGTCGCCCTCAAAGTCCGGATGGAAAGCACCGCCGGCACGGGTTACAGATATTATACCAAGCGCAACCCGAAAGCGCAGGGTGAGAAGCTGAAGCAGCGCAAGTTCGATCCGTGGGCGGTTCACCCGGAGACAGGCAAAAAAGGCACGCATGTCATTTTCGAAGAAAAGAAAATGCCGCCTTCGAAAAAGAACTAGAGTTCTTTTTCAGCATGGAATTAAAAAGGCCCGTCATGCGGGCCTTTTTTCATTCGATCATCTGCCGCTCTTCATAATGAAATTTGTTAGGGTCGAGCTTCCCATCCCCTTCGAAGACGGTGCAATGCCGCCCGCTGTTCTTGGCCTCATAAAGCGCCTTGTCAGCCCGATCCAGAACCGACTGGACACTATGATTCCCGGCCTCGATGATTGCCCCGCCGATCGACGTCGTGACAGTCAACGCGCCGACCTTGGCGCCGCACTTGAAGGGTTTCTCCGCAATTGACCTCCGCAAGCGCTCAGCCACAAGGTGGGCAAGATCGACCGTAATATCAGGCAGGATCGCAACGAACTCCTCGCCGCCAAGGCGGGTGACCAGATCGAAAGAACGCAGGCTATCCTTAAGACGGAAGGCAAATGTTTTCAGCACCTCGTCCCCGATCGCATGACCATGCGAATCGTTGATGGATTTGAAGTGGTCAATATCGAGCAAAAGGACGCAAAGGTTTTTGTTCTGCAATTCGTTCTTTTGCAGCAGCTTTTGCAGGTGAACTTCCATATAGCGGCGGTTATAGAGGCCGGTCAGGGAATCGGTCAGAGCCATCGACAGGCTGACCTCGTAATTGGCACGCAAACGATCCTGAAAGCGCTTGCGGCGAATTTGCGTGCGCGCCCGCGCAAGAATCTCGTTCCGGTCTATCGGGCGCAAAATATAATCGTGTACCCCGATCTCCAGCCCATGCGCAACGCGGCCCATGTCGTCTTCCGTCGCCAGCATCAAAATCGGCACAGACCGTGTCCGTTCATTTGAGCGCAAATGGGAACACAGGCGCAAACCGTCCTCCGCCCGCAGATTGAGGCTGACGATCATCAGATCGAAATCCTGACTTGCGGCATACTCCATTGCCTGCATACCGGTTTTGACGGACTGGACGGAATCGTTGTCTTGCCGGAACGTAGCAATGATCTTGTCGGACTCGAAGTCCTGATCCTCGACCAGAAGGATGCTGGCGCCCTCTACCGGCTCATTCATGACGCTGGCTTTTTCTTCCGTCACACCGAACTGCGATGCGGTATTTTCGCGAACGCGCCATTCGTCAACCGTCATTTTCAGGCGCACCAGCGACCGGACACGCGCCATCAGGGCCGTATCGTTGACCGGCTTGGAAAGAAAATCGTCCGCGCCGGCTTGCAGCCCGCGAACCTTGTCGGCGGAATCGGTCAGGGCCGTGATAATGTCGGGGCTGTCGTTCTGGATCTTAACCAAAGCCTCCTCTCCCGAGCTGGCGGTCAGCACATCGTAGTATTCGCTTGAGAGTTTGGCCTCAAGCAATTTCACATTGGGAAGAATATCATCGACGACAAGAACGCGGGCGGACATGTGACTCCGGGTTATTGGAGATATTTTTGAATTGTTTCTATAAAGCCGACAACCGAAATCGGCTTGGAGATATAATCTTCGCATCCGCCTTCGCGGATTTTCTGCTCATCGCCCTTCATGGCAAACGCGGTCACGGCGATAACGGGAATTTTCCTCAGGTCCGCGTCGGATTTGAGCCAGCGCGTTACATCAAGGCCCGATACCTCGGGCAGCTGAATATCCATAAGAATAAGATCAGGTCCTTCGCGGCGGGCAAGATCCAAAACCTCGTTGCCGTTGCGCGTCTGGACTGTCTGGTAGCCGTGCGCTTCCAGCAGATCATGGAAAAGTTTCATATTGAGTTCATTGTCTTCGACAATGAGGACTTTTTTGGCCATTTCGATCCAAGCCTTGTTGATCCGCGCCCCGCCTCATTCTACGGGGCTCTTTGTTTCCAAAGTATTAAAGTCTAACCCTTTTTTGACGGTCCGCGAACGGAAAATCAGGGTTTTATCCGGGACCGGTCATGCGGCTGCCCGCAGGGTACCGCCGGCAGCGCCTCCAGCGCCACCAGCTTTTGCGTCACGGAAAAATCCTTGTAATCGACCACCATGTCGCTGATGACGCCGTTGTCGTGCAAAACGATATCCATTTCATAATCCGCCTCGCTCTCGGCGCTGCTCAACGGGAAAAACGCAAGGCGCATCCGCCAAGCTGGGGTATTCAGCAAGGCCGTGTCAATCGCGGCGCTCGGCGCCATCTGTGCCATTGCATTCACCGGCTTGCCGATAAAGGCTGTGACTTCGGCGGGTCCCTCCTCATCGCTGCCATCGAAAATCGTCGCGCCGAAAAACTTCTTTCCTTCCCGTGCGACTCGCAAAACGCTTGCAGTATGCGCCATGGGGAACAACGTTCCTTCCGGAAGGCCGAATTCCAGGTCCTGCGGCAGGGTATAATCGGCCGTCCCCGCACCATCTGTAATCATCGCCAGTCCGCGCAGCTCTTCATAAAGCACCCCGTCACGACGGCGACGGGAATTGAAATCGAAATTATCGCCGGTATGGGATTCATAGGTCGTGAAATCGCTGGTAATCCGCATCGGCGCGCTATCGGCATATTCATAAAGGAGGTTGAAACGATGATCCGTCGTCCATGCATCGCAGGTTGATTTCAGTGCGAAAAACATCTCGCCAGAGATATTCAGAACCTGCGCCGAGCTGCGCTTTGAAATCATCTCGATTTTGTATATCGCCTTATGCGGCAGGATCTTGGGGTCGGCATAGTTGCGCGTGGTTTCGATCCGCGGGGCCGCCGGTGCGGACTCGCCCCGAAAGCCGGGCAATGTGTAAACGGCCAGCCCCGCAAGCAGGGCGGCCAGTCCGATTCCAATGGTAAGGTGCCTGGTCATGAGGGCGTGATCCGAAAGAAAAGCCTGTATTGTTCAATCATACGCCAAATGCGGTAAAAAGCACCCGGCAAAATCAACCCGGCGGCAGATCCTGCGACCCGCGCACAGCACGCAGCGGCCATATTAACTATTTGATTTTAAATAATAATTTTTCTTTCGGGCCGCTGGCACGGGCTTCGCAACCTCCTTTGTGAAGCGGCCTCACAACCGCACACAACACCCGCTAATGACCCGAGTACCAAACGACAGGCGATGACAACAGAAACTCTGAATCACAGGACGACGGACGACATGGCCCCGGTGACGGCTCCGCCCCACCCCACAGCATCACCCCTGCTGACCCCTCCCCAGGGAGTCGCACCGGTGCCGCGCCGTCCGTCGTCCTTCAGAGCGCCCGCAGGTTTCCGCCCCGGACATAAAGACTCTGGCGACCGCAATGCACAGGAGATTGACGGGTGGCGCAGGAAAATGAGCGCGACCATCGCGCATCTGCGCCATGCCTACACCTTGATCGACAAGGCGGAAACCATGATCGCCCAGCAAGGCGCACGCATTGCCTTTCTTGAAGATCTGGCAACGACAGACGACATGACGGGCCTTAAAAACCGCCGCGGCTTTGCCGAGCAATTCGAACGCGAGCTTGAGCATTGCAAACGCGGGTTGAGCAAAGGCGGCCTTCTGGTGATGATCGATCTCGACACGTTTAAATCCATCAACGATACCCACGGGCATCAGGCCGGGGATGCGGTTTTGCGTCTGGTTGGAAAGGCCTTGGGCCCTCAAAAGTTTTTCTGCCGGCGATCATGCGGAGGCGATCATGCGGGCTGCTGACGGGTCGCTCTACAGCCACAAAACGGACCGCAAGCAGAGCCCGGTCCATATGTCTAGTTGAGGGGGAACCACGAAGAAAAAGCCCTTAAAAAGCTGATTTTTGGTTTCCAAGCGCCTGCCGCCCCTAACCCTGACCCAAACCCTAGGCAGGTGACCCCCCAAACCCGGTCCACTCCCCCAGTGGACCGGGTTTTTCCTTAAAGAATTTGCCAGCCTCCAGCCAATCCGCTAAAACACAAGAATACATACAAATAAAACAAAACGGGCAAGCGGCATGGGATACGGCAGCGATAACGACGACAACATTCCCGGAGACATCCCGGAGAAAGACCGGGAGGAGTTCATGCGTCGCCGTGAAAAAGTCAGGCGCGCGCTTCTTGGGGATTCGGCGGCGCTGGATGAGCATCTGTATTCGCTTGCCGCAGATGCCGTATGGAAGGCATCCATTATCACGGGAAGCCCCCTTCTGGTCGAAGCCACGCTGAAGGACGGGGTCAGCCCCGATACGCCATTGCCAGACGAATCCTGTCATCCTCTGGTATCGCTCTCCCGTCTTGTCCCCAAAACCATGCAGGAAGCAACCAACCACACCAAAGTCGCAAAATGCCTGATCGATCATGAAGCAAAACTCAACATCCGCGACTACAAGGGGCTGCTGCCCGCCGATTACGCCCTGCTCAGCGTCAATACAGCACTCGCGCGGGAAATTGTTCTCTCGACCTTGAGACTCGGCGCAGAGCGCAACGCCGGATGGCTCTACAGGCCGAACACCAGAGCCCTTTTCAGCGCGATCCCGGCAGCAGAACGCGACAACGCGTTTACTATTCTCCGGAGAAACATCGAGGCAGTTTCCAATGGCCTGGAGCAAGCCATGCTGCGTGGCGATTACAAACTTCAGGATCTACCACGGCCAGAGATCGATTACTGGCGCAAGGCCAAGGCGCAGCCCCTTGAAAACCTGCCGGGCCCGACCTCCGCGATGACGGCACAATTCAACGAAGTAACCCGCATGGCAAAAGCCAGATCGGCAGGATCTCTGCTGAATGACAAAAAAATCTCCCGTGAGGATCTGGAGGCCGCACAGGATAAAATGCGCTATCTGGAATGGGAACACGCCAGAAAATTCAAACCTGCATAACGGCCGCATAGCATATAAAGCAAGGAGCATTCGATGAAAAAGATTTCCATTTTCGCGTTTCTGCTGATTGCATCCTCTCCGGCAATGGCGCAGAACACGCCAAGCGCCACATCACTGCAATACGCTCAGCAAATTGCCAAGGCCTGCATCAACCAGTGGGAGGCGCAAACCTGCCTTGGCGCGGTTGCGGATTCCAATATGGTGCTGCTCTCCAATTACGGTGCGGATCTGCAAAGCCGCAAGATGGAAGCCGAGGCCGAAGCCCTCAAGCAGCATTGCGCCGCCACCACCGCCGCCAGCCGGCAGCAAGTACCGGCCTATGCCATGAAGAGCGCCCTGACGGAATGCGCCAATACCATCACCGATCTCGCTGCGCGTACCGGGGTTCAGCCCGACCCGTCGCATTTCCAGCTCCTGATCGCGCCGCTCCTCTGCCTTGGCGGCGACCCGGCCTGCGCCGCGCTTTCGGACCAGCTTGCAGCCTATATTAGGTAAATATATTATTTAGAATCAATACCTTAGTCGTATTGATTTTTGAAAGAGCCTTCCTATTTCTCTTTTTGTAAGGACCCGAACGGGCTGCCCATCCGGGGGCCCGGGGGTTCGTTCCAGTCTCAAGTCAAACAGATGGATCAAAAAAGGAGAACGATCATGGCACTACCGAGCCTCAACCCCTTCCAGCGGCAATCTTCCGCCATGTCCGCCAGCCCGATTCTGCGCGGATGGGAAGACATGCACAAGGAAATGGACCGTATTTTCGACAATGTCTTCGGCGACGTCTTCGCCGCCGGGCCGCTCGCAAGCCCGGCTTACGGGGCAAACCTGATGAACCTTGATCTCGATGTCGCCGAGACGGACAAAGCCTATGTCGTTACGGCCGACCTGCCCGGCCTTGAGGTCAAGGATGTTGAATTGTCCGTGGCCGACGGCATCCTGACCCTGAAAGGCGAAAAGCGTCAGGAAGAGGAAACCAAAGGTAAAACCTTCCATCGCATCGAGCGCAGCTACGGCAGCTTCAGGCGCACGCTCCAGCTGCCGGACAATGCCGACGAAGACGCCGTCAACGCGACGATGAAAAACGGCGTCCTCAAAATCGAGATCGGCAAAAGCGCGATCTCTGAACCGTCCACCCGAAAGATCGCCATCAAGGCGAATTAAGGCCGTCAATACAAAAAAGCCCGGCATTTTTGCCGGGCTTTTTATTTCATCCCTGGCCTACCCCGCCTGAACTTTTTTCTCCACCACTTCCGCCTTGATCGGCGGGACGACGCGCAGATGCAGGTCTTTAAGCTGCTGCGGCGTCGGGTCGGTGGGCGCACCCATCATCGGATCCTCATAGGCGCCGTTCATGACAAAGGCATAGACCTCGCGCAAATTCGGCTCGTTCGCCAGAATCATCACGATCCGGTCGATACCGAAAGCGCAGCCGCCGTGAGGGGGGGCGCCGTATCTGAAGGCATTGAGCATGCCGCCGAATTTTTTCTCCAGCACGTCGCGGTCATAGCCCGCGATCGCAAAGGCCTTTTCCATGATGTCCGGGCGGTGGTTGCGGATGCCGCCGGAAGCCAGCTCGAAGCCGTTGCAGACGCAATCATACTGGTTGGCAAGAACCGCCAGCGGATCGGGGCCGCTCAGGGCATCCATCCCGCCCTGCGGCATGGAGAACGGGTTGTGGGAAAAATCGATTTTTCCGGATTTCTCATCCATCTCATACATCGGGAAATCGACGACCCAGCAGAATTTATAGACGCCCTTCTCCCGGTTGCCCATGTCGTCGCAGATTTTATCACGGGCGCGGCCCGCGAATTTGGCGGCTTTGGCTTCCATATCGCAGATAAAGAAAATCGCATCGCCGCTTTCCAGCCCGGCGATCTTCCTTAATTCCTCCTGCGCTGCGGGCGGCACGAATTTGGCGATCGGGCCTTTGCCTTCCGCGCCCTCAAACAGGATATAGCCAAGGCCCGGCGCGCCTTCACCGCGGGCCCAGTCGTTGAGCTTGTCAAAGAAGCTGCGCGGCTGCCCGCCGACCTTGGGCGCACGTCACCAAGGGATTGCGCAAATCCGGCTTGTCCGTGCCGTATTTCGCCATCGCCTCGCGCCAGGTCAGGTTCGGCAGCCATTCAACCTTGTGCGGCGTGCCGGTCCAGGCGGAAAATTCCTTGAACACGCTGTCGATGACCGGGGACATGGTCGCAAAAATTTCTTCCTGCGTGACAAAAGCCATCTCGACATCGAGCTGATAGAACTCGGCCAGACGGTCGGCGCGGCCGTCTTCGTCGCGGAAGCACGGCGCGATCTGGAAGTAACGGTCAAAACCCGCGACCATCAGCAATTGCTTGAACTGCTGCGGGGCCTGCGGCAGGGCATAGAATTTGCCCGGATGCAGGCGCGAAGGGACCAGATAATCCCGTGCCCCTTCCGGCGATGACGCGGTCAGGATCGGCGTGTTGAATTCCTGAAAACCGGATTGCCACATCTCCCGGCGCATCGCCGCGATGACATTGTTGCGCAGGCGGATGCGCTTGTGCATCCCTTCGCGGCGCAGATCGAGGAAACGGTATTTGAGGCGCACGTCTTCCCCTGCATCGTCGGCATCCGCGACTTGCAGCGGCAGAACCTCGGCGGCGGATTGCAGCACGGCCTTGTCGATATAAACCTCGATATCGCCGGTGGCGAGGGTGGCGTTTTCCGTCCCGCTATGGCGTTCCTTGACCCGGCCATCAATGGTGATGACCGATTCCACCCGCCATTTCTCGACCTCGGCCAGCAAGGGGCTGTCCTGGTCAATCACGCACTGAGTCAAGCCGTATGTATCGCGCAAATCGATAAACAGAACGCCGCCATGGTCACGCTTGCGGTGAATCCAGCCGGAGAGTTTGACGGTCGATCCAGCATCGGACTTCCGGAGCTGGCCACAATGATGGGTGCGATAGGCGTGCATGGCTTAAAAACCTTGGTTTTCTGGGATTTACAACGCTTCTAGGGAACATTTTTTAGGGCAAACGTCAAGAATCTCTCTTGGTTTTCAGGTTTTTAAGGCTTAAACAATGAGGCATGAGCATTATTTCCACCCAATCCGCCCTCGATTCGCTCTGCCAGAGCCTGCGCCAGCATCCGTTCATCACCATCGATACGGAATTTTTGCGCGATAAAACCTATTACCCGACCCTTTGCCTGGTGCAGGTCGCCCCGCCGGAAGGGGAGGCGCTGGCCATCGACCCATTGGCCAGAGATCTGGACCTCACTCCGCTTTTTGACCTTCTGGCCGACCCGGCGGTGATCAAGGTCTTTCACGCGGCGCGGCAAGATCTGGAAATTTTCTTCAACCTGACCGGCAGGATTCCGCAATCGATTTTCGATACACAGGTCGCCGCCATGGTTTTGGGTTACGGCGACCAGATCGGTTATCTCAACCTGGTGCAGGACATCTGCCACAAGAAACTCGACAAGGGCGCGCAATTTACCGACTGGTCGCGCCGCCCCCTGACCGAGCGGCAGCTGCATTACGCTCTGGACGACGTCCTGTGGCTGCGCGAAGTCTATGTTCATCTCGACCGCCAGCTGAAACAGCGGAACCGCACCGAATGGGTGCTTGAAGAAATGGGCATCCTGACCACGCCCGACACCTACCAGAATCACCCGGAAGAGGCCTGGCAGCGCCTGAAACTTCGCACCGACAAGCCGCAGGCGATTGCAGTTCTGATGGAAGTCGCCAAATGGCGCGAAGCCGAAGCGCAGCGGCGCAATATTCCGCGCGGACGAATCCTGCGCGATGAAACGCTGCTCGATATCGCCGTCCACGCGCCGCAAAATGTCGATGAGTTAAAGCACATTCGCGGCCTTGGCGAGGATGTCGCGCGCGGCAAACTGGGGCAGGCGCTCCTCCATGCGATTGGCGCAGGCCTTGCTATGCCCAAGGACCAAATTCCCCGGCAGGAACGCAAAAAGCCCCTGCCGCAAAATCTGGTCCCGGTGGTAGAGATGCTGAAACTCCTGCTGCGGATCGTCGCTTCCGAGAATGACGTCGCCGCACGCCTCATCGCCAGCCCGGAAGACCTTGAAGCCCTGGCCAGAGCCGACAATGCCGACATTCCTGCGATGAAAGGCTGGCGGCATGATGTTTTCGGGCGCGAGGCGCTTGACCTTAAGCACGGACGCATCGGCCTTGCCGTCAAAGGCGGCGAAATCATCCGTAAAAATTTCAGCGAGACCTAAAACCCCTCCAGCGCCATCCGGGCCTGTTTCTCCAGGCCCAGCAGGCCGATGGCATCATGCTTGATGAGGTAAACCGGGATCTTTTTCATGTAATCCTTGAGCCGCCCCTTGGATTGAAATTCTTCAAGGAAGCGCGAGTGGAAAAAATAATCGCCAAGCTTCGTCGGAATGCCCCCGGCGACATAGACGCCGCCCAGCGCATTTAATGTGAGCGCCAGATTACCCGTCGCACGGCCCAAAAACCCCAGCATCAGATCCAGAGCCTCGCCGCAGATTTCACATTCTCCGCCAATCGCCTTGCTGCTGATATCCGGCGCGGAGAGATCGGGTCGGTCATGCTTGCCGTCAAGCGCGCGAATGGCGTTATAAAGATTCTCAAGGCCCTTGCCGGAACAAACGCGCTCTGCCGAGATATGGTGGTATTTGACGCGCAACTGCTGGAACAGGGCGAATTCGCGCTCTGTCACCGCCGCCATGGTAGCGTGGCCGCCCTCACCGGGCTGGGCAAGATAACAATTGCCGGCCCAGAACAGGGACGCCACGCCAAGCCCCGTACCGGGTCCGATCACGCCCTTGGCGCGATGCTCCTGCGGCTCCCCGTCACCGCCAATCTTGTGGAGCAACTCCGGCGAAATATCGGGAATGGCCATGGCGACAGCCTGAAAATCATTCATCACTTCCAGTTTTTCAAGGCCGATCTCCTCGCGCAGCCTCGACTTGCGGAACGCCCATGGAATACTGGTGAACCCGATCAGGTCTTCCTCCGCCGGCCCTGCGACGGCGAATATCCCGATCTCCGGGCGCTGCCGCGCGCCGATTTGCTTCAGGTATTCTTCGGCCGCCTCCGCGGGCCCCGTGTAATTCCGGCACTCCAGATACAAAAGATCATGGAGGCCGCTGCGATCAACGATCCCGAAACGGGCATTGGTGCCGCCGATATCGGCGATCAGGGCTGTGCTGGGCATCGCTCAAAAAGGTCCTTAAAGGGTTGTGCGCCTAGATAAAGCATACAAAAACCGGGGGAAAAGCAATCCTGTTTTGCACTGCAATAAAGTAAATTTTTGCCTCCCTTTTGATAAAAATGTTAGTTTCCCATAGTTTTTCATGAATATCGGAGGTGCAAAATGCGGCATGGCGTCGAAGCTGTCCTGCTTGATATGGACGGAACCCAGCTGGTCACGGAACCGCGAAACCGCCGAGTCCATGAAACGACGGCGCAAAAATACGGCGGGCACATCGACAAGAGTGACTGGAATTTTCTGGCCGGGACCAGCGACCGGATCATCTGGAACCACCTTAAAAGCAAATTCAACCATTTCGCCATCGGCGAAGATGATTACGTCGCGGAAATCGAAAACGGCTACCTGACCGATACGCACGGCGTCATTCTGCGCCCCGGCATGACCGAAATTTTCCAGCGGGCCGCCGACCGCGGCCTGATCGTCGCGACGGTCACGAACTCTCCGCGCAAGGTCACGGATGTCAGCCTCAGGGCGCACGGAATTGAAAGCAGAATGCATCTTGTCCTGACCAAGGATGATGTTCTTGCCGCAGGACTGAAGACAAAACCCTCGCCGGACCCGTACCTTCTGGCCGCCAGAACCCTTGGCGTCGATATCGCCTATTGCCTGATTTTTGAAGACAGCAAAAACGGGGCAAGGTCGGGCGTTGCCGCGCTGGCGGGCACGAATGGCCATGGCGGCGTCATCCAGATTATTGATCAGGGCGATGAATCGCAGTATGAACCTACCGCGCACGCCCACGTCAGGTCGAAAGACGAACTGGTCGCGGCATGCTATAAGTTCATTCCTTAAGCGGCGAAACCTTCATGCGCATCGGCATCGACCTTGGCGGAACCAAGACGGAAATCATCTGCCTTGACCAGAACAACGGCAAGGAACTTTACCGCCACCGCGTTCCGACGACGAAAGGCAGCTACGATGCCGCCATCACCACAATCCGCGGCCTTGTCGAACAGGCAGAATCGACTCTGGGGCAACAAGGCACCGTCGGCGTCGGCATTCCCGGAACGGTGTCGCGCGATACAGGGCTTGTCAAAAACGCCAACAGCACCTGGCTGATCGGCCAGCCGCTGGACAGGGACCTGTCCGATTCTCTGGGCCGCCCGGTTCGTACGGAAAACGACGCCAATTGCTTCGCCGTGTCCGAAGCCACAGACGGCGCGGGCGAAGGTCACGCATGCGTTTTCGGCGTCATTATCGGCACAGGCTGCGGCGCGGGCATTTCGATCAACGGCAAAGCCCTTGGCGGCGTCAACGGCATCGGCGGAGAATGGGGCCACAACCCCCTGCCCTACCCGTCCGTATATCTGCCCTCCGCGCAAGAGCACTACGCCATGTTCGAACAGGCCGACGCAATCGATACTCTGCATCGTTATTTCATCTCCGAGCGAGAGGCCAGCGAATATCCCGGTCCGCTTTGCTATTGCGGACGGCGCGGCTGCCTTGAAACATGGATATCCGGCACGGGCTTTAAAAACGACTACAGGCGCGTTACCGGCGAGGATCTCTCGACCCACGACATTATCGCCGCCGCCAAAACAGGCGAGCCCAAAGCCTCCGCCGCCCTCGACCGCTATATTGACCGTCTGGCGCGGGGGCTGGCCGGAGTTATCAATATTCTGGACCCGGATATCGTGATCCTCGGCGGCGGGATGAGCAATGTTTCCGCCCTTTACAGCAAATTGCCGCAGGTATGGGGGCAATATATTTTCTCCGACACGGTCAAAACCGCCCTCGCGCCCGCGCGGCACGGCGATTCTTCCGGGGTCCGCGGCGCGGCGTGGCTATGGGCGCGGAACGAGGCCCCCTGATTGTCCTTTTCGGGCAAATCGGTTTATCCTTGAATCATGCGTCGCCTTTTTCTCCTTCGTCACGCGCAGGCCGCTCCTGCCCAGAACTCTGAAGACAAGCACCGCCCCCTGACCAAAGAGGGCGCGGCGCAGGCATCTGCGTTGGGGCAGGTCATGAAGGCTAAGGGATACATTCCCGATTTTATCATTTGCTCCCCCGCCCGACGGGCGCAGCAAACCATGCGCCGGATCTTCGACGCCACAGGCGAAATCCCGGTCGCTTCCCCGGCCGTTGCCTATTACAGCACCGTCGGCCAGCTTTATGAGATGCTGAAGCAGATCGACAGCGACAAACGCAGCGTACTTCTGGTATCGCACAACCCGTCAATTCACGGCCTTGCGAAATTTCTTGCCGGGCTTGGCGCCGGGCTCACCGTTTCGCGGCTCAACGTCGAATACAGGGAATGCACCCTGACCGTTCTGGATTGTCCGATCGACAGCTGGTCGACCTTGATGCCGGGGCAAAACGACCTCGAAGATCTCTTGGTCCCCGGCCACGATTTTCACACCTGAGAGTGGGATAGAACCCGCCGCAGCAGCGGCACGGAAACGGGTTTTTTCTCGGCAAGGGCCAGACTGTCTGCCTGCGCGACAATATCGCGGGCGGCGGCAAAAGACCGCTCCATTCGCGGCAGAACATAGGCAATGACATCAGCGCCGACCTGCAATTGCCGGTCCGAAAACAATTTGACCAGAACCGCGGCCAGCAAGGTATCGTCCGGCGGCGCGATTGCCGCCGCTGGCGCAGCGCGCAGACGCGAAGACAGGTCGGGCAGAGAAAATTCAATCTGCCCCGGCGCGCTGCGCATCGTCACCAGCATCGTCGTGCCACGTTCCTTCATCATGTTGTAGAGATGAAACAGCGTCGTTTCCGCCGCACGGTCGCCAATCCACGGATCAAGATGATCGATCACCAGATTCCCCGCCCCTTCCGAGAGCTGCTGCGCATCGCTTTCAGCCAAAGCGGCGGCGTCCATCCACGTTGCCCCGGTGCGATCGCGCCATACCGCCCCCAGATGCGTTTTGCCGCAAGCGGGAAGGCCATTCAGGATCAAGGCCGGAGCCGGCCAGTCCGGCCAGCGATCGACCCAGCCGACAGCATCGCGGTTGCAGGGCGCGATCAGGAAATCCTCGCGCCCAAGCGCCGTGCGATGACCGAGGTCAAGAGGGATCTGACGTGCCTGCCCGCTGCCCATTCAAACATCCTCCTGTTTTTTAAGCGATGTCGGCGCAACGGCGGATTCAGGTGATTGAGCGAGAGGCGGCACTTCGGCCCCGTAATACGGGCTGGCTTTATAACGGCTAATGGCGAAGGCCAGAAGAACGCCGATGATGGCCGCGACCGGCACAGCCAGAAACATGCCGACAATCCCGAACAGCGACCCGCCCGCCAGCAATGCGAAGAGAATCCACAGCGGATGCAACCCGACGCTCTGCCCCATGATTCGCGGTGTAATGACGTTGCCTTCAAGGAATTGCCCGACGAGAAAGATGGCGGCTATAATTCCGACATAGCTCCATTCATGGCTCTGGAACCACGCCACCGCCACTGCGGCAACCAGCCCGACTGCGGATCCGACCATCGGCACGATGGATAAAACACCCGCCATCAGCCCGATCAGGAAACCGAATTTCAGCCCGGCGATGCTGAGCGCGACCGCGTAAACGATCCCGAGCAAAAGAGAGATGATCAACTGCCCGCGGATAAATCCGGAAACCTTGCGGTCGATCTGCCGGAGAAGATCGCGGATCGTTGTATAGCTGTGGCGCGGAATCATTGTATCAATCCATGTCGTGATGCGAACCCACTCCTCCATCATGAAGAATGCGACGATGGGGGTCAGAACGATGAAGGTGGCAAATCCCGCCACCGCCTTTCCGCCGCTGGCGACGCCCAGCATGACCGATGAGCCAAAGCGCAGCGCCTTGCCGATATTGTTCTGAAGCGTATCTTCAAACGCGCTTAAATCGCCCACCGGCAGCTTTTTCTGCAGCCATTCGATATAGGGCGCGAGATGCACCTGCACCTGATCGGCGTATTGCGGCAAATCAGTCGCCAGTTGTACAGCCTCCCGGTAAACGAAGGGCAGGATCATCGCCAGAACGATTCCGACCACGACAAGGAAAATAAGCAAGATCAGCAGCGCGGCAAGACTGCGCGGCACCCCGGCGCGAATCATGCGCCCGACAATCGGCCCGAGAAGATAGGCAATCGCCATCCCCGCGACAAAAGGCAAAAGAACGTCGTTCAGCACCCAGAGCGCCAGCGCAAAAACAACAAAACTCGCAGTCCAGAAGGCGGCGTGATTGCGAAGGGTCATCGGACCATATCCCGCGAATGTTGCATCAAAAATCAAAAGGGCGTGTATTTCTTCAAGAACACGTCATAAGCGGCAGGAACGTAGCCATATGCCGCGACATCCCCGCCGGCAGCCTGCTGCCCGAGGACGAGATCGACCTGCGCCATGGCAAGGCGCAGGCGATTTTCATCCCCGGCATAGCGCAAGGCAACCTGCGCCTCGCGCGGCGTGACGGAGAGAACTTTCATTTCCGTGACCCCTGCGACGCGGCGCAACGCCTGCCGCGTTTCCACCCATTGCTGCATCGTATCGAAATGGACGCGAATGGTCATGGCGCTGTTCTGGTCGGCAACCGGATTGATCGCCGTTTCCGTTTTCCAGTCGGACTGGATCATGGCGCGAACCTCTTTCACCGCCTTGGCATAAAGCCCGTCCGCATCCATTTCCGCGTCCGGGGCGATATGCAGCGTACGGACAAATTCCGGTCCGCTGCGATCCGTGCGATACATGGTCACGTTCACCCCGGCCTGATCCGGCGCGGCTATCAGGATGATGGCTTCACCCGCATTGTAACGCTGCAGGATCGAATCAAGGCCGTCCCGACGGTAGGTGAGGAACTCGTTATCACCGATATCGCCGACATCGCGGATATCGCCCATCGGCACCGCGACAGGCACAAGCCCGCCCGCGCCTGCCGCCGTCTTCGCCCACGCCGCCAGCCACGGGTTTTCATCCTGCCAGAGAACCATGCGCGTTTCCGTCTTGTAGAACGGGAGAACCAGAACCGGCTTGCTCTGCACGTCGCTGTAATGCATGCCGCCGACATTGAAATGCTGCCGCACGGCGTCGCCCTCGAAGCGGAAGGTGTAGGTGCCGATATACTGCACCGCCGACAGGCGTTCGTCCGTAATTTCGAAATCCTTGATCATGCCGGAGATCACAGCGGCTTCGGGAGCCTTGTAGCGCGCGAAATCGGCTTCGCCCAGAAGCTTCTGCGCCAGCGCGGTCAGCGCCTGCACCTCGGCTTCGGCAAACGCCTTTTCGCGGGCGGCGACGGCGTTTTCCGCCGTGACATCGACCTTGACGTCGCTGACGGTGAAGACATCGTCGGCGCGCGCCGGAGAAGACAGAATCACGGCAAGCCCCGCCACCACCGGCAGGGCTGTACGCAGGGCGCGGAACCATGTAGAGATAAAGGTCATAACGTTCTCATTTCATCACTTCTGGCAAGAACATGAAAGCCCCCCAGGAACAAAAAACCGCAATACCGCAATCGCGCGACGCTTACCGGGAGGCCGGGGTCGATATCGCCGCCGGGGATGCGCTGGTGGACCGTATCCGTCCGCACGTCAAGCGCACCCGTAGATCAGGTATAATGGAGGATATTGGCGGATTTGGGGCGCTGTTCGACCTTAAAGCCTGCGGCTACCGCGATCCGGTGCTGGTCTCCTCGACCGACGGGGTTGGCACCAAACTGCGGATCGCCATCGATACCGGGCGGCACGATACCATCGGGCAGGATCTGGTGGCGATGTGCGTCAACGACCTGATCGTTCAGGGGGCCGAGCCCTTGTTCTTCCTCGATTATTTCGCCTGCGGGCATCTGGATGTGGATGTTGCCGAGAGGGTCGTGGCCGGAATCGCCAAGGCCTGCGCCGCAAGCGGCTGCGCCCTGATCGGCGGCGAAACCGCAGAAATGCCCGGCCATTACGCCAGGGAGGATTATGATCTCGCCGGGTTCACCGTCGGCGCGGTCGAGCGCGACCGGATTCTGGACGGAAAAACCATTGCGCCGGGGGATGCCGTGCTGGGGCTGGCCGCTTCCGGCCCGCATTCCAACGGCTATTCCCTGATCCGAAAGATCGTGGCCGACCAGAACCTGACCTTCGCCAGCCCTGCGCCCTTTGA
>JACPDM010000079.1 GCA_016184045.1 Micavibrio aeruginosavorus | reverse complement strand
TCCTCCTTTGAGCGAGCGGCTGGCATAATTGGACCAGACGCCGACCGGGCATCTGCATCAAAAGACCCGCAACGGCGGCGCCTTTCAGGAAAAGTATATAGAATTTCCGCCCTGCGGATCAAGAAGATGGCGCTAAGCCCTTAAGCGCGGCGGACAAAAACCCGGTCGCAATAGCCGCAGACGACTTCCGGCCGCCCGTCGAAAGCGTACCAGACCACAGGATGCCCGAGCGCCCCGCCCCCGCCGTCGCAGCAAACCTCATCCGCCGCCGGATCGACGGCGATGACCTCACGGGAGATATCGAGCTTTTTTTCTACGGTCATGCGAACCCCTTGGGAAAGCGCAGCTTTAACGAAATGTTATGGGTTTCAATCTATAGAATCAAAAGAAAATGTCCAGACAGGAGCCCGCATGACCGGCGCGCTTTCAGACCTGAAATTTATTGCAAATCCGGTCGTGTCCGGCCGGGACGACCGCTACACGACCATCACCATCGACGTCCCCGCCGTGCTGGAAAGCTGGCGCATTTCCCTGTTTTCCTATGAATGGCTGCGCCCGGACGGGCAGATCAAGGCTCTGGCCGAACTTCCAGCGCAGGAACAGCCAAGACGGCAAGAAATCGAAGACCGCCTGAAATCCGGAAATCCGCTGGAAATGCCGGTCCTCGGGATCGGCCTGATGGAAAATATCGAAATCGGCTCGGGCCGCGCCACCTTCCTGACGCTGGCGGCCCATGGGTGCAAGGCGCTGCCGGTGCATATCCCGAAATCCAACGCAAAGGAATTTGATCCCTTCCGGGTGTAAGTCTATCATGAACGCCATGAACCGATCCGGCGAAAGCGGCAACATTCTTTTTTATATTTTCATCGCCGTCGTCCTGTTCGGCGGCCTGTCCTTTGCCGTGTCGCAAAGCGGGCGCGGATCGCTGGAAAGCCTGACATCGGAGAAAAACCGTCTGGCGGCGGCGGAGATCGTCGATTATTCCGACGCCGTCGCCAAGGCCGTCGGCATGATGCGCCTGCGCGGGATTACTCTTGCCGACCTGCGATTTTCCCACCCCGATCTTGCAGCGGGCGATTACGATGCCCCGGGCACGAAACCGCCGGAAGCCGAAGTGTTCAACACCGAGGGCGGCGGCATCGTCTATCGCCGCGCGCCGACGGAAGCCCTGATAACGACGGCAGAGGATTACACGTTCCTGAGCGCCATTGCCGTTCAGGATATCGGCACAACCTGCGCCGCGGCAACCTGCGCCGATCTTGTCATGGCGGTGCGCAACCTCAATGTCACGGTTTGCGAAGTGATCGACCGCATGGGGGCGGCGATTGCAAAAGGCGACCCCGCACCGAGCGCGGCGACATTCAATTTTGCAGGGCGCTTCAAGGGAGCAATGGCCGCGCCGACCATTATCGGCAACGCGGTGGCCTCGGCCCCGCTGGCCGGGAAGCCTTATGGCTGCCTCAAGAACGATGCCGACGGGCTCTATTATTTTTACCGCGTCCTGTGGTCGCAGTAACTAGCCGACGCGGCGCCAGACCGGGCCGTTTGCAGTATCCTCGATAATGATTCCCTGCGCTTCCAGCTCCTTGCGAATCTGGTCCGCCAGCGCAAAATTCCTGTCCTTCTTGGCCGCCTGACGCTGCGCCAGCCGCGCCTCGATCGCGGCGGCATCCGCCCCCCCATCCGTGGCGGCGGCATAGCCGAGCCATTGCGCCGGATCTTGCTGCAGGATTCCCAGCAGCGCCCCGATTTTCAGCAACCGGCTTTTCAGTACCGCCTTGTCTTTTTCATCCCGTGTCAGGTCGTTGATCGCCGCCAGAACCATCGGCATGTTGAGATCGTCGCACAGCGCCTCCATCACGGAAGAGGGTAGCGCAACGGAATCATCGGCAGGAAGATCGGCGCTAAGACGTAAAATCTGATAGAGCCGGTCGAGATATTTTTTTGCCTGCTGGATGCCGTGCTCGGTCCAGTCCAGCGGCTGGCGGTAATGGGCGGAGAGCAGCGCAAGGCGCAGCGTCTCGCCCGCGTGATTTTGCACCAGATCGTGCGCCAGAACGGTATTGCCGAGCGATTTCGACATTTTTTCGCCCTCGACCGTGACGAAGCCGTTATGCACCCAGTATTTCGCGAAGGCCGAGAGGTCGTTTTCATGGCCGTGGGCGCAGCAGCTTTGCGCGATTTCGTTTTCATGATGCGGAAATTTGAGATCGGCCCCGCCGCCATGAATGTCGAAAGGCAGGCCCAGATGCTTCTCCGCCATGGCAGAGCATTCGATGTGCCAGCCCGGACGCCCGCGCCCCCACGGACTGTCCCAGCCCGGCTGATCGTCCGCAGACGGCTTCCACAGCACGAAATCCGCCGGGTCTTTCTTGAACGGCGAAACCTCGACCCGCGCCCCCGCGATCTGGTCGTCGCGGCTGCGCCCGGACAGGCCCCCATAGGCTGGGAAGGACGGCACATGAAACAGGACATGCCCCTGCGCGGCATAGGCATGGCCGCGCTCGATCAGCGCGGCGATCAGCGCGATCATTTCCGCGATATGCGTCGTCGCGTGCGGCTGGATGTCGGGCGGCAAAACGCCGAGGAAGGCCATATCCTCGTTATAGAT
>JACPDM010000076.1 GCA_016184045.1 Micavibrio aeruginosavorus | reverse complement strand
CATCGACCTTGTTGAGGGCCACCACTTCCGGTTTTTCGGCAAGGCCGTGACCGTAGGCATCGAGCTCATGGCGGATCGTCTGGTAGGCGCCGACAATATCATCCTGCGTCGCATCGATCAGGTGCAGCAAAACCGCCGTGCGTTCGACATGACCGAGAAAGCGCGTGCCAAGGCCGTGCCCTTCATGCGCGCCCTCGATCAGGCCCGGAATATCGGCGAGAACGAAATCGATGTCTCCGACCTTGACGACGCCAAGATTGGGATGAAGGGTCGTAAAAGGATAATCCGCAATTTTCGGCTTGGCGGCAGAGCAGGCGGCAAGGAAAGTTGATTTTCCTGCATTGGGCAGGCCGACGATCCCCGCATCGGCGATCAGCTTGAGACGCAGCCGGACAGCGCGTTCCTCCCCCGGCCAGCCGGGGGTGTGCTTGCGCGGGGCCTGATTGGTCGCGGTCTTGAAATGGGCGTTGCCAAAGCCGCCGTCGCCGCCGCGCAGCATGTAAATCTTCAGCCCCACAGAGGTCATGTCGGCCAGAACGGTTTCCTTGTCCTCGTCCAGAATCTGCGTGCCGACCGGAACGCGGATGATGATGTCCTTGCCGTTCGCGCCGGAGCGCTCCTTGCCCATGCCGTGATGGCCCTTTTCTGCGCGGAAATGCTGGGTATAGCGGAAATCGATCAGGGTATTGAGGCCATCAACGCATTCGAAAATGACATCGCCGCCCTTGCCGCCGTTACCGCCGTTGGGCCCGCCATGCTCGATATATTTCTCACGCAGGAAGCTGGTGCAGCCGGCACCGCCATCGCCGCTCTTGATGTATATTTTCGCTTCGTCGAGGAATTTCACTGTTCTTCTCCATTCGTCATCCCCGTTTCAAGCGGAGATCCAGCCAAAATAAAGACAGCCCGCGAAGGCGGGCTGCATTTTGTGCTGGCTCCCGGATCAGCGTTCGGCCTTGCCTCACTCGTCCGGGATGACAGTCCTAATAAAGTTACTCAGCCGCTTTCTTTGCAGACTGGTTCGCCGGAATGATGTTCACGACGTTGCGGCCACCGCGGCCATGGGTGAACAGCACTTCGCCGTCAACCAGCGCGAAAATGGTGTGATCTTTGCCCATGCCGACATTGTTGCCCGGATAGTAACGGGTGCCGCGCTGGCGGATGATGATGTTGCCGGCCAGAATATCCTGACCGCCGTAACGCTTGACGCCAAGACGGCGGCCTTCGGTATCGCGACCGTTGCGGGAGCTACCGCCTGCTTTTTTGTGTGCCATTTATACTCTCTCCTTAAGCGACGTTCGTGATTTGCAGAACGGTCATGTCCTGCTGGTGGCCCTTGGTCCGGCGATAGCCGGTGCGGCGTTTCTTTTTGAAGACCAGAATCTTGTCTGCGCGCTCATGCTTGACGACCTTGGCGCTGACCTTGGCGGCTTTGCCGCCTTCGGCGAAGAGAACGGCATCGCCGTCAAAGTTGACGGTTTCGCCTTCTTTCGCGTCCAGTTTCATGACGCGGATTTCGTTGTCCTTGGCGACTTTGTACTGTTTTCCGCCGGTACGGATGACTGCAAACATGATAGATCCTTGGTTTCTTCGGATAAATAACCCGCGCAATATACACACGGATTCTGCCAAGTCAAGAAAATGCATGGCAAAAAACCGGGGGTTTCATGTAAAATCAGGCTGTGAACACAGACTCTGCCCTATCCCGCCCGTTTACCCTGAACCGCGCTCCGCGATCCCATATAATAGTGTATGGGGACGGCAGCAATATGGCAATCACAAAGGCTATCTGGGCCGCGGTTGCCGAGATGGGTGTTGAGATTGAAAATACAAATGATATTCAATCACTTACAGATAAATCTTCAGATTCTCTGTTAACGATTATCGCCATTCATGACGATGCCGGGGCTGCCGCCGGGGCGGCACTGGGGCGGAATCCTAGCCTGATTGGCGACATTATCGGGATTGAGTGTACGGCAGGGGACAACGGGCGCGAACTCAAGCTCCTCTCGGCAGGCTTCGATTCCGTCTTTCATCTGGACATGATCGGGAGCGCGGATTTCAAGGCGATCCTCCGGTCGAGGCTGGGAAAGGCCAGAATCCGGCAAACTAACAGCATCATGCAAGAGGAATATCGCCGCTTCCGCGCCGCCCTGACGGCCAGCCCTGACGCCTTTATCGTTCTGGACAGCGACCGGCGGATTTTCTTCGTCAGCGAGCATTACAAGCGCGCCTACCCGGCATTGGCGCAAAAGCTGGTCAGGGGGCTGCCGGTGATGGAAGCCTTTGAAATCGCCCGGATCGAACAGGGCGTAACGGATGACGACCCGCGCTACCCGGCGATGAAGGCCTTTTGGGAAACGCTGCACGGAGAGGTGGACTTCCCGATGGAAAACGGGCGCACGTGGCGGATCAAGGCCGCTCCGCTGGCGGATTCGCAAGGCATCATCATTACGACGATGGATATGACGGAAATCCTGCGCCAGAAAAAGGAAATCGAGGAAAAATCGCGGCAGGTCGCCGAAGCGCTGGAGAAAGAACGGGAAGCCAGCACCCTGCAAAAGCAGTTCATCGGCATGGTCAGCCATGAATTCCGCACGCCGCTGGCGATCATCGACGGGAATGCCCAGATGATCCAGCGCCTGAACGCGGGGCAGGAAGCGCAAACACGCTGCAAAACCATCCGCAGCGCCGTTTCCCGTCTTGTCCATATGATGGAGAGCGTTTTGTCTTCCAGCATGCTCAAGACGGGGCGGCTGGACGTCGAACCGGAAGAGTTCGACCTGGGCGCTTTGGTACAGGAACTCTGCGAGGAACAAGCGGATCTATCCCGGCCCGGCGCCATCACGTGGGATGTATCAGGGCTGGCGGACAATGTCGTTCTGGACAAAAAGATGATGACCCTGATCCTGACCAATCTTTTGTCGAACGCCATCAAGTTCACGCCGCAAAACCCGCAGATCCGCGTTTCCGCCGGTCATGAACCCGGCGGGGGCATTGTCATCGAAGTCGCCGATAACGGGGTCGGCATCCCCGCTGGTGAAACCGGGCGCATTTTCGAGCGCTATTACCGGGCATCCACCTCCACGGGGATTCCCGGCACCGGCATTGGCCTCAACCTCGTGCGGGACCTGATGGAATTGCAGGGCGGCAGTGTCCGCGTGGACAGCGCGGTCGGGCAGGGGACGCGGCTGATTTTATATTTACAGAATGTTAATCCGAACTCCCTAATATAGTACTTAAGGGTAGTATAAGCCCGTTTTGTGTGTATTGAGGACGATGTATGAGCTTTGGGATTCCTTCTTATTCCAGCCAGAAGAACAAATGCACCATTCTCGTGATCGAGGACGAGGACGCGCTTTCGGCGCTTCTGCGCGACGAGCTGACGTCCTGCGGGTACCGCGTCGTTCTGGCGCGCGACGGGGTTGACGGTCTTGGGCAGATTCAAAATGTCGAACCGGATCTCATCATCTGCGACCGCGCCATGCCGCAAATGACCGGCACGCAGTTGCTCGAGCGCCTGCGCGGGGCTTACCCGCAATACAGCGCCGTCCCCTTTATTTTCATGACAGCCATGACGAGTTCGCACGACAAGGAATCCGTGCGCGGATTGGGGCCGTTTGCGTATCTCGAAAAGCCGCTGGATTTCAGCCTTCTGCGCCAGACCGTCAAAAAAGCCCTCGGTGAACCCTAAAATCGCCATTTTTTGCTGATGTTATGACACCCGTCCGCCGCAAGGACTGAAGAAGGGGCATTCCATCATGCAAGTAGCCGACATGTCGGGTTTTATTCAGGAGATTGTAACGTCAGGCGTCTTTCTCGGCCTGATCGTCGTCTTGCGACTGCTGCTGATCCGCATGATTCGCCGTAAAGCCGAAATCCTGAGCAAGGAACAGCGCCGCTGGGTCACGCGGGTCAAGAACGGCACACTGGCCGTTACCTGCATCGGCCTCGTTATGATCTGGGCGCCGCAGTTGCAGACATTCGCCTTATCCCTGACGGCCTTCGCCGTGGCGCTCGTGGTGGCGACCAAGGAAATGATCCTGTGCCTGACCGGATCGCTGCTGCGCGTTAGTACGCAATCCTACAAGGTCGGCGACTGGATCATCATTGACGGCGTCATGGGTGAAGTCATGGATATCGACGCGTTTTCAACGCGTCTTGAGGAAATCGACCAGAAGACCTGCCAGTTCACCGGAAAATCCGTTTCCATCCCCAACAGCAGGCTGTTTACTTCGCAGGTTGAAAACAGGAACTTTTCCAAGACCTATAATTTTCAGGATATTTCCATCACTGTCGCCTATCAGGACATGAATCCGGTTGCGCTGCAAGAAGCCTTTCAGGAAACAGTGATGCGTCATATCAACGGTTTTCAGGCTGAAGGAAGGCGTTTCACGCAGCGGATTGCTCGAAAAAAAGGCATCGACCTGACGGATTTCACGCCTGTGTTCGGGATGAGGACAAGCGATCTTGGCCACTATGCGTTCACGGCCCGCGTCTTCCTTCCCACGCAGGAAAGCGATTCAATTTTGCTCAGGATTACAAAAGAATTTTTGGATTTAGCCCACAATATGCGACACTCAGAACATCAGAAAAAGCTGGTCGCCTGATATTCATGATTCCGGATTATGAAAGGACAACGCCACAGTGCATGATATTACAGCCCTGACGCAAATGGCGTTTATCCTTGCAGCGGCTTTTTCCGGCGGCCTTTTGCTTCAGCGCCTGCGGCAACCTGCACTGGTCGGTTATATCCTTGTCGGCATCCTTCTCGGCCCCCACGCACTCGGCCTGATCCATGAGGGGGAGGAAATACGCCTCCTTTCCGAACTCGGCATTCTGCTGCTTTTGTTTATCGTCGGCCTTGAGCTGGACCTGCGAAAATTCCTCCCGCTCTACAAGATTGCCATGGGAACGGCGGCTTTGCAGATTACGTTCAGTCTGCTTGCCATGTTTGGCGTATCTTTGCTGTTCGGCTGGCCGCTGAAAATGGTGGTATTGCTGGGCTTTGCATTTTCCCTGAGCAGTACGGCAGTCGCCATCCGGCTTATGGAGGATCTCAAGGCCCTCAATACGCCCGTAGGCAACGTGGCCGTCGGCATCCTGATCGCGCAGGATCTGGCCGTTGTGCCGATGATCCTGATCATCTCCGCCTTTGGCGCGGATGATGGCAATATCGCCCTGCGGATGCTGCTGCCGGTGTTCCTCGTCATGGCGACAGGGGCCCTCATATGGCTGATGGTGGCGCGCCCGGCATGGCTGAACCGCTTTGCGGGCTCGATCGGGCGGATCAAGAATTATCTGGACAAGGACCGCCAGCGGCCCCTGACGGCGCTGATGTTCTGCTTTGCGGCGGCGGCTATCTCCGGCGGCCTTGGGTTCTCCGCGGCTTACGGTGCGTTTATCGCCGGGCTGGTGCTTGGCAACACCCAATACGGCCATGCCTATGAGCGGCAGGTCAGACCTCTTTTCGACATCCTGATGATGTTCTTCTTCCTGTCCGTGGGCATGCTGATCGACTTCCACTATCTTGCGGAAAATATCTGGGCGGTGTTGCTGCTGGTATTTGTCGTGATGCTCCTCAAGACGGTCATCAACTTCGGTATTCTGAGGCTTTACAGATTGTCGGTGCGTCACTCGATCTTCATCGGCGCAACGCTGGGGCAGGTCGGGGAGTTCTCCTTCGCCATGGCCAGCCTTGGCCTGTCCGTGGGAGCGATCAACAATGATGACTACAAGCTGGTCATTGTTATTGTTGCGCTTAGCCTGATTATGACACCGGCATGGCTTGTCATCATGCGCCGCCTGCGCCTGATCATGCGCCAGCTTAACACCAAAAAATCGCCCTTGCTTGCGGGCGCGAGGCAATAGCGCCATAATACGGCGTTATGGCCAGAAAAAAGAGCTACCACTATCGCAAACGTCACAAGCCCGGAACGGCGCCGGGAACGCTGACACCTGTGCAAAACGCCCCTGCGCCGATCATCCATGTCATAAGCTACGGGCCTGACCAGTTCAGCGAGGCGAAACTGGACGGCGCGGGAAAGATCCGCGATTACATCGGCAAGGCCCCGGTCACCTGGGTCAATGTCGATGTGCTGGACAGGGTTCAGGATATTCAGGCTATCGGCGAAGCCTTCGGTCTGCACTCACTGGCGCTGGAAGATACGGTCAACGTCCACCAGCGCCCGAAGATGGAAGATTACGAAAGCAATATTTATACCGTCTGCCGCATGGCTAATGACAACAACGGAGAAATCGACCTCGAACAAATCTCGATCTTCATGGGGAAGGGATTTGTCGTGTCGTTTCAGGAAGCCCCCGGCGATTGCTGGACCCCGCTACGGGACCGCCTTCGCAAGGGCGGGAACAAACGCCTGATGACGTCAGGGTCTGATTATCTGCTTTATGCGCTCTTGGATGCAGTAATCGACGACTACTTCCCGCTGCTGGAAAAACTCGGAGACCGGCTGGACGCGCTGGAAGTGCGCGTTCTCGAATGTCCCGACAAGGCCGCGATGATTGAAATCCAGAAAATCAAAAAAGCCCTCCATACCATTCGCCATGCTATCTGGCCGATGCGCGAGTCTGTCGGCCAGATCATGAATCACGAATCCCTCGTCGATCAAGGCACGCTGGTGTTCCTGCGCGATTGCCAGGATCACGTGGTTCAGGTTCTGGATATCGTGGAGAGTTACCGCGAACGCATTTCCGGCCTGATGGACATTTACCTTTCATCGATGAGCAACCGCCTCAATGAGGTTATGCGTTTTCTGGCTGTGATCTCGACAATCTTCATGCCCCTGACATTCATCGTCGGCGTATACGGCATGAATTTCGATACCAGCGTGTCGCATTACAACATGCCGGAGCTTGAATATCCCTATGGCTATCCGGTCATCATGGCGCTGATGCTGGGGATAGCGATTGCGATGGTCGTTTTCTTTTACCGCGCAGGATGGTTCGGCAACCCCGGCCATGACGACGATCAAAGAAAAGGTGAACAGGAAGAGCGCTAAAAAACCAGCCCTAGGCACGGTATAGGCGTTCCTTGACCGGCGGCGATTTCGCAATAACTTTTTAGGGGTATAATATAAATTGACGGGGCCGAGTTTCCAGATGCTTGAAAAAATCCTTTCCTGCGCGCTTGTGATCTTCCTTGCCGCGGGTTCCGCTCAGGCTGCCGCCCCGAAGAACGCAGCGCCGCCAGCTGTTGCCGTCGAAGCCGCCCGCGTGCAAAGCGAGCCGGTCGAGCGTACGATCGAGGCCGTCGGCAATCTGATTTCCAATGAATCGGTTGTCCTCAGCCCTGAAATATCGGGTCGGGTTGCAGAAATCTTCTTTGAAGAAGGGGCGGCGGTGACCTCCGGAATGCCGCTGATCCGCCTTGACGATTCAATCTACAAGGCGCAACTGGCACAGGCGAATGCAAGCCTGATCCTGAGCGAAGCCAACCACAAGCGCGCCGAAGAACTGTACAAGCAGCAAAGCGGCACGGGCCGCGCCCGCGACGAAGCTCTGGCGAAGCGCAACAGCGACAAAGCCGCTGTCGATCTTGCCGAGGCACAGCTCGACAAGGCGACTATCAGCGCCCCGTTCGACGGCATCGCCGGCTTGAGGCAAGTGAGCGTCGGCGACTACGTGAATCCCGGTCAGCCCATGGTCAACTACGAAAGCATCGATCCCTTGAAGGTCGATTTCCGCATTGCCGAGGTTTATCTTGCGGCCCTCAAACCCGGGCAGGAAATTCAGGTAACGGTCGATGCCTTCCCCGGGAAGGTCTTTACCGGAGAAGTCTATGCCATCGATCCGCGGGTCGATAGCGCGGGGCGGGCTGTCGTCCTGCGCGCAAAGCTGCCCAACCCCGACAAACTCCTCCGCCCCGGTCTGTTCGCACGGGTAAAGCTGGTGGTCGAGCGCAAAGAATCCGCCATCATGGTCGATGAACAGGCTCTGGTCCCGCAAGGGGACCAGCAATTCATCTATAAGATCATCGACGGCAAAGCCGTCCAGACTCCGGTCAAGACAGGAATACGCCGCGGCGGGAAGGTCGAAATTACCGAGGGCCTGAGCACCGACGACACGATTGTGACGGCGGGGCAGATGAAACTTCGCCCCAATTCCGCCGTGACGGTTCTTCCCCCGGCGACGGCTCCGGCTTCCGGCGAAGGGAAATCGCAATGAACCTTCCCGGCCTTTGCATCAATCGCCCCGTCTTCGCCACGGTGATGAGTTTGATGCTCGTCCTGCTCGGCCTGATTTCCTATTCTCGCCTTAGCGTGCGGGAATATCCGCGCATCGAAGAACCGGTCGTCACCGTTTCGACCAGCTACCCCGGCGCTTCCGCCGAAATCATCGAAAGCCAGATCACCCAGCCGCTGGAAGATTCCCTCTCCGGCATCGAGGGGATCGAATTCATCACCTCGGTCAGCCGCGAAGAGCGCAGCCAGATCACCATCACTTTTAAAATCGACCGCGATGTCGATATTGCCGCCAACGACGTGCGTGACCGCGTCGGGCGCACCCGGGGTCGCCTGCCGGACGAAGTGGACGAGCCCGTCGTCGCCAAGGTCGAAGCCGATGCGCAGCCGATCATCTATCTCGCCTTTTCCAGCGACCGCAGCTCCGCGCTCGAGGTGTCGGATTACGCCGACCGCTTTGTAAAAGACCGCATCCAGACCCTGCCCGGCGTGGCGGAAGTGAATATCAACGGCGAGCGGCGCTGGTCCATGCGGATCTGGCTCGACCGCGCGCGCCTTGCCGCTTATAACATGACGCCGCAGGATATCGAAAACGCCCTGCGTATCCAGAACATTGAAATCCCGGCGGGGCGTATCGAAAGCGCGGACCGCGAATTCACGGTCTTGAGCGAAACCGATTTAAGGACCGTCAGCCAGTTCGAAAATATGATCCTGCGCGAGGATGCCGGGTATCTCGTCCGCCTCAAGGATGTCGCCCGCGTCGAAATGGGCGCGCAGGACGAACGGCGGATCGCGCGCTTTAACGGCAAGAACGCCGTCGCTCTCGGCGTCGTCAAGCAATCCGTCGCAAACCCGCTGGATGTATCGAAGGAGCTGAACAAAATCCTGCCCGTAATCCGCGAATCCCTGCCGGACGGGATGACGGTGGATGTCGCCTACGATTCCTCCGTCTTTATCGACAGATCCATCCACGCGGTTTACCAGACGATCGGCGAATCCGTCATTCTGGTGGCGTTTGTCGTGTTCTTTTTCCTGCGGACGGCGCGAGCGACCATTATTCCGCTGGTCACCATACCGATTTCCCTGATCGGGGCGTTTGCGATCATGCTGGCGCTGGGATTCAGCATCAATACGCTCACCCTCCTTGCCATGGTTCTGGCCATCGGCCTTGTGGTTGATGATGCCATCGTCATGCTGGAAAATATCTTCCGCCATATTGAGGAGGGTAAAAAACCCATCGAAGCCGCCTTGATCGGGGCGAAGGAAATCACTTTCGCGGTTCTGGCCATGACCATTACGCTGGCCACCGTCTATGCGCCGATCAGCTTTATGGAGGGGCGCACGGGCCGCCTGTTCACGGAATTCGCGCTGACTCTGGCCGGGGCGGTGATCGTTTCGGGTTTCGTCGCCCTGACCCTGACGCCGATGATGTGTTCGCGCCTGCTGCGGAAGAAGGAAAGGCACAATGCCTTCTACCGCTTTAGCGAAAATATCCTGACCTTCCTGACCGACGGCTACCGCCGGACCCTGCAACGCGCGTTGCGGATGCGGGGGTTTGTCATGCTGGTGGCGCTTGGCGTCGCGGCGGCGGGCGGGTTTTTATTCACGCAAATTCCATCCGAGCTTGCGCCGACAGAGGATCGCGGCACGGTTGTCGCCATCGTTTCCGCGCCGGAAGGGGCGTCGATTGATTATACCGACCGCTATGTCCGGGAAGTCGAGGCGCTCGCCGGAAAAATTCCGGAAGTCGATCGCATTTTTGCCGTCGTCGGATTTCCGCAAGTCTCCAACGCCCGAACCTTCATTCGCATGGTTGACTGGGAAGATCGTCACCGCAAGCAGCAAGCCATCACTGCCGAATTGATGCCGCAAATGCGCAACATTCCCGGCGTCATGGCCTTTCCCACAAACCCGCCGTCACTGGGCCAGCGAGCAGGATCGAAGCCCGTGCAGATGGTCATCATGTCAACGTCCAGCTATGCCGACATTGACGGCTGGGCGCAGCAGATCATCGATAAAGTCTCCGGCTACCCCGGCCTCTCGGCGCTGGAAAGCGATTTGAAACTCAACAAGCCGCAGTTGAAAGTGGACGTCAACCGCGACAAGGCCGCCGATCTTGGCATTGATGCCGCAACGCTTGGCCGCACCATGGAAACCATGCTCGGCGGGCGGCAGGTGACGCGCTTCAAGCGCGAAAGCAAGCAATATGACGTAATGTTGCAGGTTGCGGACGTGGACCGGCAGAATCCGGACGACATTACCAATATCTATGTCCGCTCCGGCGCAGGCGAAATGATCCCGATGTCGAATCTCGTCACGGTGCGTGAATCCGTCGCGCCGCGCGAGCTGAACCACTTCAACAAACTGCGCGCCGTCACCATCACCGGAAACGTCAATGACGGTTTCGCCCTTGGCGAGGCGCTCGATTATCTGGAAGCTGCCGCGAAGGAAATAATCCCCGCCAACGCGCAGATCGATTATAACGGCGTGTCACGGGAATTCAGGCAATCGAGCGCCAGCCTTTATGTGACCTTCCTTCTGGCGCTCGGATTTATCTATCTGGTGCTTGCGGCGCAGTTTGAAAGTTTCAAGGACCCGCTCATCATCATGCTGACCGTGCCGCTTTCCATGACCGGGGCGCTGCTTGCGCTCTATCTGACGGGGGGCAGCCTTAACGTCTATAGCCAGATCGGGCTTGTGACTCTGATCGGCCTTATTACGAAGCACGGAATTCTGATCGTCGAATTCGCCAACCATATTCAGGAGCAAGGCAAAACCCGGGCCGAGGCCGTTCTGGAATCCGCCGTCCTGCGCCTGCGCCCCATTTTGATGACGACGGGGGCGATGGTTCTGGGCGCGATCCCGCTGGCCCTTGCCCATGGCGCGGGGGCGGAAAGCCGCCAGTCCATCGGCTGGGTCATCGTCGGCGGGATTTTGCTGGGGACAGTCTTTACCCTCTACGTCATTCCCTCGGTTTATACCTACCTTGCCCGCAGGCACGAACACGCGGCAGGTGAGGTTCCGGTGGCGGCGGAGTAAAAAAACTTACGCCCGGCCGTATTGCACAGGAAGAACCGCCTTCTCCTTATGCCCCAGAACCCGCGCCGCATGGGCTGGCCAGTATGGATCCCCGCTTCATGCCGCACCTTTTCCGCCAGCGGCACCTGATAGCCCGGCCCGACGGGATAATGGCTGACATCCTGCGGGCGCATTCCGCCGGAGGAACAATCGATCAGATCGACGCCCGCGGCTTTCAGTTTTTGAGCCAGCATGACGCTGTCATCGACACTCCATCCGCCATCAACCCAGTCGGTTGCGGACAGGCGCACGGCAAGGGGCAGGTTTTCAGGCCATGTTTCTTGCACGGCGGCGATCACCTCCATCAAAGCGCGGGCGCGGTTTTCAAAACTCCCGCCATATTCATCGCTCCGCGTATTGGTGAGGGGCGATAGAAAACTGTTCAGCAGATAGCCGTGCGCGGCATGGATTTCCAGCCACTCGCAGCCCGCATCCCGCGCGCGCCGGGCGGAATCGCGAAACGCAGAAACGATGCGCGCGATCCCGGCCTTGTCGAGCGGTTTCGGTTTCTTCGTCAGCGCGCCGCCAAAGGCTTCATCCGCCGGCCCGACGATATCCCAGCCGCCCTCCTTATCGGAAAGATGCGCGCCGCCAGCCCAGGGCAAAGCGGCACTGGCCTTGCGCCCGGCATGGCCGATCTGGATGCCCGGAACGGCGTTATACTGCTTTACGGCTTTGACGATGCGCGCCAGAGGCTCGATCTGGCTGTCCTGCCACAACCCCGTACAGCCGGGCGTAATGCGCCCTTCTGGCAGAATTCCGGTCGCTTCCGCGATAATCAACCCCGCGCCGCCGACCGCGCGGGATGTCAGATGCACGAAGTGCCAGTCATTCATATGGCCGTCAACGGCGGAATACTGGCACATCGGCGACATGCCAATGCGGTTTTTCAGGGTCACGGATTTAACCGTCAAGGGTTCAAACAGATGAGTCATCGAAAACGCTTCCTGCTTTTTATCATGCCCAATCCAGATAGCGCCATCGCCATCCCGGTCAACACCACGGCGATCATGATAATATCGCGCAGGGTCTTGCCTGTATATGGGTCGAGAAACTGCCATTTATGGAAGGTTGAAAAGAACCATGTTTCCGTCGTCCGGGCCGGAGTCGTCGCCGCCGCCAGTGTCGCCGTGCGCGGCTCGATAAAGAAAACCCGGCCATCATCATAGGCCACGCGCCAGACGGGCAGGCGCTTATAGGTAAAACCGTATTCGCTGGAAAATTTTTTGATTTCTCCCACTGTTGCCTCCCGATCAGAGTCCGAGAACATGGCTGCAAGACGCAGGGCGAGGGCCCGGTCGTCATCGCCATCCGCATGCCAAAGCGCGGCGCGGTCCGGCAGGATCACAAGGCGCAGATTTTTTTGAGGCCCTTGCGGCAAGGCCGGAATTGCAGCAGCGGAAATAGACGGCGATGCCGCCGCAGGATGCGGATAAACCAGCTTGGATTGCATGACAAGGTGAAACAGGCCGCTTGCCGGGAACACGGTCAGCGGAATCCATGCGATCAGGGCAAGAAGGCGGTGAACCTTGCGCTTTCCTTTCGTGCCGCCCGGGCGCCTGAGCGCCAGATACAGGGCCATGCCGAACCCCGCCATGCCAAGAGCCGTGCCGACAAGAAGAAGGATAAGGCCAACGCGCACCCCTTCGGCCCGGTCAAGAAAGCTCCATGTATGGACGGTCTGGAAAATCGTCTGGAGGATGATCTTGCGCGTATTGGTGATGGCCCCAAGCCTGTCCGTATCGGTTTCGACATAGGCGCTAAGGCCGTCCTTGCGGTCAAAGGTGATTTTCCATGCCGGGAGATAACGATTGATGGCGGGGTAGCCGTGATCGAATTCAGTGATGATCTCTGCGGATCTTACGGCTTCCTTCGCCCCGGTATAATGCCGCGCCAGCGTGATGGCGCGCGCACGATCGGCATCCGGCATGATCTCGCCGCCGCGCAGGTAAATCCGCTCTGCCGTATCCGGCAGCGTCACCTGCAATATTCCATGATCCAGAAGGCGCAATCCGGAAACCCGCGTGATTCCCTGCTGCGAAAGGATGGAGAGAATATCCGGCGCGCGAATTTCACCCTGCGGCGGCGGGGCAAAACTGGCCGGGCGCGGATTGGTCCATGACATCAGCGGATGCAAAAGCCCCGATGCCGCCCAGAGCAAAAACGCAATCCCCGCGGCCCACGCCAGACGTTTATGCCACTTTATCAGTTTTGCCGTCATGATCCTAGAACCTCACACTGATCCCCGCGAAGACGGCGCGGGCGTCACCGGGGTAGAAGACGTTGTTATTGGTTGTCCGCGCGTCGCCGATGGTGCTGAAGGTCGCGATATAGCGGCGGTCGAGAAGGTTCCTTCCGTCCAGAAATACTTTCATTCCGCGCCCGATATCCGCTCCGGCGCTCAGGTTCAGCACCGCGTATTCATCGGCCTCAAGCGTATTGGCGTAATCGACCTTCGGCGCTTGCGGCACCCATTCGATATTCGGCTCGGCAAACCATCCGGACGGATCTTCATAGCGCAAAGCCGCCCGCAACTGGTGCGGCGGCGCCCCGGCAAGGTCGTTATCGCCGTACTGCGCGTCGCCATCGAAGAAGAAATCATTCAGCGTATAGGAAAGGTTAGCCCTCACGCGCCGCGTGACATCGACCCCAAGACCGATCTCCAGCCCCTGATGGATCGTCTTATCGGCGTTATAGGTCGAGGCCGGAATGCCGGGTCCGGTCGTGAATTGCAGCAATTCGTCGCGCACCCAGGCGCGGTACAATGCCGCCTCCAGCGCAAATTTTTCCTGCCGCGCCCGCGTGCCGATTTCGGCGGTGACGGCTTTTTGTTCGTCCAGCGGCACAAAACCGACCACCGGGGCCTGAACCAGCTCGCCAAAAGTCGGCGGTTCGGCGCTGCGGGCGATATTGCCGAAGATTTGCAAACCGTCATGCGGGCTGTAGAGAAGGCCGATTTTGGGATTGAAGGCGCGGTAAAGTGCATCGTCGCTGGCCGCAGGGGTCAGCCTGTCGTCATAATCGCGCCACGACAAAAATGCCTGCGTCCCGGCAATAAAGCTCAGATCACCGCCGAGAGGAAAGCGACGCTCGGCATAGAGTTCCAGATTTTTTGCCTTCTGGTCCGAATCCGCCGTCAAGGCGCCGCGCTTGCCGCCGTTATTGACGAAGCGTTTTGCATCGTTGCGATTGCCGCTGACATTGACGCCAAGCACCATCCTTTCGCCTTCGATCCGCGCGAAGCCGCCAAGATCGAGGCTGTCCTGATCGATGACCTGAAAAATCGGGTGGTAGAGACTCTTGCGGTTGGCATAAACACCGGCAGTAGCGGTCAGGCCGCTATCCAGACAAAAGGCCGTCTTGTTCGATACGCGCACGGAGCGGATATCGCGGGCGTAACGGTTTGTGATATTGATTACAGGGACCGTTTCAGGATGATGTAGGGCATCGAAGCGGGAGATGGTTCCCGGCACTTCCTGCTCCAGATCGCTCCAGCCCATATAAAACCGCGTTTCGGCGCTGTCATTGAATTTATGCCCGATATTGCCGCTAAAACGCAGATTGTTCTGGCGGCTTTGCGGACGGAAATTGTCGGAAAGGGACCGTGTGGCGGCGACGAACGCATCGCTGTCGCCAAAATCCTCCGCGGCGGAGGCGTGAAGTCGCAGCGTCCCGAAACTGCCGCCCTCCATCCGCAAAATCGTTCCCGGCCGTGTCGTCGCCGTGGGTGTCACGATATTGACCGCCCCGCCAAGGCTGGCCGCGCCGTAGCGCAGGGCATTGCCGCCGCGGTACACTTCGAGATGCTGCGCGATAAGCGGATCGATTTCCTGAAAATCGCCGCTGCCGTCGGCCAGATTGATTGGCACGCCGTCCTGAAGCAGGGTAATCCCGCGCAGGTGAAAGCCGCGCGACAGGCCCGATCCGCGAATGGACAGGCGCACTTCCTCGCCGTAGCGCGGCTGGGCCAGAATGCCCGGCACGGTGGCCAGAACATCCTTCATGGTTTGCGCCCGCGTTTGCTGGAATGCCTTCGCCGGAATGACAGAAACATTCCCGGGAGTTTTAAAAACCGCCGATCTGGCCTCGGCATAGCCCGGCGCGGTCAGGGAGTCGCTGTAATAGCCAAGCGGATAGACGGTCAATTGAAGGTCTTGCCGGGCCAGAGCGCCGCTGCCGTTCATCAGGCAAAGCGCGCCCGCGCCGATGGCGCAGAGTTTTGCGATACGCATTGTGTGAAATCCTTGTTCGGGATGATCCTAAGTCAAAATCAGGCGAACAAGGCGGGCGGCGCGGTGGCGTTGGGGCGATAAAGCGAAGCGGCTTTGAACAGGCCGTTTATCTCCGGCCCATAGGCAGGCGCGGCAAAAGCGGGCAAGGAAGCCGGAGAAAAAACCTGCGGCGGCGTCAGGGAAACTGGAAAAACCGACCACGGGCAGGGGGCGTGCGTAGTATTCCTGTCATGGTCCTGCTGCTCGACCGGCTGGCCGTCCCCGTCCAGCAGAATGGTCATCTGCCCCATGCCGGAGCAGATGACGACCGGCGTTCCGGCCATGGCGCTGCCCGGCATGAATCCGGCGGGAATCAAGGCCTGAAGGGCGAAAGCCAGAACCAGAACGGTCTGAAAAATCTGCTTTATCACGGCGCATGAATGCCTTGCGAAGGGCGGAATGTCAAGCTAGCGTAGGCGGGTATTACTGGGAAAGGGTATAGATAATGCCGTTCAAGGACGCCGTGGTTCAAAAATCGAAAGATCATCTGCAAGCGGTGAATGAAACCTATTGGGAGCACATGAAATTTGCGCTGTATGTCGTCTGGACGCTGCTGTGTTCGGCGGTTCTTCTGACCATCCATCTGATCGTCCCGGCATGGTGCGAATTCAGCGCCAGCAACCGCATCTGCAAACTGGCCGATGACATGCGCGCCCGCCGAGCGAAAAATTGCGGCGCGAACGGCCATTCATGACCAGAAAAATCGTCATCGTCGGCGGCGGATTCTGCGGAACCATGGTCCTGCATCACCTGATGCAGCAAGGCGGCTTGCCGCCTCTCGATATAGCTTTTTATGACGATCATGGCCGCCACGGGCGCGGCGTCGCTTATTCCACACCTTACCCTGAGCATCTTTTGAACGTCCCTGCAGGCGGAATGAGCGCCCTTCCGGACCATGCGGATCATTTCGTCAAATGGCTGGGGCAGGGGGCTGACCCGGCACGGTTTTACCCGCGCATGACGTACGGCGATTATCTGCATCATTTTATGGACGAGGCGCTGGCCCTTGCCAAGACTCGTGGCCATCATATCCGCCTGCTGACGGAGGCCTTCCCGCTGGATGCCGGACGGAATGAGGATACATTTTATGTTTTTGCCACCGGCACGTCGCAACCGCGCTGGCCGGGCGGAGCCGTGGCGGAGGATGCGCGTCTTCTGGCGCACCCCTATGGCGGCAGCGTGCCGTCTTCCGCTAAATGCGTGATTATCCTCGGTACGGGCCTCAGCGCCGTCGATGCCATTTTGACCTTGAATAAAACGGGGTATATGGGGCGGATCGTCTGCATTTCACGCGGCGGCCTGTGGCCTGTTTCTCATGGACCGAAAACGCAGCCATGGCACTGGCGCTGGTATATCGATTCCCTGCGCCCCCATTCCAACAAACTCTGGCGCAAACTGCCGGACGGGGTGCGGAATTTCTGCCTGCGACGCGTCACCTTCTGGAACGTCATCCGTCACCGCATGCCACCCGAAGTCGCCGCAACAATCCGCGCCATGAAAAAATCAGGCCAGTTGCAGACAAGGCGCGGCAGCATCGCCGCCATCAAAGCCTCCCCGGATAAAATCGAGATCGCCCTGAAAAGCGGGAAGTCCATCGCAGGCGATGCGGTCATCAACTGCCTCGGTTTCATCGGCCAGAACAAGCAGCCCGCAACCGCGCTGCGCCT
>JACPDM010000075.1 GCA_016184045.1 Micavibrio aeruginosavorus | reverse complement strand
GAGATCCTTGAACTGCTCGCGGGTTTCGCTGAGGAACACGCCGCCGCCGCGGGTGCCGCGCAGTGTCTTGATGACCAGCGGAAAACCGAGCTTGTCTTCGATCAGGTCGAGATCCGGCGGAAACTTCCCCAGAATGGTGCGGGGCACGGGAAACCCCCGCGCCGCCAGAATCTGGTGCGTATGCAGTTTGTCGGCGACGGCCTCGATTGCGTCCGAGCCGTTCAGCATCGGCACTTTCAGCGATTCGTAAAAGCGCAGGACGGCAAAACCGGTATAGGACGTCTCCGCGCCGGTGCGCGGGATGATCAGGTCGGGCGTGTCGATATAGGCGCCCTTGTGGATGGCCCGCCATTCATCGGTCGAGTCGATGACAAGGTCGAAATCCTCGGGGCTGAGGATGCTGAGGCGGGCCCCCAGTTTTTCGGCCTCTTCCTGAAGGCGCAGGCATTCGTGATATTCGGGATAGTCCGGTTCCATCCGGCCATGGAAAAGCACCCATATGTTCATTTTCCGATCCTCCATAATCCGCGAGCGAATAATAATATCGTGTTCTGGAATGAAAAACCCCCGAAGGTCGTCCGGGGGTTTTTGAATTCTGCACATTCTTTGCAGATAAGGGGCTTAATCGCCTGTGCGGTCTTTACGCTTACGCTCCATTTTGCGCCAGCGGCGGACGGCTTCGGCTTTTTCGCGTTTTTTCTTCACGGACGGTTTCTCGAAATCGCGGCGGAGTTTCATCTCGCGGAAGATGCCTTCGCGCTGCATTTTCTTTTTCAGAGCCCGCAGAGCCTGGTCCACATTGTTATCGCGGACATGAACGCTTACCAAACAAATCACCCCTTTCTGTCAAAAGATGGGATTTTCTACCCGGATCATCCACCGATAGCAAGGGGAAATTTGAAAAATCCATGGACAAAGCCCGGTGTTCCGCCCTTTAATAGCCGCAAATAACGAAAAAGCAGGAACAGGGACATGAACCATCACCGCAGCGGGCCTCCGGCCCTGAGCCATACTTTTGCCGAGGCCGCCCGGACGATGGCGGAATTCTGGTCGCTGCGTGTGACCTATAACGCCTTGAAGGACGGAACGCCGCAGGGCGACGGGCGGCCAGTCCTAGTCCTGCCGGGCCTTGGCGCGAACGATTTCTCCACCGAGGCGCTGCGCGGTTTTCTTGAGGACAAGGGATACGCCGCCTATGGCTGGAACGGCGGGATGAACACTGGACCGGACGAGCGCACGCTGCTGTGGCTCGAGACCCGCCTGAAGGACGTAGCGGCGCAGCACGGCGGGGCCAGGGTTTCGCTGGTCGGGCACAGCCTTGGCGGGATCTATGGGCGTGAGCTGGCCCGCACTTTCCCGCATCTGGTGTCGCAGGTCATTACGCTGGGCAGCCCGTTTGCTGCGGGCCTGCAACAAGAGGCCGCTTCGCCCATCGTGCGCCGCGCTTTCGAGATGATGAACGGGCCGGGGAGTCGCCTGCTGAATGACGAAGCTCTGGCGCGGCTGTCGCTCCAGCCGCCGCCCGTGCCGACGACGTCGATTTATTCCTGCACGGACGGTCTGGTGAACTGGAGGGCCTGCCTTAACCCGAAGCGAACGGCGGCGGAGAATGTCGAAGTCAGCGGCAGCCATTGCGGTCTCATCCACAATCCGCTGGCGCTGGTCGTTATTGCCGACAGGCTGGCGCAGGACACGCGGGACGGCGCCGCCAGATGGCAGCCGTTCGAACGGCTGCGTTATCCTGTGTTTTACGCTTTTCCGGCGCAGGCGCATCACGGGCAGGAGCCCGATTGCCCTGAAGAGCCGCAGAATGCGCCGCGCAGCCCCGGTCTTTTCGACCGGAAGCCCTGATCGGGCAAGATTTTTTTATTTGTATAATTTTTCGCGGAATGGCATGCCGTTTCGCAAGACAGGAAGGTTTTCATGCAGCACCCGGCGATTCTGAAGCAAGACATCAAATACTGGTCGGCGGTCGGCGCGGCCTATGCGGTGAGCGGTACGCTGATGGCCTGCTTATTGACGCCGCTGGCCGCCGTGGCGATCGGGGCCTGCGCCATCGCGGCGACTGCGGGCATCTATAAACATCTTCTGCCGCGCGCCATCAAAGATGAAACCGCGGAATCAAGGCTGGTTCAGCGCGGCGAAAAACTGCGCGGGATGCTCGATCGCCTGATCGCCCGCGCCGGCTACAAGAAAGACGTTTCCCTGTACACAAGGAAGGCTCCCACCACCTCGGCATGGTCGATGCTCGACCTGATCATCGCGGACGAAGCGCTGGTGCGGGTTCTGGACGACGATGAAATGGAAGCTGTTCTGGGGCATGAACTGTCCCATGTCATGGGCCGGGAGGCGTCGCAGAAAGTGACGCTGCTCTGCACGCCGATTGTCGCCTCGGCTGGGGTGGGGATCCTCAGCGTTTTCAATGCCGTCGCAGGGCAGGGCGCGCCGTCGCTTCCCGTCGCCGCGGGACTGTCGCTGGCGGCGGTCTTCGCGACGGAAGCCATCTTCGCCTATGCCTTGCGGACGAGGGAATATCGCGCAGACGCCCGCAGCGCCCTGCTGACCGGGCGCCCGGGGAAGCTGGTCTCGGCACTGACCAAGGTGACCAGCATCGATCAAAACGGGCTGAGCGCGGTCGATGCGATGTTCCATGGCATTCCCGTTCCGCTCGAGCCGGAGGAAAAGCCGTTGCAGCGGCTTTTGAGCCATCACCCCACGCTGCGGCAGCGTGTCGCGGCGCTTGAAAAGCTGATGTGAATTTTCCCGGGTGGCGCGGTTTCTTTACGCCGCTTTCCGGGTTTTGAGGTTCAGCGCCGCGTCCAGCAGGGTACGGGTGTAGTCCTGTTTCGGGTTGGAGAAAATCTCGGCGGCGGGGCCGGATTCGACCACAAGACCGTTTTTCATCACGATCAGATCATGGGCCATGGCGCGGATAACGCGCAAATCGTGGCTGATAAACAGGTAAGCAAGGTTGTGGCGATCCTGCAACTCGCGCAGCAGATCGACGATCTGTGCCTGAACGGAAACATCGAGAGCCGATGTCGGTTCATCCAGTACGACGAATTTGGGTTGCAGCACCATGGCGCGGGCGATGGCGATACGCTGGCGCTGGCCGCCGGAGAATTCATGGGGATAGCGGTGGCGGGTATCCGGGTCGAGATGGACATCGCGCAGCGCGCCGACCACAAGGTCTTCACGGTCAGATTTGCTGATTTCCGGTTTGTGTACGTCGAGGCCTTCGCCGATGATCTGCCCGACGCTCATGCGCGGGGACAGGGCGCCGAAAGGATCCTGAAAGACGACCTGCATATCTTCGCGCAGCGGGCGCATCTGCCGCCGGTTGAAGGCGGAGATATCCTGTCCTTCAAAAACGATTTTCCCCGTGGAGGGCAGCAGGCGCAGCAGCGCAAGGCCCAGCGTCGTTTTTCCTGATCCGGATTCGCCGACAATGCCGATGGTCTGACCGCGCTGCGCAGTCAGGGATACGCCGTCCACCGCCTTGACGAAAGAAGACGGCTTGCCGAAAAAATTCTTACCTTTGGGAAAATGGACCTTGATGTCGCTGGCGGAAAGAATCGGCGCGGCGTTTTGCGGGTGCGCGGGCGGCTGCGACTTCGGGCGGGCGGAGAGCAGCATTTTCGTGTAGTCGTGCCGCGGGGCGGCGAACAGGGCGGTGGCGGCATTTTGCTCGACGATTTCTCCGTTCTTCATGACGCAGACATGATCGGCCATCTTCTCGACGATCGAAAGGTCGTGGGTGATGAGCAGCAGCGCCATGTTCAGGCGTTTTTTCAGGTCTTGCAGCAATTCAAGGATCTGCGCCTGCACGGTGACGTCAAGTGCGGTGGTCGGCTCGTCCGCGATCAGAAGATCGGGGTTGTTGCAAAGGGCCATGGCGATGATGACGCGCTGGCGCTGGCCGCCGGAGAGTTCATGCGGATAGGCGTCGAGCCTTTCCTTCATCTGCGGCAGGCCGACAAGATCCATCAGTTCGAGGACGCGGGATTTTGCCGCTTGCGGGCTTAAACGCTGGTGCAGGAGCAGGCTTTCGGCGATCTGCCGCTCGATGCCGTGCAGGGGGTTGAGGGCGGTCATTGGTTCCTGAAAGATCATGCCGATGCGCCGCCCGCGCAGGGCGCGCATGACCGGCTCT
>JACPDM010000077.1 GCA_016184045.1 Micavibrio aeruginosavorus | reverse complement strand
GGAGCTTCTCTATGGGCGCATTCCCGAAATCGAAAAGCTGCTGGAGAAAGCCGCCAAGGTCACCGCCGACACCATGATCAAGGAGCAGGTCGATGCCGACGACATCGCTGCCGTGATCAGCAAATGGACCGGGATCCCGGTCGATAAAATGCTCGAAGGCGAACGGGAGAAGCTCCTCCACATGGAGGAAAAAATCAAGGCGCGGGTGGTCGGGCAGGAGGCCGCCGTTCAGGCCGTGTCCAACGCCGTGCGCCGGTCGCGGGCGGGTCTTCAAGATCCGCGCCGACCGATCGGGTCATTCCTGTTTCTGGGGCCGACCGGCGTCGGCAAGACCGAGCTGACCAAGGCTCTGGCGGAGTTCCTCTTCGATGATGACACGGCGATGGTGCGTCTCGATATGTCCGAATACATGGAAAAACATTCCGTCGCCCGGATGATCGGCGCGCCCCCCGGCTATGTCGGGTATGAAGAAGGCGGAGCCCTCACCGAAGCTGTGAGGAGAAGGCCGTATCAGGTTGTTTTGTTTGATGAAGTTGAAAAGGCGCATCCGGATGTTTTCAATGTGCTGCTTCAGGTTCTGGATGACGGACGCCTGACCGACGGGCAGGGGCGCACGGTCGATTTCACCAACACGGTTCTGATCATGACTTCGAACCTCGGGGCCGAATATCTGGTCCAGCAGGAGGAGGGCGAGGATGTCGAGCAGGTTCGCGACAAGGTGATGGGGGCGGTACGCGCCGCCTTCCGTCCGGAGTTTCTCAACCGTCTTGATGATATCCTCCTCTTCAAGCGGCTTGGCCGGGCGCAGATGGGCGGGATTGTCGATATCCAGCTCGGGCATCTGCGCCGCTTGCTGGCCGACCGGAGGATCGTCCTTGACCTTGATGATAAGGCGCGGGCATGGCTGGCGGATAAAGGCTATGATCCGGCCTTTGGCGCCAGACCGTTAAAGCGCGTTATTCAGACGCATCTTCAAAACACGCTGGCCGAAATGATCCTGAAGGGCGAGGTCATCGATGGGTCATCAGTGCACGTTTCGGAAAAAGGCGGCGATCTCGATTTCAAGGTCGGCAAACCGACGGCAGGAAAGGCCGCAGCCTAGCATGACGATCCGGATTGACAGCGCGCACAAGAGTCCCGGCTCCGCCCGATGGATGTTTTCCATCAAGGGGCTGTATGGGTGCGGCATCTACGCTACGCTGCACACCGATGAGCAGGGCCGCGGGTTACAGGTCCTGAACAGGGATGGGGATCTCGGCTGGATCCGGCAGCAATACGGTATCGCCGCCCCGGCGCAGGTTTTCGCGGCGGATGCGTTCCGGATTCCGCCGGGCGCGGACACTCAGGAAGCAACGCGGATTTTCGCCGATGCTTTGTTGCAGTGCGGCTGGGGACCGCTGGTGGATCAGGCCAACCGGGTGATCCGCGCGGCGGATGGCGTTCCGTCGGCCATTTCAGGCGGGCGGAAAAGTGGCTTTGGCCCTGCGCCCTGAATGTAGTCGGTCTTGATTTTTTCATAACATGAACGATTTAAATCTTAGCGTCATCCCGCTTGGGGTGATGCCAGTCAGCCTCCCCCTTCCGTCGGGAGGTATGCAGGCAGGTATGGGGTTGCGGATGGTGGCGCCGCCACATCCTTTTCCCTTACCTGCCTCGCCATTTTTGAAGGCTTTCAATTGTTTCCGGATGTTTTTACCGCTAATCTTGGGGTGGTTTTGGATTCTGCGGCGATTCTGCCGCCTCATTGCTTTCGGAAGAGAATTGATGCCTCGTTTTTTCGCGCTCGCTACGGCGGCTTTGCTGCTTTCATCCTGTGCCACGATGGTGGAAAAACCGACGCAGGATCTGACGATCAAGATTGTCGGCACGGGCGAGGCGCTTTGCGATGTGGTCCAGCCGGGGCGGCGTTACCGTGCCTATGCGCCCAGCACCATCAAGATTCGCAAGTCGGAAGACCTTCTCAATATTCGCTGTTTCGCGCCCGGCAACCGGGAGAAAACCGTGGTGCTTGAACCTTCGCTCAGTCCCGCGATCATCGGCAACGTCGCCACGGGCGTCGTGCCGGGGATGGCATGGGATTATCAATCGGGCGCAATGTATGAATATCCCGATGTCGTCGTGATGGATTTCAGCGCGATGCCGCCGCAGTCTTACGATCTGCCGGATTATCAGAAAGTCCTGAATGAAAATCCGGAGATTATCGGCGTCGAGGAATTCCGCCCCGGCAAGGCGGCCCTGATGCGCGACATGGGACATCCCGCGCCGACAATGCAGGCTCGTTCGACTGATGCAGAAATGGAAAGCATGTCGGTCATTTCCGCAGAGCCTCTGGCCGAAGAACCCTCCGTGCCGGCGAACAGCAGCGGCATGAATGCAGATTCCCTGACCCGGACGATGAATCCCGGAGTTTTCAGTACGGTCCCTGAAGAAGACAAATGAAGCCAGTACGCAGAGCATAAAAGAGATGCATTATTTTTTCGTCGGTATCGGTGGCAGCGGCATGAGCGCCCTTGCGGACATGATCCGCAGCCAGGGGCACACGGTGTCCGGGTCAGACCGCGGCCATGACCACGGCGACAGTCCTGAGAAATTCAGGCTGTTTACCAAAAGCGGCATGGCGCTGCACCGTCAGGACGGCTCCGGCGTGGTTGCCGGGGTGGACCGTCTTGTCGTTTCCAGCGCCGTTGAAAAAACCATTCCCGACGTTCAGGCCGCGCTGACGCAGAATATTCCGATCTTGAAGCGTGCCGAGCTTCTGGCCAGCCTGTTCAACGCCAAAAACGGAATCGGCATTGCCGGAACCAGCGGCAAGACAACGACCACCGGCATGACCGGGTGGCTTTTGCATGCGCTGAATTTAAAGCCGACTATCGCCAATGGCGGGGTGATGCCGAATTTTGTCGGCAATCCGGCAAGCCTTCTGGGCAATGCGGTGGTCGGGAGCAGCGATCTGTTCGTCGCCGAAATGGATGAAAGCGACGGCACGATTGAATATTTCACGCCCTATATCGCCGTTCTCAACAACATCACGCTCGACCACAAGCCCTTCAATGTGATCGAGCCGCTGTTCCGCGATTTTCTGATGCGGGCGCGGGAATGCGCGGTCATCAATCTTGACGACCCGCGCGCCGCGCAAATGGCTTCCGTTCACCCCAAAACCCTGACCTACGGGATCGACCGCGCGGATGCCGATCTTGTCGCAACCGATCTTCGGCATCTTCCGGACGGGATTTCATTCAAGGTTCAGGGGCAACCCTGCACCTTGCAGGTTCCGGGGCGGCACAATGTTTCCAATGCGCTGGCTTCGCTGGCGGTAGCGCAGGTTCTGGGGATCGACCTGCCCGACGCGATCAAGGCGCTCGAAGGCTTCAAGGGGATCAAGCGCCGGCTCGAAGTTCTGGGAACGGCGGGCGGCGTGACGATCATCGACGATTTCGGGCATAACCCCGACAAGATTGCAGCTTCTATGGAAACGCTGACCGCGCATCCGGGGCGGATTCTGGTGATGTTCCAGCCGCATGGCTTCGGTCCGATGAAAATGATGCGGCAGGGGATCGCCGAGTCCTTCGCCAAGTTTCTCCGGCCGCATGATTTGCTGGTGATGCCGGAGATCTATTATGCGGGCGGCACGGTCACGCGCGATATTTCTTCCGCCGATCTGATCAATGACGTTAACGCGGCCGGGCGGAAGGCGAGATTCTGCCAGACGCGCTTCGACGCAGGCATGGCGCTGCTGGGCGAAGCCCGGCCCGGCGATCGTATCGTCATCATGGGCGCGCGCGACGATACCCTGACCGAATTTGCGATGGGATTGCTGCAGGATTTGCAGGCGGGGAACGCGCCTAGGGTTGCAAACGGCGCACAGCCGTAGGCGGGCCGTAAATCTGGATCATATCGCCCAGATCTTCCACGACTACTTTCATTTCGCGGACGGTGGCGTTGATCACGGTCTGGTCGTCTTTCATGATGCCGACATGGCCCGGGAAATAGATGATGTCCCCGGCCCGGATCGTGGAGGCGGACACGGCCGTGCCGACGACGCTTTCCTGCTGGTCGGCGTCGCGCGGGCAATGGATGCCGTTGCGCTGCAGGGCCAGCTGCACAAGGCCGGAGCAATCGATTCCCTGCGCGCTCCGTCCGCCATAGACGTACGGGCAATCCGCGAACATGATGGCGGTATCGATGATGCTGGCGGGGTTCGCGGACAGATCGCGAATTGCGATCAGGTGGTTTTCAGGAATCCACAGCGGGCTATCCTGCATCAGGACGAAGCCGTCCGTCGCCGTTGCCGGATCGACGGCGACGCGCGACATGAAGCTGAGCGTTTCCACAGGCTGCGTCTTGAAATCCGGCGCGCTGTAGATATTGGTCATCAGGCTGGTGACGGCATGGGTGGGCGTGTTGAAAACATCCGTAAGACTGGTGTCGCGGACCCATCCAAGATAATTGTCAAGAAAGCTCTGACCGTAGACCCAACCGTTGCTTGATCTCTTGGCAAGGAGGTACTCGCCGTGCAGCATCTGCGAATCGCGTTTGCCGATATGGTTCTGGTCTCCGGGGTTTTCCTGAAGATTGGCGAGCGAGGTGAAAATTTTATAAAGCTTTTTCATTTTTTTCCAAAACGGTTTTGAAGGTAGGCAAATAAAGCGCGGCTGGCCATTTCGGTTCCGCCCTTTGTGCGTCCCGGCTTGCCGCCGTGATCCCAAGCGTAAAGGTCTATATGGACCCAATCAACCTTCGGGTCAACAAAACTCTCGAGAAAAAGCGCCGCCGTTATGGCGCCCGCCTTGCCGACGCCCGTGCTGCTGAGATCGGCGATGTCGCTGGCCATTTCCTTGCGATAGGGCTGCCACAGGGGCAGGGGCCAGAGCGGGTCGTCATTGGCCATGCCGATATCCTTCAGCGTAAAGGCCAGTTTTTCGTTGTTGGAGAAAATCACCGGAATTTCGACGCCAAGCGCCACCCGCGCCGCGCCCGTCAGCGTGGCGAAATTGACGAGGAGCGCGGGTTTTTCCTCACAGGCCAGCGCCAGCGCATCCGCCAGAATCAGGCGGCCTTCGGCATCTGTATCCCCGACCTCGACCGTCAGGCCCTTGCGGCTGTCCAGAACATCGGATGGTCTGTATGAATCGCCGGAAATGGAATTTTCCACCGCCGGGATCAGGACGCGCAGGCGCACCGGAAGTTTGTAGCGGATGATCAAAAGCGCAAGACCCAGCACATGCGCCGCCCCGCCCATGTCCTTTTTCATCGTGTACATCGCGGCGGGCGGTTTGATGTCCAGTCCGCCCGTGTCAAAGCATACGCCCTTTCCGACCAACGTGATTTTCGGATGCCTGGTATTGCCCCAATGCATGTCGATCAGGCGCGGGCGGCGCGTGCTGCCCTTGCCGACGGCGTGGATCATCGGGAAATTGTGTTTGAGCAGGTCTTTGTCCCTGATAACCCGGATGGTCAGTCCCTCGGCCCCGGCCAGCGTTTTCGCCGCGTCTTCCAGTTCGTCCGGGCCCATGTCGTTGGCGGGAATGTTGATCAGTGTACGGATAAGGCTCGCAGATTCGATATGGGCCTCAACCGCGTTCTTTTTGACTCCGGCAGGCCAGAGAAGTTTCGGGAAGGCCGAATTTTTTTTGCCGCCTTTGTATGAGTCGAAACGGTAAGCCGCGAGCCCCCAGCCGATGCAGGCTTTTTCAAGCTCTGCCGCCTTCACCCCGTCTATTTCAAACACGGCGCCTTTCAGGGTTTTTTCCGACAGGCTGCGTGCGAGCGCCTCCGATGCGGCGGCCAGATCGAAAAGCTGCAAGGGCGAATTGACGCCAGCCAGAACGGAAATCAGATGGCCCTTGTCATCGTAAAGCGCCAGAACCTGCCCCGGGCGCGCGGTGAAATTGGCTTGCTCTGCGCGCTGGCGGGTTGCAGCCGGGGCTTTTTTCAGCCAGGCGGCGCAATCCTTCGCTGTCAGGGCGTGCAGTTTCAGGGTGCCCTTTCCCTTGGTGGCAACAAATGGCAGGGGGGTGGCGGGGGCTTTGCGCGGCATGGTTCTTCTCTTGCGTGTAGGAAGGCGTACTTTCAGGATAGTTATAGTAATCGTTTGATTTTACAAGGGAAACAGAAAATTGATGGCATTTTATCTATGTTTAGGACGTCCTTAAGTAGAATTCATTAATATAGGAGGTATGAAATTGTAGAGGGCGTCATGGGCGGCGGTTTTTCCGCTGCCGCGTTTGGGGGATTTTACCGGGTATGCTGGACAAGAATACGCCACAGGATGCGTCGTCCGTGGGGGATGACAATACGCAGGAATGGCCGGATGCGGAGAGCGCGCATCTTCTGATGCAGCGTGTGCTGGAGCACTATAAAAAACATCACCTCGTCGTGACTAAAAAGCTGGGGCATGCGCGCAAGGCGACGGTCCAGAGCCTTCAGGACATCGAATCGATCTACAAGGATCTCCGGCTGGACAGGGATACGCAAGAATTCCGCGAAGTGAAGAAATACGACCGGATCTGGGATGAGATCATAGAGGCCTTTTCCAGCAGCGGGGTCACTGAGACGGAGCTGGAGCAGATCGAGCATATCCTGACAACGATTCCCGATACGATCAGGCGCTACTATGAAGCTCTGGTCATGCAGGACAGGATTTTGCAGGATTTGATCAAGGAAATGAATTCCGAGGTTTATCTCAAGGCGATCGAGGCAACCCGCAAGATTCAGGCGCGCCGCAATCTGATGACCGGACTGGGTCCGGAAATCTATGAGCCGCTGGTCATCCCTCAAGACTCGGCGACGGATCAGGAAGTTATCGTCTATAAAAACGTCTTTCCGCGCGATCGTACAAACTGATGGACGGAATACGCCTGTGTTCCTGAACGTCATCGCATGCCGGGAAGGGGCCTTTCCAATCCCGCTTTTTGCAAGGCTCTAATAAAAGCATTTCCTAAACTATCCAAAAGTTCCACGAATTTTTACAATTCTTCCTTTGTATTTTCTTGGGTTTGTCCTGTATCCTCTCCGCGTAAAATTGCATTCCGCGTAGCAGTTCACTGTGTTTCTAGCGTTTAAATCTGAATTTAAAAGCAGATAAGCCAGAAAGCGGGTTTAGTTTCATGCAAGGTGGTTCTAGAAATGCCGCGGCCGGTCCGGGGCAGGCTCAGGGCTTCGGGGGTGCGAAGCGTCAGGTCGGTAATACTGGTTACGGATTTATGGACGAGACGGGAAATGTGCTTGAAAGCCTGACGGAGGCTTTCGTCGCGCTGGACCCGGAATGGCGCTATATCTACGTCAACGCGCATGCCGAGAAAATTTTGCGGATGCCGCGCGCAGTATTGCTCGGCAAGAGTTTGTGGGATTCATTCCCCGATATTTCCGGTTCGTCATTCGACATGAAATGCAGGCGCGCCATGGTTGAGCGCGTATCCATTCGTATGGAGATGTTTCATAAAACCATAGGGGTATGGCTTGAAATCAATGTCTTTCCGTTACAATGCGGCGGGCTTGGGTTCGCTTTTCACGATATTTCCACACGCAAGAGAGTCGATGCAATCATTGAGGGACAGCGCCAGGCTCTCGAGCTTTCCGTTGGCGGCGCGCCGCTGGAAAACATCCTGAACGTTATTGTCCGCGCAGTCGAGGCGCAGTCCGGGCATGAGGCTTTGGGGGCAATTCTTTTGCTGGATCAGGATGGAGGTTATCTGAAGTACGGAGCGGCGCCCAGCCTTCCCGCAGGCTATCGCAAGGCGCTGGAGTCGAACGCAGTCGGGCCGGGGGCGGGATGCTGCGGCATGACCGCGCGTACGGGAAAAATCACGATCGCGAACGACATCGCGAACGATCCGCGATTTTCCGTATGGCGGAATGTGGCGCTGGAGCACGATATAAAATCCTGCTGGTCGACGCCGATTTTTTCGACCGGTGGGAAAATTCTCGGCACCTTCGCCATTTATTATAAAAAAAACCGCAATCCCGTTCCGGGCGATCTCGAGATTGTGGGTTATCTGACGCGCACCGTCGCCATTATCATTGAGCAGAAAAAACAGATGCTTCAGCGCGAGCGGGCGGAATACGCCCTGAAGCAGGCGGACAGGCGCAAGGATGAATTTCTTGCCATTCTCGCGCATGAGCTGCGCAATCCTCTGGCCCCGATCGGCAACGCCATTCATATCATGCGTTCGTCTGCGGCTACTCCGGAAATGAAGGCGGAAGCGCGCGACATGATCGAGCGCCAGACGCACCAGATGGCCCGTCTGGTCGATGACCTGATGGATGTATCGCGCATCACGCGCGGAAAAATCGCCTTGCGGAAACAGCGCATCCGGCTGGACGACGCCGTCGGAAACGCGATCGAAACGGTAAGGCCGCTGATTGAAAAATCGCGGCATGAGCTCCAGATTCATTTTGCGCCGGAGCCGCTCTATGTCCATGCGGACCCGACAAGGATCGTACAGATATTTTCAAATGTCCTCAACAATGCCGCGAAATACACAACGCCGGGCGGACAGATTTGGCTGAGCGTCGAGCAGATCGGCGGGCAGGCCGTCATTCGGATCAAGGATAATGGAATCGGCATCCCGGCAAACAAGATCGGCAGCATTTTCGATATGTTCTCGCAAGTCGAAAACGCGCTCGACCGCGCCCATGGCGGGCTAGGGATCGGCCTGACGCTGGTTAAAAACATGGTCGCGATGCACGAAGGGCGCATTGAGGCGCGCAGCGACGGCGAAGGCAAAGGCAGCGAATTCACGATCTACCTTCCGCTGGCGAAGGAGGATGTCAATAACCTGGAGGAAGCGGAAGATAATTACGACGTGTCGCCCGCGCCGGGCACGCGGAGGCATCGCATTCTTGTGGTCGACGACAACGAAGCCGCGGCCAAGACGATCGGCTGGATGCTGGAGATGTACGATCACGATGTCCGGCTGGCGCATAACGGCCCGACGGCGATAGAGATTGCGAAATCGTATCTCCCGGACGTCGTTTTGCTGGATATCGGCCTGCCGGGGATGAACGGTTACGAGATTTGCCAGGCCATGAAGGCGATGCCGGAATTCAAGGATGCGGTTTTCATCGCCCAGACCGGATGGGGGCAGAAAGAACACCGTCAGCGTTCGCATGAAGCCGGATTCAAATACCATCTGGTCAAGCCGGTCGATGCGATTTTATTGCAGAATATCCTGACCGATATGCCTGAAGACGTATAAAAAATGCGGAACTGTCTAAGTTCCGCATTTTTATGAATTTTTACCGTCTTTCTCTTTTGCTGTCTCTATCGCGCTGGCGTTCGCGCTCGCGCTCTCTTTCGCGCTCTCTGTCTTTCTGGGTTTGCTTGGGATCAGCCATGATTTATTCTCCTTGCTGTTCATGTTCTTGACGACGAAGCCAACGCAGGCGGAAAATTTTTTGTTCCCGCAACGTCTCTCAAGTCATGAAACTTTTTGCGGAATGGATCGTTTATTTTTACCGAAAGCCAATTCATGGACAAAGGTGAGGATTATGGACAACAGGTCGGACAACAACGCTACGCTCTATTTCATTGTCGGGGGGCTGGTCGTCCTCGCGCTGCTTTTCGGGTTTATCTACTTCAACAGCGGTTCGACAACCGGCGTTGAGCAACTCTCTCCGGCTGCGGGTTACGGCACGACGACAGACAGGGGCATGAATGAATACGGGCCGGGCAGTGAAATGAAAGATCGTGATGAGAGCGGCCCGCTGATGGACAGCGACAAGCTGAACGATTGAACCGCTTTTCCAGCATGAAAAACCCCTTCGGGGGTTTTTCTATTTGCGCGCATAGGGAGCGGCGATCTGCAGAACGCGGCGGACTTTGGCCAGATCGAAATGGTCATCGGTGCGGATTCCGGTTTCCATGTCGATCCAGGTGGTTTGGCCGCTTGCGACCTTGAATATCATTTCAAGATTTTGCGCGACATTGCCCGGATTCATCCCGCCGGCATAGCCGCAGAAATGGCCGGGCAGGGGGGCGTCCCAGCGATCCGGGCTGATGCCTTGCCCGGCGGAGGCGTCGAACAGGACGGCATGGTTCGGCACGTCTTCAAACAGCGGCAGGAGGCCCTGCTTTTCCTTTGTGTATTGCAAGATGAACTGCCATTGCGGCAGGGCTCTGACCCGCGCCACCAGCTCTGCCGGGTCGTATTTCCCCTCGACATCGCCGAATTTGAGATTGAGCTGGATGCGCTGAAAGCCGGACATCAGATCGAGAATATCCTTGCGTCCGGCGACGAAGCCGAGAAAACCATCGTCGCAAAGATGCATCGCGGTATTGAGGCCCGCGCAGGCGCGGGAAAATTTCCCGATCCATTCCGGTTTCGGGAAGCGCGGAGTCCCCGCGCGGGACGGCATCAGGAGGATCGCCCATTCCACGAACGGAAATTCCCGCGACAGCGCCGCAAGGTCGGCCGGGTCGATCTCGTCGTCGGCTCCGGTCATTGAGCAGTATTCAAGTTTCATGGTTCTGGCCCTCTAATCCCCCGGATTTTTACAGATTGCGGGCCCGGTCGTCCATGGGGTGGGACCGCAGCGCAAAAAAAAATGCCAGAACAAGGGCTTGGCGCAGCAAAATGGCCATGGTCATTTTGTAAAGAAAAGGTTATCAAGAGGCAGAATTTATTCTTTCGTATTAGAGGTTATGAAAATATGTCTGCACGCTGTAAAAATCGCGCCATCGGCTTGCTTTATGCGACTGCACTGATTGTCGTTCCGTCCTTTGCCGTGCAGGCGCAAGATATTCCGCCATCAGCCGAACCGGGGATCGTTACCCGCAGTATTGAAGAAGAGCGCCGCGCGCCGTCGCGCTTCGAAGGGGCTGTCACGCTCGGTGCGGAAGAGGCCGTCGAGGGGCTGAGCGCCGAGAAGGTGTTCACGCTGCAATCTGTCGTTCTTGATGGCGGCTCGGTCTATGACCAGAAAGCGATTGACGCGGTTGCTGCCGATTATATAGGGCAGATGGTTTCGTTTGCCGACCTGAATGCGATCGGCCAGCGCCTGACCCGCAAGTATCGCGATGACGGCTATGTTTTCTCCCGCGTGATTTTGCCGCCGCAGACGATCAAGGACGGGATTGTCCATCTTCAGGCGATCGAAGGGCGCGTGACGGATGTGAATATTGTCGGAGAATATAAGGATAACAACAATCTGATCGCCGATCTTGCGGCAAAAATCAAATCCGAAGGCCCGGCGAATACGAAGGATCTGGAGCGTTACCTGCTGCTGATCGACGATCTTCCCGGCATTACGGCACGGAGCCTGATGCAGCCGTCGAAAACCCCCGGCGGCGGCGACCTGACCATCACCATCGAGCAGGATACGTTTGAAGGTTCTGCCGCGTTCGACAATCGCGGCTCGAAATATCTTGGCCGTTATCGCGGCACGTTGATCGGCGCGATCAACTCTCTCTTCGGCATTCACGACCGCACCACGCTGCGCGGAATTGCGACGACGGATCTGGAAGAACTGCGTTTTGCCGATCTCACCCATGAAGAGCAGATCGGCACGGAAGGGATGCGCGTCAAGGGGCGTGTCGCCGTCACGGATACGGAGCCGGGGCGTGAGCTTGAGGATCTGGATGTTCAGGGGGACAGCCGCCTTTTGGACCTTGAATTCCTTTATCCGGTTCTGCGCAGCCGCCAGTACAACCTCAATCTGACCGGCGGGTTTACGGCGCTGAACTCCGAGTCCGATATTCTCGGCCTTGAGGTGGCGAATGACCGCGTCCGCTTTATCCATGCGGGCGGGAGCTTCGATTTCACCGATGCATGGGCGGGCGTAACGCAGATCGATCTTCAGGTCGCGCAGGGACTTGATGTGTTCAACGCGACCGATGACGGAACGGGACGTTCGCGCGCGAATGGCGAGCATGATTTCCTTCGCACCAATCTCTCCGCAACCCGGATTCAGGATCTGTGGGGCGATTTCTCGATGCAGATTTCCGCGGCCGGGCAGTATTCGGACGATGCGCTTCTGGCATCGGAGGAGTTCACGGTCGGCGGTGAAACATTCGGCCGGGGGTATGATGTTGGCGAGATCGCGGGGGATCGCGGGATCGCAGGGGCTGTGGAGCTGCGTTACGGCGGCCCGACGACTCATGACCTTCTCCGTTCCTATCAGGTCTATACCTATTATGACGCCGGTAAGGTCTGGAACGACGATCCTTCCGTCGATGAATCCAGCCATGATTCACTGGCCTCCGCCGGGGTTGGCGTGCGCTTTAACCTGAATTACGGAATTTTCGGCTATGTGGAGCTGAACACGCCCCTGACCCGTGATGTAAGCGCGGAAGGGGATGACGATTCACGCTTGTTTTTCAATGTGTTGAAGCGGTTCTAAAAACCTTGCTTTTTTCATATTGCACAGTGTAGGATCGATCCGGAAATCTTAACAATTCATTAATTTTATGCGAGGCATAGAACCATGGCGCTCACCCCGGCAAAAGAACTATTCCGCTGGAAACTCCGCAAATGCGGCAAGCACGTCATCAACCTGTGCATGCATATGTTCCTGTTCAGCGGGGTGCTGGTCGGGCTGATGACCGGCGCGGCGCAGGCCGTACGGGCCAATCCCGAAGGCGGCGTTGTTGTCGGCGGTTCCGCGACGATCACGCAGACGCCTGCCGAACTCCAGATCAACCAGTCTTCCGACCGCGCGCTGATCGAATGGTCGTCCTTTAATATCAACGCCGGTGAAACGACCCGCTTTATCCAGCCGGGCGCGAGCGCTATCGCTCTCAACCGCGTCGTCAACAGCAGCCAGCTCAGCGCCATCAACGGCAACCTCATCGCCAATGGCCGCATCATCGTCATCAACCCGAACGGCGTCCTGATCGGCGCGAGCGGGAATGTCGATACGGCGGGCTTTATCGCGACCACGGCTGACATCGACAACGATGCTTTCATGAACTCCGCCGGGGCGCTCAATTTCGACCGTGCGGGCCGCACGGATGCGTCCGTCCGCAACCAGGGCACCATCAGCGTCGGTGAAGCAGGCCTCGCGGCGCTGGTCGCGCCGACCGTGCGCAATGACGGCGTCATTCAGGGCAATCTGGCCAAGGTGCAGCTTGCCGCCGGCGATACGTTCGCCGTTGATTTCTATGGCGACGGGCTCCTCAGTCTGGCCGTCAGCGCGCCGCAGGATGGCTCGGGCAGGACGATCTCGGTTGAGAATACGGGCTCCGTTTATGCCGATGGCGGCAAGGTTCTGATGACCGCGGCCGCGGCCAGCGACGTCGTCGATTCCGTTATCAACAGCAGCGGCTATGTCCAGGCCCGCGGCCTGCAAAACCGCAACGGTGAAATCGTCCTGACCGGCGCGGGCGCCGATGTCAAAGTCAGCGGCAAAATCGACGCCTCCGGCAGCAATGACGGCGGCAGCGTCAAAATCGGCGGCGATTATCAGGGGCAGGGAACCCTGGCCCATGCCGATACCGTGACGATTGACGATACAGCGGAAATTTTTGCCGACGCCGGCGAAAACGGCAACGGCGGCACCATCGTCGTCTGGTCCGACAAGGCGACCACGACTCGCGGCCGCTTCTATGCCCGCGGCGGCAGCCAGTCCGGCAACGGCGGCCTCGTCGAAACGTCGTCCGAAGGCATTCTGGACGTTGACGGTTCTTCCGTGAATACGTTGGCTGCGGCAGGTGATGCTGGGTACTGGCTCTTGGATCCGGATGACATCAATGTCGTTGGCTCAGGTGTTTCTTATGTCGGCCTTCCGGCGGGAGGGACGTCGAATGTCGATGTCAATACAATCAATGCGGCTTTGAGTAATGTTGTCCTTGCGGCGGCAAACAGCATTACATTCAGCACAAACGTCAATATTGCCGCGGCTGGCGTTGATTTGACAGCCGTTGCCGGAGTCTCCGGTTCCGATATTGGCGCTGTGATTAATGGCACAGCCTATAATCTGGCTGCTGGCACGGGGGGTATTGATATACTTCTTTCCGGCGGCTACATAAGAACCAATGGCGGGGATGTTAATCTTCTCTCCGGAAGCACAATTAAGGTCAATAACTCCAAGATTTATACATCTGGCGGCAACGTCATGATGAAATCAGGTGCCATTACAATCAATAACAATGCAGCGATTGGTACGGTCGGCGGCAATGTCACGCTAACAGCTGTGGCGGCTGGTTCGGGCGGGAGCAAAACGACTGGTGATGTTAGCACCAACTCTGTAAGTATCAACACAACATCAGCAACGGCTCCTTCAATCGGCGGGATTCATCTGACGCAAGATGGTGTTGCAAAAACTTATTTTGATCTCTTTAACCCCGCCAATAGCACGCAATCACAGACCTTGAGTGGCGGGTCTATCACCATCATTGCGAAGAAAATCAGTGGTAATAGCACCTGCTTTGCTGCAGGTGGGCCTGGATGTGGCGTTACTGACCCGCTTGCAATCAATCTGATCGTCACGATTCTGAACTCGGGGAAAGTTTACGGCGACACTGACCCGCTTTATCTGACCTCCGGCTATGTCGGTAATACGTACTGGAACATCACGAGCGGCTCCCTGAATACGGGTGATACTCTGACGGTCGATCTGGCGCGCACTAGCGCCGAGAACGTTGGCACATACGGCTCCAACATTTACCAAACCGGCTATGTGCTTTCAAACGCTAGTAACTATGCGGTTACATTTGTTAACGGCAGCTTTACGATCACGCCAGCGCCGCTGACGATCACGGCGAACAGCGGCGTCAAGACCTATGGCGATACTTATAATTTCACAGGGACTGAATTCACGACGTCCGGACTGAAGTTTAGCGATGACGTTTCCAGCCTGACGCTTTCCAGCCTTGGTGCTGCTGCGACGGCTGGCGGCTCGGCGGTTTACTCCATTACCGGCAGCAACGCCGTCGGGACCGGGCTTGGCAATTATAATATCACTTATGCGCCGGGCACTCTGACCGTCAATCCTGCGATTCTGACGATTACGGCGAACAGCTTCGGCAAAACCTATGGCGATACCTACACGTTCCTCGGGAGCGAGTTCACGTCGTCCGGCCTGAAGAACAGCGACAGCGTGACGGGCGTCACCCTGATCAGCGCCGGGGCCGCCCCGACCGCGGCAGTCAACTCATATGACATTATCGCTAGCAATGCGGTCGGCTCCAATCTGCTGGGGAATTACACCATCAATTACAATCCGGGCACGCTGACGGTGAATCCTGCGGCGCTGACGATCACGGCGAATGACCAGACGAAAGCTTATGACGGCAGCGCATATAGCGGCGGCAACGGCGTGAGCTATGTCGGGTTCGTTGGCGGCGACGATGAAACCGATCTTATGACGGCAGCGCATATAGCGGCGGCAACGGCGTGAGCTATGTCGGGTTCGTTGGCGGCGACGATGAAACCGATCTGGGTGGAGCGCTGGCTTACGGCGGGACGTCGCAGGGTGCGGTGAATGTCGGGAGCTACGGCATCGTGGCATCCGGCCTGACGTCTTCGAACTACACGATTGGCTATGTTGACGGCACGCTGACGGTGAATCCTGCGAGACTGTATGTCACTGCCGATCCCAAGACGAAAGTTGAAGGTACGCCTGATCCGCTTCTGACCTACACCTATATTGGCACACTGTTCGGGACGGACGCCTTCACGGGCGCTCTGGAGCGTGTTCCGGGTGAAACGGTTGCGGGCGGTCCGTACCAGATCAATCAGGGAACGCTGACAGCCGGGAAGAATTATACCATCGGGTATGAGCCGAACTTCCTGACGATTACCGCGGCCCCGGTTCCGCCTGCGGCACCGAACCCGGTCATCCCGACGATCAGCTTTGATCCGCTGGCCCGTCCGGTCGTTTCGGTCGCGAACCAGGCGATTGTTCAGGATCTGCCGTTCGAGTCCTTTGAGGTGCTGGCGATGGATACCGATGTCGGCATCCGTGCGGCTTCCGTTGCCGCGCCGCAGTCGAATGCAGCGGCGGTGCTTGCGGCCATCGCTCCGGCGGCTGGCGGCAAGGGCAAGGGAAGCGCAGGCCAGCAGCAGCCCGGCAGCGTTGAGGAACTCGCCAATCTCGAGCCCGCAGCTGGCGGCGCCGGGCAAGGCGCTCCTGCAGCAGGGACCGAAGCGGCTGGCAATGCGGGTGACGATATCGCTTGCGCCAACAGCTTCCTCGACAACGTTCCTTGCGAAGGCGAAGCACAGTAAACAGGCTTAAAAAGAGGTAACAGGGCGCGGTAAGACGGGCATATCCCGTTTTACCGCGCTTTTTCTATATCAGTGCTGGACCCGGGGTTTGGCGGCTTTTTCCTCTTCCGCGAAGGGGAAATACATTTCCTCGCGGTAGCTTTTTGCGTCGATGGATTTCACGACAGGCAACGGCATTGGAGGCGTATGGGGGTGGTGCGGCTCGGTTCTCATGGTTGTGCTCCCGGTTCGGTTTTTTGGTTACAGTGGATGTGGGGAGAAAAGGCGGCTGAGGCGGGGCA
>JACPDM010000073.1 GCA_016184045.1 Micavibrio aeruginosavorus | reverse complement strand
GATGCCGCAGACCCGCGAGCACATTCTGCTGGCGCGTCAGGTTGGCGTTCCGTCGATCGTCGTGTTCATGAACAAGGTGGACATGGTTGACGACAAGGAGCTGCTGGACCTCGTCGAGATGGAAATCCGCGAGCTGCTGAGCAAATACGACTTCCCGGGCGACGATATTCCGATCGTGAAGGGCTCGGCCCTGTGCGCGCTGGAAGGCAAGAACCCGGAACTGGGCGAGCAGGCGATCCTGAAGCTGATGGAAGCTGTGGATTCGTACATTCCGACCCCGACCCGTCCGCTGGACAAGCCGTTCCTGATGCCGGTGGAAGACGTGTTCTCCATCTCGGGCCGCGGCACGGTCGTCACGGGCCGCGTCGAGCAGGGCGTGATCAAGGTTGGCGAGGAGATCGAGATCGTCGGTATCCGCCCGACCCAGAAAACGATTGTCACGGGCGTCGAGATGTTCCGCAAGCTGCTGGACTCCGGTCAGGCCGGCGACAACATCGGCGCGCTGCTGCGCGGCACGAAGCGTGAGGAAGTCGAGCGCGGACAGGTTCTGTGCGCTCCGGGTTCGATCACGCCGCACACCGAGTTCGAGGCCGAAGCCTACATCCTGTCGAAAGACGAAGGTGGCCGTCATACGCCGTTCTTCTCCAACTACCGCCCGCAATTCTACTTCCGGACGACGGACGTGACGGGCGAGTGCCAGCTTCCGGCCGGCACGGAGATGGTGATGCCCGGCGACAACGTCAAACTGACGGTGACGCTGATCTGCCCGATCGCCATGAACGAAGGTCTGCGCTTCGCCATCCGCGAAGGCGGCAGAACCGTCGGCGCAGGCGTTGTGGCCAAGATTTTGAAGTAAGCGCTTCAGATAAACGCATTCATGCAAAACCCCGCCGCAAGGCGGGGTTTTCGTTTGCGCGGCTGCCCACTGGTGCGGCGTTGCTTTTCAGGGCCGGGGCGGCGGGTTCATCGGCGCGGGAGCGGGCTTGTCGCCGGATTCAAGGAACGCGATCACGTCCGCCAGCGCGGGCAGGCGGGCGGGGTGGCGCAATGCGGCGATATGGCGCGTGCATTCGCAAAAGGCGTCGGCCTGCCGCCCCTGCGCATGCAGGGTGCGCAAAATCCGGACCATTTCGGTGCGCAGTCCCGGATGGCCGAGAGGGTCGATGCCTTCGCCGAGCTGGCGCATGACGCGCAGGAACGCAACGCCCTGTTCGGGCTTGCCCGCGGCCAGATAATCGCCAAGGCAGGCGCGCAGGAAGGCAGGATCCCCGCGCAGCGCCGGGTCCGCCCATTGCAGGGCTTTGCTGCTGCGGCGCAGGGCATGGCGCATGAACAGGGGATCGGCGAAATGCGCCCGGTCGATCGGCCGCAGGCCGGACGAATCCTCGAACGGGCTGCATTCGATCTCAAGTATAAGCCATGTCAGCGCGCTGTCCTGCCCGGGGGGCAGCGGCGGCAGGGTATCGCGCGGGGCCGGGGTTCCCGCGTTCGGCGCGGCCTCTTGCAAGGGTCCGGGCGCGGCATAACCCCGGTATCCGCCATGCGCGTCGAGGATGCTGCGCTCTTCCGCGCCAAGGGCTGCCCGCGCCGCGGAAATCAGGGCGGAGAGGGCGGGCGGAACACCGCGCGGGTTCTTGTCGTTGATGTCGTAAAGCCGCGTTCCCGTCCCGGCATATTTGATCTGCCGCCCGAGAGGGTCTTGTTGCGGCAGGATGTAGAAAAAAATCGGGTTTTCGGCGTGGTGGCGGATGAAATGACTATCGGTGTGCTTCATGGACACGCACCATTCCGTGCCCGCGCCCAGAATTTTCGCGGCTTCCCATGTGTGGATCAGATAGATGCGCCCTTCTGCGCCGCCATGGACAAGGGTCGCGCCGTCCTGCAGCGGCGCAAGGCGCTTGGCGCGGCGCAGGTCGCGTGCGGCCTTGTACGGGGCCAGCGCCGCTCCAAGCGCGTCGAGCGAGGCATAATCCGCGATGTCGGTGGAGCGGCCATCCTGCGCCAGACGTCTTTTCCATGTGATGAAGTTCTGGAGATCGCCGCGGATTTTATAAAGATCTTCCACCAGCATGGGCTGCTGCGCCCCTGCCGCCAGCCAGACGCGGCAGATCCAGCCGAGATATTTGAAGGCGGAGCCGGGGTCGCTGCGCGTCGCGGTCGGGTCTGTCTGCCGGGCGAAGGCGTCGAAGACGGGGCCGCAGAGCGCCATGTCCTGAAGGGCCCCCACTCCGTCCCCGCGCGCCTGCTTGAGGCGCAGCGCCCGCGCGGCATCGCCCCCCGCGCCGTCCTGTCCGAACAGGGGATCGCGCAGCAGGGCCGCCGCGATCAGGGGCGCGTAGGCGGCGCGAAGCTGGCAGTAGCGGGGCGGTTTTTTCATGATCCGGTCATGTTCAGCACAAGGGGGCGGCAAGGGCAAATTTTTTCTTGCATTGAAAAGCCACATGGTCTTATGGTCCGGCTTATGAAAACAAAAAAGCAAAACGCCCTTGGCATCCGGATCTCCGACACGTTCTATGAGCAGGAGCGCAAGCTCAATGCCTCATCCGTGGCGCATCTGGTACAGATTCAGGATTTTGTGATCGCTGATGCCCATTACGTGACCCTGAACGATCCGCGTTTTGCCGGGGACTGGCTGTCGGACATGCCCTTGCACGTGCCGCAATCGAACAGCGATCTGCGCTTCCGCCACTATTTCGACGACCCGAAACTGACCGCAAACCGCGCCGGGATCGAGCTGCGCGTCGAGTATCGCGGCGACAAATCCGCCGATGGCTGGCCCTACAAGCAGGTCATCAAGGTCGGCGCGTCGGGCAGCGAGGAAGACCATACGCTCGACCGGCTCGAATATCCGGCCAAATTGCGTCGGGGCCTGCCGGTGCTGGAGGCCGTCGAGGGCGCGGGAGCGTCTTTCCTCAAGGCGGCGTTCAACAAGGGCAAGCTGGCGGATGTCGCGCTCTTCCCGCTGATCCAGATCGTCAGCCAGCGCTGGAAGCTGCTCTACCACCCGGACGGCGACAAAGACACGCAGATCGAGCTTTCCACCGACATGGCGCGCGCGCGCGCCTTCACCGGATTTACCTGGGATCTGTTCCAGGTGGAGATGGAAATGAAAAAGGGCGATCCCAAGATTCTGGCGGATGAAGAAGCCCGCCTGCGCAAGGTCTTTCGCGACCTGACCGTGGAGACGCGCTCGAAACCGGCCCCGGGCTTCGACCATCTGGCCGGGATTCTGGATAAGAAGCCGATGCGCGATTTTGTCCGCATTAACCTGTCGCAGGGCCGTTTCCGGGTCTATCCGGAGCTGCAAAACCTGCTTCCGTAAGAAATCCGCAAGAAAAGAGATTGATCTTTCGCCGTCTTTCTTGGTATCTATGGCCCCGGAAAGACGCCCGCGTCGGACTATTTTTTTACCATAGGGGTATAGCTCAGCTGGTAGAGCGCCGGTCTCCAAAACCGAAGGTAGAGAGTTCGAATCCCTCTGCCCCTGCCATTTTCCGTGCCTTTTCATGCGGCAAAAATCGCTTTAATGTTTCCCGGCGATGGATTTTTATTTTCTAATCAAAATGCTCCATATCATCAGTGCCACGATCCTTTTCGGCACAGGGCTGGGAACGGCATTTTTCTTTTTGCGCTCACACTTCACCGACAACCTGCAGGAAAAATTCTTTGCCGCCCGGACGACGGTTCTGGCCGATTACCTGTTCACGACTCCTGCCGTTATCATCCAGCCGCTCACGGGTTTCTGGCTGGTCTGGCGGAGCGGTTTTGGCTGGATGGATGCGTGGCTCGCGTGGACGTATGTGATTTACATGGTCGCCGGGGCCTGCTGGCTGCCGGTCGTCTGGATTCAGATCCAGCTTAAAAAAATGCTGGCGGAGAGTCTTGAAAACGGCACACCCCTGCCGGAGCGTTATCCCCGGCTGTTCCGCATCTGGTTCATTCTCGGCTGGCCCGCTTTTATCGGGCTGGTGATCGTATTTTTCCTGATGGTGGTGAAGCCAGCATGAATGCCAACGAACCCATTTTTAAAAGCGTATTCGGCGCGGCGTGGGATGATCTGCCGCCCGTTATCAAAAGGCACTACGCAAACCGGCCGTATACGGACGACAAGGTTACCGTGGAGGGCGTGCTGCATGTCACGTGTGCCGGGCCGGTCAAGGCGTTTGCGCCGTTCTTCTGGCTGATGGGCGGCATTCCGCCGCATAACGAAAAGGATGTGCCGGTAACCGTTCATTTTGAAAGCGACCGGAATACCAAGGCCTTCCACTTCAACCGCATCTTCCACTTCAAAACCCGCAATCCATACGCTTTTCGCTCGCGAATGATCCAGATCGCGGATAGTGACATTGTCGAGATCATGCGCTTTGGCATCGGCTGGCGTATGCGCTATCTGTGGCAGGACGGCAAAGTCATCTTGCAGCATAAGGGCTATTGCTTGAGTCTCTTCGGCCATTTGATCCCGCTGCCGCTAACGCCGGTTATGGGCGCGGGCTATGCCGAGGAAATACCGGTGGATGATGAGACCTTCGACATGTTCGTCCACATTACTCATCCACGGTGGGGCAAGGTGTACGAGTACCGGGGGCGGTTCAAGGTGATGAAGGAAAGGCTTTGATGTCGATGAACAATGATAAAAACTTATATAAACTGCTGGGCGGGGCTCTGCTTTTCCCGATTGCGGTTGCTGGCCTTGCCGGAGGCATAAAGGCGGCTGCTTTCGCAAGCTGGATTGTCTTTTTGATATGCATTTTCGGGGCGATTGTTGTGTTCTCGATAACATCGCCGGGCACGGCATCTTCCTCAAAAAATTTTATAATCCGGGCCGTTGGCGGATTGTTCAGTTTTTACACTTATCGCTTCTTTCTAGGCCTGCTGGCCGTGTTGATGGCATTCCTTTCCAGCAGTGTTTGGGAGTATCTGGACAAGCGTTTTCCCGCCCGGACAGAGAAGAGTTTACCTGTATCAGAGATATATAATCCGGGGGACAAGTGGTAAAACGCGTCCTCATCATCGGCGGGTACGGAAATTTCGGCAGTTTTATCTGCAAAAAACTGGCGCGGGAGAGTGATCTGCAACTGATTGTCGCCGGGCGCTCGCGCGGGAAGGCTGAAAATCTGATCGCAGGGCTGGATGCGGTGAACAGGCCGGAGGCAGCTGCCTTTGATATCAACAGCGGTCTGCCGGAATCTCTGGCGGCCCTGAAGCCCGATATTGTCATTCACACCTCCGGCCCGTTTCAGGCGCAGGATTATCATGTCGCCAAGGCCTGTATCGCGCAGGGCTGTCATTACATCGATCTTGCCGATGGCCGTGCTTTTGTTGGCGGCATTACTGTGCTTGACGAGGCCGCCAGAAAAAAAAGTGTTTTGGTTGTCAGTGGCGCGAGCTCCGTCCCCTGCCTGACTGTGGCGCTGGTCGATCATTACCGGGGCGCGTTTGAGCGGCTGGAAAAACTCGATTACGGCATCACGACCGCGCAGAAAACCAATCGCGGCCTTGCTACCACGGCGGCGATTTTAAGCTATACCGGCAAGCCGTTCCCGACCCTGATCGACGGGCAAATGCAAAATGTCTATGGCTGGCAAGGCCTGCGCCTTCGCAAATATCCGGAACTCGGCTGGCGGCTGCTCGGCAATTGCGATGTGCCCGATCTTGCCCTGTTTCCGAAGCGTTATCCGGATCTGAAGACGGTTCGTTTTTATGCCGGGCTGGAAATCCCGTTCATTCATTTGAGCCTCTGGGGGCTATCGTGGCTCGTGCGTCTCGGGCTGATCCGCAGGCTGGAAAAGGCCGCGCCGCTGCTCCTGAAAGCGTCGTTCCTGTTCGACTGGCTGGGCAGCGCCAACAGCGCCTTTCATATGAATCTTTCCGGCAAAGGCAAAGACGGCAGCGACAAATCCATAGCGTTCGCACTCACCGCCCGCTCCGGTGACGGTCCTTACATCCCCTGCATGCCGGCGGTTCTGATGGCAAAAAAGCTGGCTGGCGGCCAAACAACAACGACCGGCGCACAGCCCTGCGTCGGACTCATAACACTCGACGAGTATCTGGGGGCGTTATCGGGGCTGGATATAAGCTGGACACCGTTAGAATAAGGCCGCGCCTTCCCCTCTTGCAGGAAAAGGGCCGGCCTCCCCCCGGCCTTTTTTCGTATTCCGGGCAGATTTCGCTGGACCGGCGGGCGGGTTTCGGCTAAAAATCTGCTATTCCCCGACAATTCAGGTTCCTCCCCCGGCCAAGCCGCGATACGAACCTTTGGTCGGCGGATGGATATTATCGTTCTGGAAGGATGAAGACGGATCATGATGAACCCGGTCGAATATTACAAACAGGTTCGCGCCGAAATGCTGAAAGTCACCTGGCCCTCGCGCAAGGAAACGACCATCAGCGCGGTGGCGGTGTTCACCATGGTGCTGATTTCATCGATTTTCCTGTTTATGGCGGATCAGATCATCGCGTTCGCGGTGCGGCT
>JACPDM010000074.1:3240-14381 GCA_016184045.1 Micavibrio aeruginosavorus | reverse complement strand
TGGCGGCGAAGGTGAAAGAGGCGCTGGAGGGGTAGATGACGGCCATCGCGCTCGAACAAAGCTGGCTGGACCGGATCGGCGGTGAATTTGACCGGCCTTACATGCATAATCTCAAAGCCTTTCTGCTGGCCGAAAAAGAATCGGGCCGCGTCATTTACCCCAAGGGGCCGGAGATCTTCAACGCCATGAACACGACGCCGTTCGACGCGGTGAAGGTCGTCATCATCGGGCAGGATCCCTATCACGGCCCGGATCAGGCGCATGGCCTTGCCTTTTCGGTGCGCCGGGGCATTCCGGTTCCGCCCAGCCTCATGAATATTTATAAAGAGATCGAAGCGACATTCGGCGCGAAGATGCCGCGGCACGGCGACCTGACCGGATGGGCGCGGCAGGGGGTTCTTTTACTCAACGCGACGCTCACCGTGCAGCAGGCCAATGCCGGATCGCACCAGAAGCGCGGCTGGGAAGAGTTCACCGACGCGATCATCCGCGCCGTCAATGAACGCCATGACCATGCCGTGTTCATGCTCTGGGGGGCCTACGCGCAGAAAAAGGGCGCGTTTATCGACCGCGAAAAACATCTGGTCCTGCAGGCACCGCACCCGTCGCCGCTGTCGGCGCATCGCGGGTTTTTAGGCTGCGGGCATTTTAAAAAGGCCAATGATTATCTTTCCTCCCGCGGGCGCGCGCCGATTGACTGGACGGCCCTTGGGGATTGATTTTCCACGATTTATCAGGCCATTCCCAACAGGCGCGATCTGCTCTATGATGCCCGGAAAATCAACAGGCGAAAAACCGCCGCGGGAGATCGCAACGGGATGAACGACAGGGAGGGGGGCGGACTGACCCCCGTTTTCAACCAGCTTTCTTTGGGTGACAGGCTGACGCTGTACGGCGCGGTCACGGCCAAATCCATTACCCGGATCGCCCGCGAGGACGTTCAGAAAAATCGCATTGCCTACCCTTTTTATGCTCTTCCGATCAGCTTTATTCTGGCGCCGATTCCCGTACCGGGATCAAATCTTGTGCCTTTGACCGGTCTGGCGCTGTGCATGGGCGGATGGATCGCGCTGGGGCTGACGCAAACGGCGCGGCGGAACAGGGATGAGCTGAAACGCGATTTCGCCGCCGCCAATATCATCGCGGAACACAAAGCGATGATTATCCCCCATCCGCACCGGCCCGGAGGCTTTGATGTCAGGAACATCGCCGTGACCGCCCATACCCTGAAGGTGATGGGGAAGGATTCATGGGAGGCGACGCGGTATTTCTTCAGGCCGCTCAAACGCTGGCTTTAGGTCGGGAAAGCGGGATCAGGGCCCATAAATAGGAATTGTTTCACGTGAAACAATTCCTATTTTTGTTGTGAGCGGCCTTGAAAGAAAAGGGGAATCCGCATACTCAGTTCGTTCGTCGATTTTTTGGGCGCAGCGGACGCCGCGGGCAGTTGAGTTTTTCCGGTTTTTATGGCCGGGCAGGGGAATCCGCATTTTACAGGGATATTATAGGCATAAATTCCTGTATATGTCAAGGTTGACCGGCGGGCGGGGGTTTTGTCGAAAAGAAAATTTTTAAACGCAGAGCACGCAAAGGGGCGCAGGGGGACTCCGGGTTCGTTACTCCTTCTGAGGGTAACCGTGACCGGAATTTTTGACCACGGATGGACACGGATGTATCTGTGTCCATCCGTGGTTAAAGTAAACCGTATTGGCACCTTGTGCGAATGCCTGTAGCCTATACCGGATGTTGCATGCGGAAGATAATGCCGCAATCTTGGTGCAAAATGGGAATCTGATTATTGGAGCAATAGGATATGTCGCTGCGAAAATTTTTTGTTATTCTTCTTGTCGTTCTTTTTTTACCAAAAACATCATTCGCTTGCATGTGCGAGCGGCCTGACTTTGAGGATGCTAAGAAGCTATCATATACTGGGGAACAGGCTCAGCGTGTGGCCCCACTAAGCAGCTGCAGCCTGATATAGGCACAAAGTACGTATTGTTTTTGGATGACGTCTATAATGATCTTCCAGTGCGTGTGCATTTAGTGGGTTGTGATAGAGGCGGACTCTATGAAGAACACTTGGAAGATATACAGAAATTGCAGAAATATCGGGGGAAGTTGGAAGTCTTGAATAAGGAAATAGAACATCATAAAAGCTCTAAAGATCTTTTTTTGAAAAAGACGTTTTTTCTTAAAGAGCATGGAGATTTTTCAAATGCAGAACAGATTCTTATAGAGCTTATCAACGCCTATCCCAGCGATGATGAATTGTTTTCGGAGCTTGCAGAACTTTCTTACCAGCGCGGAGAAAAAATGTCTCTTCTTGGATACTATGACGAAGTTACCATCCGTAAAAAGATGAAGTCTCAATCTTATCGGGAGGCGTTGAACTATTCAGAAAAGGCGCTGTCTATTAACCCAGGCAACGGAAAAGCGAAATATATAAATATTGCTGCTAAATCATATCTGGATGAAGAAACCAATGGAGGCTTACGGTAGGGGCTTGGGAGTTTGATTATAAGGCAGCTGGAGCCGTTCCCGAATAGGCCCGTCAACAGCTCAGGTTTTTCAGATAGGCGCGCGACGGCCAGTAACGCACATTGCCGACATCGACATGCACGAATCCGTCGGCTTCGTAATAGCCGACGCCGCCCGCCTTGAGGCAGGTCGCGATGTCGCGCAATTCTTTCGTGCTTATGCCCGGCACGGCGATGTCGATGGCCATTCCTTCCATATGCAGGGATTGTTTCGCCTGCGACCCGCCGCCCGCGCGCAGGCTGGCATTCGTCGCGGGGGAGCGGTAGCCGGAAATGACATTGAAACGGACGGCCATGTCCGGATGGCGTTTATGGATCGCGTCCTGAAGCGCGATCAGAAGATCGAACAGCCGCGAATCCATCCGGGTCGGTTCGTTCCGGCGCCAGTCGCGCAGGAAGCGGTTGGCCGTACTGCTGATGGCCTGCCCGTGCCGGTGCGGGACGCTGATGTCCTCATCCGTATGCAGGTTGTGGAATCGCAAGGGGTCCAGCAGGGCGTTGTGATGCGCTTGCGCCGCAGGGCTGGCGAGCATGTTGAAGGCAAGGCATAAGGCGGTGCCGAGGGCTGCGGTGCGTTTCATATTCTCTTCTCTTCTCTTCTCTTCTGTGTCCCGGGCGATTATAGGCACCGCGTTTTGTTATGCAAATCAAAAAATGTTCTGTTTGTGTTCTGTTTTTTCCCTTTACAAAAAGAACAAACAAGGTACAGTCAAGAACAAGACGGGAATCATCCGTTCTTGAGGACAATTCAACAAAGCGGCCGTCTCCCGGATTGCGAAGGGGTGGTCCTTATGCAAAAACAGGAGAGACTCCAAATGACCGACACCATCACACAACTCAAGGCAGGGACCGCAATGGAACAACGTACATCCGGCGACAAACAAAAGGCTCTCGACGCCGCGCTGGCGCAGATCGAGCGCGCTTTCGGCAAGGGCTCGATCATGAAGCTCACCGGGGATAACAATCCGATGCAGGTCGAGGCGATTTCTACCGGCTCACTGGGGCTGGATATTGCGCTCGGGATCGGCGGCGTGCCGCGCGGGCGGATTATCGAGGTGTACGGCCCGGAAAGCTCCGGCAAGACGACGCTCGCCTTGCAGATCATGGCCGAGGCGCAGAAAGCCGGCGGCACCTGCGCGATCGTCGATGCGGAACATGCGCTCGACCCGTCTTACGCCAAGAAGCTCGGCGTCGATATCGACAATCTGCTGATCTCGCAGCCGGATACGGGCGAGCAGGCGCTGGAGATCGCCGATACGCTGGTGCGCTCCGGCGCGCTCGACGTTCTGGTCATCGACTCGGTCGCGGCGCTGGTGCCGAAGGCCGAGCTTGAAGGGGAGATGGGCGACAGCCATATGGGGCTTCAGGCGCGTTTGATGTCGCAGGCGCTGCGCAAGATCACCGGGTCGATTTCCCGCTCGCGCACGGTGGTGATTTTCATCAACCAGATTCGCATGAAAATCGGCGTCATGTTTGGTTCTCCGGAAACGACGACGGGCGGCAATGCGCTCAAATTCTACGCGTCGGTGCGGATGGATATTCGCCGGATCGGCTCGGTCAAGGATGGCGAGACCGTGACCGGCAACCAGACCCGCGTCAAGGTCGTGAAGAACAAGATGGCGCCCCCGTTCCGTCAGGTCGAATTCGACATCATGTACGGCGAAGGCATTTCCAAGGTCGGCGAGCTGATCGACCTTGGCGTTCAGGGTGGCCTCGTCGAGAAATCCGGCGCGTGGTTCGCCTATGACGGCCAGCGTATCGGCCAGGGCCGCGAGAATGCCAAGCAGTTCATGAAGGATAACCCCGAAGTGGCGGCGAAGCTCGAGATGGAAATCCGCAAGAAGGCCGGGGTCGTCGCCGACGCCATGCTGGTCGGGCCGGACAGCCCGGCGGAAGCGGCAGAGGCCGAAGTGACGCCGGAAGACGATGCGGGCGACGGTGCCGTGACGGCCAAGCGCGGTAAAAAATCCGCCGCCTGATCGCGCAAGGAATATTCCAGCGAAAGCCCGCCGCAGCGATTGCGGCGGGTTTTTTTATTATACCTTCACTTTCGACAGCTTGTCGGCGATGCGCGTCGGCTCCGGCAGGCGGTAGCCGCGCAGGCATTCCAGCGTGAGGGCGACAGCGGCATCGTGTCCGATGCGGTGGCCGGGGGAGATAAAGAGCGGTTTCACATGATCGCGGCTCCGCAGGACCGTGCCGATTTTCAGTCCATTTTTGTCCAGCAGGGGCGCGGTGCTGCCGCGGACGGAATCCGGCTCGTCACAGGTTCCGGTCAGCCGCGATTTTGCGACGCCGATGGCGGGGAGGCCGGTGATGATGCCAAGATGCGCGGCAATGCCAAGGCGGCGCGGGTGGGCGATGCCTTGCCCATCGACCATCAGCAGGTCCGGTTTTTCAGGAAGCAGGGACAGGGCCTCAAGGATCACCGGAATTTCCCGAAAGGACAGCAGGCCGGGAATGTAGGGAAAAACAGTCGGCAGGAACGCCATGACGGAGATGGCGGGCTCAAGGGCATGGCGCTCCATCACCACGACGACGGCGCGGCTGAGATTGTTCCTGATATCGTAGCTGCAATCGATCCCGGCGATGGTGCGGATGGCGCCGAAATCATCCTCGATCCTGACCTGATTCCGCAGCGTGTTTTGCAGCGCGATTGCATCTGCCGCATTCCGCGGCCACGCCGGGGCCGTCATTCCGGCTTTCGCATCAGGCGCTGTTTGTCGCGGTCCCAGTCGCGCTGCTTTGTCGTTTCGCGTTTGTCGTAGTTTTTCTTTCCCTTGGCCAGGGCGATCTCGACCTTGGCGCGGCCCTTGCCGTTGAAATAAAGGCGCACGGGGATGATGGTATAGCCCTCGCGCGTGACCGCGCCGATCAGGCGGTTGATCTCCCGCTCCTTCAGCAGCAATTTGCGCGGCTGCTTCGGCGCGTGCTGCAAATGCGGCCCGGCCTGCTTGTATTCGGGGATATGGGCGTTAATCAGCCAGATTTCCCCGCCTTTTTCCTGCGCGTAGGATTCATTGAGGCTGCACTGGCCAAGGCGCAGCGATTTGACTTCCGTGCCGGTCAGGACGATTCCGGCCTCGAATTTTTCCTCCAGAAAATAGTCGAACCGCGCCCGGCGGTTGTCGGCAACCGTCTGGTTAATCGAAATCATCCCGGCTTTGGTTTTGTCTTTCTTCGCCATGACAAGGTTTTAACGTGAAAGCGGTGCGGAAGCGAAGGGAAACCTGCGCCGCATGGGTTGCAAAGCAGGGCCGGAGTCCCCATAATTACAGATTATGTCCAATTATGGGCGGCGGGGGGCCGCCCTTATCCCGCCGCGCGGGCCGGGGCCGGGTTTTGCGCCTTATGCAGTCCGGCGAACTCCATGGCTTTATCCACGGCCGCGCGGGCGGCGGGCGTGGCGGGGAGCATCGGCAGGCGCACTTCATCCGTGCAGATCCCCAGTTGCGAGGCGGCATATTTGATCGGCGCGGGGGAGGTTTCGCAGAACAGGGCCTTGTTCAGCGGCGCGAGGCGGTCGCGGATGGTTTCCGCTTCCTTGATATTCCCGGCACGCCACGCATTTTGCATTTGCGCGCACAGGGGCGCGGTGCCGTCTTCGCCGGAGAGCTGGCAGAAATCCGGACCGACGCGATTGCGCAGCAGGGTCGGGCGGGTCAGGTCCGCGGTGGCGTCCTTGACGCCGACGATGCGCGGCAATTCGGCAAGGCGGCTCATCGTATCGACCGACATGTCGATGATGCAGCGCGGGGGAATGTTGTAAATGATGATCGGGATATCGGTGGCGTCATGGACGGCTTTATAATGCGCGTAAAGGCCGTCCTGCGTCGGCTTGTTGTAATAGGGGGTGACGATCAGGGCGGCGTCGGCCCCGGCGTGCTGGGCGCGCAGCGTGGATTCGATGGTGGAAGCTGTGGAATTCGTGCCGGTTCCGGCGATTACGGGGATTCTGCCCTTGACCAGCGCGACGGTGCGCTCGACAATAAGGTCATGTTCCTCTTTCGTCAGCGTCGGCGACTCGCCTGTCGTTCCACACGGCACCAGACCATGGCTTCCCTGTTCGATCTGTCCTTCGACCAGGCGCCCGAACGCGTCCATGTCAAGCGCGCCGTCGCGGAACGGGGTTATCAGGGCGGTGATCGATCCGTGAAACATCAAACTCTCCTTGGGTTGCCCCCGACACTTGCGGTTCAAGTTTTTCGCGTTTTGCGCTGCGGTCTTTCTGGTGCTGGGGCTTTTCGCGCCTCCCGTCAGGGCGCAGGGGATGGCGGAAAACGACAAGGCGGCGGTGATGCGGGCCATTCAGGCCGCAGGGCAGAAAAAATGGTCCTATGCCGAGGCGCAGATCGCCAAGACCCACGATCCGCTGGCGGCGCGGATTTATTACTGGATGTATTACACCACGGCTGAAGGCCCGTTTGCCTTCAACCGGGTTTCGGCTTTCGTGCGGCAGGTTCCCGACTGGCCGCAGCAGGGGACGCTGCAACTGGCGGCGGAAAAATCGATCAACGACAATACGCCGCCGGATGCGATTGTGCGCTGGTTCCAGGAATTCGAACCGCATACTGCCGACGGTATGGACCGCTATATGAAGGCCCTGCGCGCGCAAGGCATGGATGTCCAGAAAATGGGAGCCGTCATCAGCCAGTGGTGGGGCGACGCCACCCTGACCCCCGACCAGCAGGACCGTTTCCTGAAAACCTACGGCAAGATGATTTCCAAAGACGCGCACAAGCGCCGTTTCAGCATGACGCTCTACAAGGGTCAATATTCGAACGCCCGGGCTATCGCCTGGATGCTGGGCAAGGGGTATCCGGAACTGGCCGAGGCGCGGATCGCGCTGGCGAAGGGCGAGCCCGGGGTTGACGTTCTGGTCTCCAAGGTGCCGCCCTATCTGCAGAACGATTCCGGACTGGCGCTGGAGCGGCTGCGCTGGCGGCGTAAAAAAGATCTCGATTTCCGGGCGCTGGAAATCCTGCACAATCCGCCGCCGCCGGAGCTGATCGCCAATCCCGACGACTGGTGGAAGGAGCGGCATATTCAGGCGCGCCGCCTGATGGAGCGCAAGCAGTATGAGGGCGCTTATCTGCTGGTGGCCAAGCACGGCCTGAAAGAGGGGCCGTCTTATGCCGAGGCTCAGTTTCTGGCCGGGTGGCTGGCCCTCAGATTCCTGAACAAGCCGTGGGAGGCGTTCGAATATTTCGAGGCGCTGTACCACAAAACCACCATGCCGATCACCAAGGGCCGCGCCGCCTATTGGGCCGGGCGGGCGAGCGAAGCGCTGAAACATCCAGAGATCGCCGAGAAATGGTATGAAGTCGGAGCGAAATATCCGACGACGTTTTACGGGCAGATGGCCTTGGCCAAGCTGGGCCGGGATTCCGAACCCGTGACCATCACGCCGGTGCTGTCGGTGGAAAAGCGCCGCGCTTTCGAGCGTAACGATAAAATACAAGCGGCGCGGCTGTTCTACCGCGCCGGGATTCGCGATGACGCCAGTGCTTTTCTGCGGGCCTATGCGGAATCTGCAACGACGGCGGACCAGTTTTATCTGGCTGCCAGCATGGCGAATGATTGGCAGCATCCGCATGATTCAGTCGCCATCGCCAAGAAGGCGCAGACCAAGGGGGTCGTCATGGCGGATTATGCCTTTCCGACGATGCTGGCGCGGATGAAGCCGGTGAAGGAGGAGTGGGCTCTGGTCCATGCGATCATCCGGCAGGAAAGCGCCTTTGACCAGAAAGCGCAAAGTTCCGCAGGTGCGCGCGGCCTGATGCAATTGATGCCGGCAACGGCCAAGGAAGTGGCGAAGCGCAACGGCATCACGCACCAGAATGACTGGCTGACGACAAAGCCGGATCATAATATCCGTCTCGGGGCCATTTATATCGGCAAAATGATTTCGCGTTTCGACGGGAGTTATCCGCTGGCGATCGCGGCCTATAATGCAGGACCTGGCCGCGTGGATGGATGGATCAGGATGAACGGCGATCCGCGCACGGAAAGCGTCGACATGATCGACTGGATCGAGATGATCCCTGTCGCCGAAACCCGAAATTATGTCCAGCGCGTGCTGGAGGGGGTATATATCTACCGCCACAAATTCAGCAAGGTGCAGCAGGCCACCGCGCCGATTCATGTTTCCTATAAATCCTGAAAACCCTGATCGCGCGGGCTATCGCAGGAAATTAGATTACTTGGCCGCTTGATTATCCTTAACCTTTCGATCATATCATAAGGTGAGGGTTTTTATACTATTGGCAGGGCGGGAATCCGCATGTCTTATTTTGAGGTTTTATATGAAAATTATTCTTGCGGATGACCATGCCCTGTTCAGGGATGCGCTGACCCAGTATATCGAGCGGTCGGACAGCAGCGTCAATGTTCTTCTGGCGAAAGATTTTCATGAATCGATGAATCTTCTGGCGTCGGAGGACGATGTCGATTTCGTCATGCTCGATTTGCGGATGCCGGGTATGAACGGCCTTCAGGGGCTGAAGAAAATGAAGGATGTCTACCCCGACCTGCCTGTCGCTATTCTCTCCGGCCTTGCGGAACAGAAAGAGGTGGAGGAGGCGCTCGCCATGGGTGCTGCGGGGTATTTCCCCAAAACCCTTCCGGGAAAAATCATGCTGCAGGGGATTTACAAAATCCTGCGTGGCGAACAATTCACGCCGGTCGATCACAACACCAACCAGATGCTGCCGTCCTATCACGCCGACCAAATCGATGGCGAGGCGCCACGGGCCGCGGTAGACGGCGCCCAGATACCATTGACCCCGCGCGAGAAAGAAGTCCTGAATTTTTTGCTGAAAGGGGCATCCAATAAAGAGATCGCCAACGCGATGGACCTTCAGGTCGTGACGGTCAAGCTGCACGTGCGCGGCATCTGCCGCAAGCTGGGCGCAAAGAACAGGACGCAAGCGGCGTTGCTGGCGCAGCAGGCCGGTCTGGCGACGGTGTAGCGGCGATGGACGACAAACTGCGCCATGACCTGAACAATCTTTTATCGACGGTGATCACCTATGCCGAAATGCTGATGCAGGACCTTCCGCCGGGATCGCAGGCGCGGAATTTCTCCGCCGCCATTTTCAAGAGCGGAACAGAGGCGCAGCGCCTGATCAACCCGCATCTGAAAGACCATCCGGCGGCGGCCCCGGAAAAGGCGGGCGGAACGGCCCGGCATGTTCTGGTCGTCGACGATCAGCCCGATGTGCGGGAGATGATCGCGATCCTTCTGGAGCGGGAAGGGTGTACGGTGGAAACGACCGCCCTGCCGCAGGCGGCCCTGACGCTGGTTCGCCAGACGCCGGATGCCTACGACCTTGTCATACTGGATCAGACGATGCCGCAGATGCAGGGCGATGCTCTGGCGCGGGAAATCGAACAGGCCAACCCGGATATTCCCGTGATTTTGATCACTGGCCATAACCCGCAGGATTTGCCCGTATTGCCGGAAAACGTTCAGGATGTGATCGAAAAATTCACGCTCCTGACGGACCTGCCGATCGCGATTTCAGAGATTTTCGATTAACGCCTGATGCGGCGGCGATCCCGGCCACTCCTGCCTTCAAACCACCATGCCGCAATCGCCATCGCCAGCAGCAGCGCCGCGCTGAACCACGGCGGCAGGAAAGGAATGTCGCGCACGCCCGTAACGCTGTAGGCGTCGTTGTCGCGCAGGCCCATCCACCCCGACCCGCTGAAGCTGTGATTGGTGTGGCTGACGCGGCGGATATTTGGAACGCCCTCTGCAGGAACCCAGGCGATCTGCCCGCCTGTTTCGGTAACGAGCGATTGCAGGATGGAATCCGTCGTCACGACCGAGCGCCATTCCGGGGGATTGGCTTCGCCGACGATGGCAAAGCGGCGCTGCGTACCGTCATCGACGCTGTAGATGCCCGAGAGCGGCGCGGGAACGCGGAATTCAAGCCAGCCGTCGCGCCCTTCTTTCAGGGCGATGTCCTGCGTGCTGCCGTCCGGCGCCTTGAGTGTGACTTTGGCCGCTGCATCGTGAAGGTTGCGGCGGCGGATGAGAAGGCTGCTCTGGTCGGAAACGATGTCGAGGGCGTTTTCCTCCAGTTCTGGCTCCTTCATCAGCCAGTGCGCAAGGCGTCGCAGCAATTCGGCCTGCGGCCCGCCGCCCATGAACCCGCGCGACCACAGCCATATCTGGTCCGATGCAAGCTGCGCGACGCGGCCCTTGCCGACATGATCGAGGATCAGGAGCGGCTGATTTTGAAGGCCGGACATGACGACATCGCCTTCCTTGGGTTGCACGGCGATCTGCCGCATCCACGGACCCCACTTTCCGGCACCATGTTTCACCTGGCCCCAGCTCAGATTCTGCGTCACGGGGTGGCGCTTGCCAAGGTCGGTCAGGGTCGGGGTGTAGGCGGCTTCCATCACCGATCCGGTGGGGAAAGCGGGAAGGATGTCCTTCAGTTCGGTTGTGTATATGGAGTCCGTTCCGGCGAAGGACGGGCCGCTGGCTTCCAGCAATGCTCCGCCTTCCTGAACATAGCGGGCGATATTGGCGAAATAGTAATTCGGCAGGATGCGGTTGAGGCTGTACTGGTCGAAGATGATCAGATCGAA